>NZ_JBALDU010000024.1:0-19405 GCF_036917235.1 Nostoc sp.
CTAATCTAAGCAATACCGTCTTGGCACGTCTCTTCTTAATAATATATTTGTACTATAAGGTTGCGATCGCACTGTGCCAGTTGCGTAAGTCCTGTATAATAAGGTGCTGTATAAAACAGTACTTTATAGCTCAAGCTTTTAGATTTTAGATTTTAGATTTTAGTATGGATGTTGGTCTAGCACTGGGGAGTAATCAACAGGATAAATTGTAGTTTCTGGAGAGTGTTTAAGCACAGAGTTAGTTTCCTCCATCTCTAGACAGTTAGGCGATCGCTTCTCCTGAAAGTCATTAAAAGAGCGATCGCACCCTATTTGTTTTTAGACCAATTGGTTGTGTAGCTACCATACGTATTCAATGCCAGAACCACTTTTTCGCATTGTTTTCCTTGCAATGTGTATCAGAAGAGTGCAAATCAGCTATGTTGTTGTCCCTGCTGATGAAGATGCTATGTCAAATGAAAATATGTAAATTAACCTTAACATCAGTAAATATACTTGACAAAAGTTAAATATATTTCGTTAGATATATTAATATATTTTTTTATAAAAATCCGAAATAATACTTTAATACAGTGTGTTACTAAATAGCAGAGTCTAGTTATATCAGTATATTACCCAATCAAAAGCTAGAAATATTTACATGATTAAACGACTACAAATCTTTCAAGATGGTACTTTGTCAGAACTGGAAGACGAGACCCTCGTCAAAGTAACAGAAACTAAAGGACAAGTGGACTTACTGATTGAAGCTTTGCAGTTCACTCAAGCAGAGACTTTTACAGTTACACCGGACGATGCAGTTCCACGAGGTGTGCCAGAACCGCGATCGTCAATAAAAAGAATTAACGCAGAAGGATTGAGGTTACTACAATCATTTGAGGGATTGTATTTAAACGCATATCTAGACCCAGTTAACGTTTGGACTATAGGTTGGGGGGCTACAGAAGGTGTCCACCAGGGCATGGTGATTACCAAGGCAGAAGCTGAGGAAATGCTGAAAAAAGAATTGAGTAAATTTGAAGCTGCGGTAGCCAATGCTGTCAAAGTCCAAATAAATGACAATCAACATTCAGCCTTGGTGTGTTTTAGCTACAACGTAGGTGTTCGTGCTTTGTCTGACTCAACACTTTTGAAGCTATTGAATCAAGGCAAGTACCAAGAAGCAGCAGACCAGTTTTTGGTATGGGACAAAGCTGGTGGTCAAGCACTGCTAGGTCTATCACGCCGCAGAAGAGCTGAACGCTCCTTATTTTTGAGTGAGCCTTGGGAATTGGCTAAAGCTTGGGAGCCACAAAAAGTGCTGCGTTTGGCTGCACCCGGTCAATCTCTCATTCAAGGGGATGATGTTGTCAAACTTCAGAAAGCCTTAGTCAAAGCTGGTTTTAGTGTTGAAGTTGATGGTTATTTTGGAAATGACACAGATGTAGCAGTCAAACAATTTCAACAAAAGAACGGGTTGACAGTGGATGGTGAGGCAGGTTCAAAAACTTTACAAGCTCTAGGTTTATGAACTAATGGACTTTGGAAAAACTGAACTACAAATATCTTCAAACTGTTTATATTGCACAAGGTTTTTTATAACAAGACGATTAATCAAGCGCAATTAGAAACTGACTACGAAAGAATTTAGAAGAATATTAAGTCATTCGTAGATGATGCTGTCAAAGTTTCAATTGAAGATATTCGTCAGGTTCAAAAAGTCTTGAAACAGTTGGGATTGAGGTTAAACCAGACGGATTTTTTTGCAAATAAATGGACAAGAGGTGAGGCAATTTTAGCAATTGGTAGGTTGAAAGATGGAATTGTCAGTGCTAAAACTCAAAGAATACTGGATTGTAGATTGTTTACTTTTCTAAATAAATAAAGAGGTAAAAATGAGCGACTCTATCAACGATACATTTGATCAATTGGATAACTTGGTTATTGAACCTTGTCTGGAAATTCATGAATTTGAGGAAAGTTCACCGAAAGCAAGTTTTAATGGTTTGCTCAAAGATGCTCCTAGAGCAAATACTTCCGTCCTCAATGCGTTATCTCAGCAATTAATTTATCAGATCAATCTCATTGTCCCAAATGCTTTAGTCAGTTTTGACGATCTAGATGTCGAGTTGGGAGATGCAGCATATCCTTTCGTGCCACCCGCAGCTAAACTGGGATTAAAAAAGGCTATTGAAAAAAGAGGTAGAAAACTTGTTGTTAATTCAGCTTATCGAACTCTCGCACAGCAAATGCTGCTGTTTAATGCCAAAAAAATGGGAGAAAATCCAAATCCTGTAGCTGCACCAGGTAAAAGTAATCACCAAAGTGGCTTGGCACTTGATATTGACGATCGTGATGGTTGGTTACCATTTTTACAAGGTACTGGTTGGGAGCCTCTGGCAGGCGATCCACCACACATTGACTATCGAGGACAAGGTGCTAGAGACCTGCGGAAGGAAACGATACTAGCTTTTCAGCAACTTTGGAACAAGAATCATCCGAATGAGAAGATTGGCGAGGATGGCGGCTGGGGACCTAAAACTGAGAGCGCTTTAAATCGCTCGCCGGCAACGGGTTTTGCAATAGCACCTTGGGACAACAAGCCTAGAATTCTGCGACTCAGCCGCCCTCTAATGGAGGGATCTGATATACGCAAACTTCAGGAGAAGTTACAGGCAGGAGGTTTTGCAATCTCAGTAGCGGATGGTGTCTTTGGATCTGGAACAGATAAAGCCGTTAAGGAATTTCAGAAGCAGAAGAATTTGACTGCCGACGGACTTGTTGGATCTAAGACTCTTGAGTTAATGGCTTGAACTGCTACCCAGAGATTCGACCCAAATTTAAGCTGAACAATGCATTGCTGAATTAGCGTATGTTCTTGAATATCTGAAATATGCATCTCTAGAACATCTGCTAATACAGCAATGCTTTCTTAAGATGAACAAAACTATTAAGGTTGTGGAGTCCAAATGGCTGAAGAAACTAATCAAATACCAAACTTATATGCTTTATTAATAGGCATTGATTGCTATATGCCTAATAGACTACCAGATGGCAGTCGCTACAAAAACCTTGGGGGATGTGTACGGGATATCAATCATGTAGAGGCTTTTTTAAAAGATACTAGGAAAGTTCCAAAAACTCAGATTTTAAAGCTGACGGCTTCTATCAATCCCGACCAGCCAGATCAAGAACAGCCTGTGGAACCTCCAGAAAAACTACCCACTCGCAAAAATATAGTAGATAGTTTTAGAAAATTAGGTGAAACCGCTCCAGAGGGGGCACAGGTTTACATCCAATATTCTGGGCATGGGGGACGGGCGAAAACAGTGTTTCCTGACATTAAAGGGGCTGGTGAAATCGATGAAGGACTAGTACCTACTGATATTGGGACTTCAGAAGGGCAGTACGTCCGCGATTTGGAACTTGCTCAACTCTTGAAAGAATTGGTAGATAAAAAACTTACTGTTACTCTTGTGTTGGACTGTTGCCATTCAGGTGGTGCAACACGGGGAGATGCAGAAATCCGAGGTATGAATGTTGAGGATGACAAACCTCTCAAAGATAGCTTTGAACCTGTTGCTCCACCGGAAGTTTTGGTTGCAACTTGGCAGTCTTTAACAGGCACAGGAACTCGTGGACTCAAAGCAGGTGGAGTACCTGAGTCAAGAGATTATGTTCTTTTAGCAGCGTGTCGTCAAAATGAATTTGCCTTTGAGTTTCCTTTCAACCGAGAAACCAAAGAAAAAAATGGTGCATTAACCTATTGGCTACTAGATACTTTAAAGCAACCATATCCTGGGCAAACATACAAGGATTTGTTTGAGCGCATCAATGCGAAAATTCACAGCCAGTTTCCTACACAAACGCCAATACTCTTAGGTGAGGGCAATCGTAAAATTTTCGGGACTGAGTTTGGAGAGACTGTAAATACAGTAGCTGTAATGCAAGTCGAGTTGAACGCTGAAACTACGGAAAACCAAGTTGTACTAGCTGTGGGGCAAGCAAATGGCGTTTCCAAGGGAGCAGAGTTTGCTATTTATCCTCGCACGACAACTGATTTTACCAAAAAAGAAAATCGAATTGCGATCGCCAGAATTATTCAGCGCGGTAGTACTCAATCTCTGTGTAAACTTGAACGAATTGAAGGCAAGGAACAGAAGGTTGAACAGGGAGATCAAGCTGTTCAAATTTCTGCATCAATTAATCTTGTGCGTAAAGTTTCGCTATTTCATCAGGAAAAAGCAACACTAGAGGAACTGGCTCAATCAAAGCTACCTTCCAATATACTTCGCTCTGAAATTTTTGAACGCCAAGATGCTGCTCTAGAAGCTATCAAAAATGCACTACCTGGAAATGGTTGGGTAGAATTGGCAGAAGAGTTTGTCAGTACTGATGATGATGCTGGAATTGATTATATTGTTGCTGTAAATAACGTCGGAGAATACGAAATCTCCGATAGTAGCGGTATTCCTTTCAAAAATATCAACTCGCCTTTAAAGATTGATGACTCAGGTGCGCCTGCAACAATTGTGAAGCAGCTTGTCCATCTTGCAAAGTATAAGGCTACTTTAGAGTTAGATAATGCAGATACAGACTCTCCGTTATCTGGGAAGTTAACAGTTGAATGGCTGGGAACATCAAATACTTTTGATAAAGGTGATCCCATTCCTAGAAAGAATCAATTAAAACCATTTGCAGATCCAAGCAAACCAACTGTCAAAATTGGTGAATATATCTTTCTATCTATCCGAAACGATTCCACCCAAACACTTAATGTTGCAGCGCTAAACCTGGAAGCTGACTGGGCGATTGAGCAAATTCTTCCGCTAACAGAGACATTCATTACGCTGGAACCTGGTAGAGATAAAGTTGTGCCATTAAAGCCTGCTCTTGATGGTGAAGGTAACAAGGTAGAGAATACTGTCAAAGTTTTTGGAACACTGGATGCAGCAAACTTCCGGTTTTTGGAGCTTCCATCATTAAATGCACAACTCAAATCTAAGACGCGATCAGGTATCCTTCCAAGAAATCCTTTAGAAGCACTATTGGCTGCAATTGATCATGAAAAACCCCAAACTCGCAAGTTAACTGTCGCCGCATCTCCTAGTACTGAATGGACAACAAAACAGGTAATATTGACTATTACTCAATAGTCTAATTAAGTTACTGCAAACTCCTCCTAACGGCGGTTTTGAAGCGGGTCTTAAGGATTGAGGCGATCGCCCAAACATATCATTGAAGATCAAGCAGGTCAAGTGTAGTCTGTGGCAGATTAGCCCTGATGGTTCTAAAATTGCTAGTGCGAGTGCAGACTTAACCGTAAAGCTGTGGAATATCTAGATGGGGGAGTTGTGCCGCGATCGCTTTCTCGAAGGGGTTCTATCGTGGATTGGGATATGACTGTCCGATTGAGGAAGCGTTCGAGCTTGGTCGTAATGCTATTCAGCTTGAGATATCCGGTAGTTCAAAGGTACGATCGGCAGAGACTGTACAAGATCGCAAACTGAATGTAATAAATGTGGTTGCGACCACTGTGATTCCAGAACACTTGAAACCAATTTTCAAAAGAAAACCATCTCTCGCATCTGTTCCTAATTCGACACTTTCTGAAGAAGGGCGGCTGTAATTCAACTGGATATCGACAAATCACTGGAGGCAGACTCCAAGGTCAAACAGTACCGCGATCAAGTTAGAGAGTATTTAGAAGATCGTATATTAGCGGATTACGAAAAGCTTCTTCTCGATGAATTGAGGGTTGAATTAGGGGGAGCATCCCAGTTTTTTGCAAAGAAGGCGAAAATCAGTCAGGATAGGTAAGACGAGTGTATTTACTTACCGATGACCCCAGAAAAAAAGCAAGCTCTTCAAGAACATATTCAGGCGATGCCTGCGGCGGGCTACGCCTACGCTAAAATATTGTATGAAGATATCGTCACCAGAAAGGCTAACAAACCTTGCAGGAATTGAAGAGGCAGTGCGAAGTCAAATGCAGAAGCACGTCATGCCAGAAGTAGGGGTTTTTTTATCGAAACGATTACAGGCACAAGCGCAGGATATCAACGACGACTGAAAAGTATTTTGGGAGAATTGCCAATAACAAGCAAGCAGGCGCAGCAATTGGAAGTCCCGAACAGTAATCAATTGAGTCCTTATCTGGAAATTTGCTGTCTACGTGTGAGTGCTAATGTCAGCTATGAAGATGCAGCAGCAGATATTGAGTATTTTACAGGCGTACAAGTTTCCCGTAGCAGCCAACAGAGATTGGTGCATCGTCAAAACTTTGAATTGCCGATACAAGAAAACACAGTTGAAGAATTAAGCGTCGATGGTGGAAACATTCGTGTTCGTACTACTGAAGGTGAAATATGCGCTTGGCTTGGCTATAAAGCGATTAGCTTACATCACAATGGAATGGTGGGAACGTCCTTTCAAGATAATCAGGTTGTCATTGATTGGGTTAATCATCAACCACTAGCTAGCACTGTTACTTGTGTTGGTGATGGACATGATGGTATTTGGAATATCGTTGACCAACTAGCCCCTGATGTACAGCGCCGATAAATACTTGATTGGTTTCACTTGATAGAAAACCTTCACAAAATTGGGGGTTCACAAAAACGGTTGAAACAAGCACAAGCCTTATTATGGAAAGGTCAAGTAGAAGAAACCAAAGCTTTATTTACTGGTTGTCGGGGTAAACAAGTACAAAATTCCTGCCGTTATCTCGATAAGCATTGCCATCGTATCATTAACTACGAATATCACCAAGCTGAAGAAATTTGTTCAATTGGTTCTGGGTCAGTTGAATCTGCCGTTAAACAGATTGACCGTCGAACAAAGATTTCTGGGGCGCAATGGAAACGAGAAAATGTGCCTCAAGTTCTTGCCCATCGCTGTGCTTACCTCAATGGATTATTGTCGGTTTGAGCCACTTCAAAAACTGAGATGCTCCCCTGACATTCTTCCTGCATACGCCACGCCATGTACTAATGTCATAACCGAAGTTAAGTGGGGAGTATATCCTCATGTTGTTTTACACTATCGAAAATCTGAAGATGGTTGTCGCCATGAGCCAGTACAAATATCTGACGACTCAATTAAGGATTATATAGTTTATCCTGAAAAAATTGAATCTATTAGTCCATATGAAAAAGTCTAAATTTTCTATCCTTCCAAACTTGGCAAAATTGAAATGGAAATTATAGATACTCCAAGCTTTAATGACCACTTAAATTTTTCAGAAGTGATAGAGAAATATTGTATCGGTTTTTTTGAACCATTTGATGTAGTTGATGCCGTTGTTTTTGTCTTTTCATGTGAGACATTAGCTAATCGAACTGAAATCGATTTGATTGAGGATTTTAAAATCGTTTATGATAAAGATCTCTTTTTTGTCTGTAACAGGTTTGATGAAATACCCAAAAAGTATGAAAAACAGGTAAAAGAATATGCACTTTCTAAGTTAACATTTTATACTCAAAAAGGAGAGAATAGAATATTTTTTGTTAGTGTTCTTAACGCTTTAGAAGGCTATCTTGATAATGATAAAGAAAGAGGTTTTAAATCAGGGGTATTTGATTTTGAGAAAGAAATTAATAATTTATTTTTGAAGAAAAAAAGGCTAAATTTATCCACCTTTGCTTCAAAGTTAGCAACGTTGATTGCTAATCTAAAAGAACAAATATTTAAAGTTTGTGAATCGGTGGAACACCTAAAACGTAGAGATTTAAATGAAGAAATAGAATTTGAAGTCCAGCAAAAGATTACAGCAATTCAATTGGATCGAATTGAGAAGCAACTCAGGGAAGTATGTTCTTTAATGGATTAATCTACGAAAACTTTAATTCCTTACTTACCTTCATGCCAAAGCTAGGTGAGGGTTGAATTTTTATCTCTTGTTTGTACATCCTTTTGCAACAAGTAAACTTAAATGACAAAATTAGTATGCGATCGCGCAAATCAATTTCCACTCAATAACATAAAAGAACACTATGGCTAATAAAGCCCCCATGAAAGATATGATCGTCATCCTTCCCGGCATTCTGGGAAGCGTCTTACAAAAAGATGGCAACGACCTTTGGGCAGTCTCAGGTCAGGCGATCTGGCAAGTACTAACTAATTTAAGTAACACAATCCACAGCCTCAAATTAGCTCAAGATGATCCGATCGCTGAAAGCTTAGGCGATGGCATTCGAGCAACTTCACTGATTCAAGACACCCATCTCATTCCGGGATTTTGGAAAATTGACGGTTACACTCAAACTTCACGTTTGATTACAGACAACTTTAACGTTACTCTAGGCGATATCTATAACGATCCAGACGATAAAGCTGCCAACTTCTACCAGTTTCCCTACGACTGGCGACGGGATAATCGGGCCAATGCACACATCTTGAAAAAACTGATCGATAAGCGTCTAAAACGTTGGCGTGAAGCCAGTGGAGCTTCTGACGCTAAAGTTATTTTGATGGCTCATAGTATGGGAGGTTTAGTCTCTCGCTATTACCTGGAAGTCTTAGAAGGTTGGCGTGATTCTCGTGCCTTATTCACCTTTGGTACGCCCTATCGCGGTTCTCTCAAAGCCGTAAACTTTTTGGCAAATGGCTACAAGCAGCAATTTCTCGATCTCACAGAGGTAATGCGATCGCTCACTTCCATTTATCAACTCCTACCTATCTACGAAGTAGTCAAAATTGGAGAAAGCTACAAGCGTATTGCGGAAGCTGACGGACTCCCTAACATCGATAAACGTAAAGCGCAAGATGCCTTAGCGTTTTATCGAGAAATTGAAACTGCCGTAGAACAACACCTTAAACTTGAGGAGTACCGCCAGTCGTTTACTGTTGTGCCGATCGCTGGTGTGCAGCAGCCAACCTTGCAATCTGCCATTCTGGAAAACGGCAAGCTGACGGCAAGTGAAGATTTGCCAGGTATACTTCACAATCGATTTGACTTAAGTGATGGTGACGGTACGGTTCCCCAAGTTTCGGCTATCCCGATCGAGCGATCAAAGAACTTTGATAACTTTTTCATTGCTGAACAGCATGGCGCATTGCAAAATCAAAAGCAAGTGCTACAAAACCTACTCAAATGTTTAGAGTTGAGTCAGTTTGATTTGGCAAATGTAAGAGCTGCCCAGGCAGCTATCAGTCTCAGTTTAGATGATTTGTATTTACCCGATGAACCTGTAAGCATTCGGGCAAGAGTAACGGGGGCAATCTCATTTGGAAAACTTCAAGCCGAAATCACATCGGTTTCGCATGAGCAACCTGCTGTCAATCTTGACTTTGTGGAACGAGAACGTGACTGGCTATTGATAATCGATCACTTGCAACCTGGACTTTATCGAGTGAGAGTGCAAACAGAAAACTTAAGCGATCAAGCCCCAACTCCTGTTCACGATCTGTTTGAAGTTGTTCGGTAGAGGTAGGCAATCCAGCATGAAACGAATTTTAATTCTGGCATCTAATCCCAAAGGAACCTCAGTTCTTGATTTGGATCGAGAAATCCGAGATATTCGAGAAGGACTGAAGCTATCGCCAAACCGCGATGAATTTGACATCGAAGTACGGGGAGCAGTCCGCCCCAGCGACTTGAGACGCGCCATGCTGGAGGTAAAACCACAAATTGTTCATTTTTGTGGACATGGCAGTGGAAAAGACGGATTGGTGTTAGAGAATGATCAGGGGAATGAGCATTTTGTCAATAGTGATGCACTTTCAAAACTATTTAAACAATTCTCGGACAACGTAGAGTGTATCCTGCTGAATGCGTGTTACTCTGAAGTCCAAGCAGACGCACTTATCCAGCATATTAATTATGTGATTGGTATGAGCCGCGAAATTGGGGATGAAGCAGCGATCGCCTTTTCCATAGGATTTTATGATAGCGTTGGGGCTGGAAGAACTGTTGAAGTTGCCTATGAGCTAGGGTGCAACTCAATTCAGATGGAGCTTTCTTCTCCCTCCCTTCAAAGCCGTAAACTGATCCCAATTCAGTCTCCTGAAGATAGGCAAACTCTAGTCTCTCCCGACCACTTGATTCCCGTACTGAAGAAAAAACAGAATCTCAATACTATTGTTGCATCTGCAAATCCTCCGGTGCCTACCAATAAATCTCAACTTGAACCCCTGATTGGTCATTCAGACTGGATTCGTTCTCTGGCTTTCAGTCCCGATGGCAAAACAATATTGAGTGGCAGTAACGATAAAACAGTCAGATTATGGGATGTAGAAACGGGGCAACTTTTACATTTACTCACAGGTCATCGAGATAGAGTTAAGGGCGTTGGCATCAGCCCAGATCGACAACTATTGCTGAGTTGTAGTGCAGATGGTAATGTCAAAGCTTGGGATGAAAATCAACTAACAACCAAAAAAACTGGAGACTGCCGTTATACCATCCGCGCATCTTCCAAGCCCATTACCCTTGTTCATTCCCTGCCCATTAGCCCAGATTCCCAACGTCCGATTTTTGCAACTGGAGCAGAGCATGGCAAAGTATCATTATGGCGTTTGGAAACTGGCGAATGGATACGCACGTTCCAAGCACATAGCAGTCCAGTTATTTCCCTGAGTTTCAGTCCAGATGGACAAATGTTGGTAAGTGGTAGTGTCAATAGCACGATTAAAGTTTGGCAATTAAATGAGAATTCTAATCAGCCACTCCATATCATCGCCCACGCTCATCTGAGTGAAGTCTTATCGGTGGCAATTAGCCCTGATGGTCAAACATTGGTAAGTGGCGGAGCAGATAGAACAATCAAACTTTGGGATTTAACAACTGGAATGAAAAAGATATCCCACATCCTCGAAGGTCATGCAGGTCGTGTTTGGTGTGTTGCTATTAGTCCAGATGGTACAAAAATTGCTAGTGCTAGTGCGGATTATACTGTGAAGATTTGGGATTTAAAAACAGGAAAGATTCTTCAAACCTTCACTGGCCATTTGGGTGAAGTTCGTGCTGTCGCTTTTAGCCCAAATGATGAAAATCTTCTGGCTAGTGGCGGCGATGACTTGGAGATCAGGCTTTGGCAAATTCAACCAACAGATGCCGCTTGATGAAGACTTTTGACGTTGACCTCAAGTAATAACCTAAACTGATGATTGAATAAATCAACCAAATAAGTGATACTGACATCACTTATTCAACCCAATATTTACAGAGCTTGACCTGTGCAGCAAGGGCGATGTCTGACAAGAAGCCTCTGCACCTCTACCCTTACAGCTTGCATTGGTATTAACGAGAAGGTTATATAGATGAAACAACTGCTGCCTACAATACTATTATCTCTTGTTCTAATGCAAGCACCAGTCCTTGCACAAACAGAGTCTGCGCCTGAAGTGAATGAACAAAAGCCTGTAACAGCAGTAATACCTCAAACAACAAAGCCTGATGCAGTCCCAAAATTGCTGCCATTGAAGGGAACAGAGCAAATCCGCCTTCAGCTAGTTAATTGTGGAGGGTGGCTAGACTGCGCTTTAGCTCGGCTACTGTTACCTGCTAGCGCATATATCAACCAACGCGAACTTCGTTTTGATAATTCTACTTTGGTTCCTGTTAATATTCTCAACACAGCAGTAGTTGTAGAAGGTGATTTTACAGGGTATCAGCTTAATAACCAAGCTATTTCTCTTTCTCAAGATATCAAAACCCTACCTGCCAATCAAATTATCAGCATCCCGCTCATCCTTGGGCGTTCTGTAATACCTCCCGATCAGTATAATGGAGCAGTTTACCTGACCCTGCAAAATCGTAGCGATCGCCTCTCTCTGCCAATTAACTTAAGCGCTCGGAGTGGCCCGCTATTTCCACTGATTGTTCTGTTATTTGGTGTGGTTTTGGGCAGACTTTTCAAGTATATGCAGGAGCGCGGTGAGCCACAAGCAAAAGCACTCGAAGAAGTCTACCGTTTGCAAGCAGATATTGCCGGGGCAAAATTAGAAGATCAGAATAAACAGTTATTAGCAGGTATGGTAACTGAAGTTCGCACACTTGTAGTCCGCGAGCGATTGGATGTTGTACCAACTCAAGTGCAAACAATTCGCGATCGCCTCGAAACCCTAGTCAAACTGCAAGCACTAGAAGATCAGTTTAATCAGCAAGCACAGAATTCTCCTACTGATTTTCCTGCGGACGAAGATGAATACGTAAGAAAAATTAAACAAGCTCGGCTACGTATTGCTGAGGGAAAAGATGCCGATGCGAAAAAAGTATTAGAGGAAATTAGTTCGGACTTAGACAAAATTGGTGCCAGAGGAGCAGGAAATTCCAGTATTGAAGCCTATAAGCGATCGGTAGAAAATATTACAGTTGCAACTGATCGCATAAACCAACCGGCTGGGGAAAAGACTATACCCAGTCGATTAGGTAAACTCCAACAGCTTTTGGTTAATCTTTCTGGTGTGTCCGATCAGGTTCGTGCTGAAGCAACTTTCTGGGTGGTGCGTCCGTTACTATCTCTAACTTTGCTTGTTGGCTTATCGGCTGCGGGTATCAGTTCTCTTTATATAGAGAATGGCACCACTTTCGGTGCTAGACCTTTTGCCGATTATTTAGGACTGATTCTGTGGGGACTTAGTGCTGATGTTGCGAGTCGTAGCTTGAGTAATCTTCCAGGAGCAAAGCCATAAAAGCAACAGTTATTTAATGCTGGTAAAGTAGAGAGCGATCGCTTTCATCTTGTTTTAAAGAATCCCAAACAACCTTCTAATTCAAATCAACCATAGCACTATGACTAACCCAACAAACGAAAACTCTGACCTCGAACGCAAGCTTATACCTGTGGTTACTGAAATTGAACCTGTCGAGCAAGGGCGATCGCTTGTCGTAGTAATTGGCATTAACGAATATGTTCACTGGCAAAAACTCAAGAATGCTGTTCAAGATGCAGTAGGAATTCAACAAGCTCTTATTGATAAACTGGGATTTACCGCACCTAACTTTTCCCCTCTTCTAGATAGTGCTGCAACTAAGATGGCAATTGAATCTCTGATTGAGGATCAGTTATATAACTTTTTGGAAGAAGACGATAGTTTGATATTGTTTTTCGCTGGTCATGGAAGCACTCGTGTTGAAAGAGGAGGCAAGATTACAGGGTTTCTTGTTCCTGTAGAAGCAGACAAATCCTGGAGCAGTTATATCAAGATTGAGCGATTTCTACAGGATATTGGCACTCTTCGCGCAAGGCATATTTTGGTAATTTTGGATTCCTGTTTTAGTGGCATTGCTTTGGGCAACGCGATGATTATACATCGGGATGCTATCCAATATAGAGAAGATTTGGGCAAGCGAATGAGTCGCAAAGTGATTACCTCAGCCCGCTATGAACAAACTGCGCTCGATGGTGGGCCTATTCCAGGTCATTCTCTATTTACTGGAACATTAATTGATGGTATTAACTCGGATAAGGCTGATACAGATGCTAATGGATTCATTACATCTTTTGAATTAGGGCATTTCCTCCAGAGCCAAGTTGGTAATGGATCTAATCAAAAACAAACTCCCGACTATGGGACATTTTGTGATGATATGGATGAACGAGGGGAGATGGTTATGGTTATCCCTCTAGGTAATCAAAGTTTTGAGCAGATCAAAAATCGGGCTTCTTCTACATTGGATAGTGGCCAATTGACAACTTTTAAAGAGCTTGTTGAACAGCTAATACTTCTTAAACCCTCTAGTCCTAAAGCACTCTACCTAGAGTACAGGTTGGTGGTTATTGAAGGAAACTTTGAGAAGGCAAATCTAATCATAGATAGACTTTCGCAGCTTAACTTAGTTAAAGGAATAATTCCCTTCTCAGAAAATGCTTTATGGGAGCTAAAAAATAATCTCCCATACTGGATGCCTGTTCTTAAAATTAATGAAATTGAATCTAGTATTGACTTCACAGTATTAACTGGCAAAAATTCAGCATCGCTTGAGCCTGTTTATGAGCAAGCTATTGGAGAGGTGCAAGGATATTCTATTTCAAACAACGCTATTTTTCAAGTTTGCTTAAAAAATATTACAAATTTTCCAGTATATGTCTATGCGATTCAAATTACTCCATCAGGTTTCCTCGATTCAGTTATACTCTTAAAATCTCAGGCTATGCTAAATGGTTTAATGCCAGAAACAATTGAATTGACTTATCCATTTACTCCAGGGCAAGAGCCTGGTATAGGTGAGATACGGCTATTTACGTCACCTCAAAAACTTGAATGGTTTATGTTTCCTCCTAAGCCAGGTGCAAAAGATTATCTCCCAACTATTGATGTTAATGAGATAAAAAATATGAAAATGAGGTCAATTATTTATAGGGTAGAAACAAATTTTTAAAAATATCAAAGATATAGTAAACGTCAAGTAATCAATACTTTAGTATAAATGACTTCTAACTTATTTAATAATTTATCCAGAGAAATAAAAATATATTAATTTTGAATTTAGTCTTCTGAGTTCAGTTGTAAATATAAAATTTATTTTTCAATCAGGTTTCCCTCTTAAACAAAAACAGGTATGGTTTCCTGCAATCAAAGTATAAACAACATGACTGAGCAAACAAACGAAACATCAAATATAGAACGTAAGCTTGTAGCTGTTGCCACTGAAATTGAACCTGTCGAGCAAGGGCGATCGCTTGTCGTCGTAATTGGCATTAACGAATATGTTCACTGGCAAAAACTCAAGAATGCAGTTCAAGATGCGATCGGGCTACAACAAACCCTTATTGACAAGCTGGGATTTTCAGCACCGATATCTCCATTGCTCAATGAAGCAGCAACCAAAACAGCAATCACATCTCTGAT
Organism: Nostoc sp.; assembly: GCF_036917235.1. Lineage (GTDB taxonomy): Bacteria > Cyanobacteriota > Cyanobacteriia > Cyanobacteriales > Nostocaceae > Nostoc. The sequence goes on from NZ_JBALDU010000024.1 coordinate 14,776, forward strand.
TGAGGATCAGCTTCGTGACGAGTTACAGGAAGATGATAACTTAGTGCTGTTCTTTGCAGGGCATGGGCATACCCGTGTTGACAAAATAGGCGGCAGAGTTATTGGAGAAACTGGGTTTATCGTTCCAGTAGAAGCACGAGGGCCAAAGGAAGTTTGGGGTGATTACATTCAAATTGATCCACTCCTTCAGTCCATCAGCAGACTTCCTGCAAGACATATCCTCGTCATTCTCGATTCTTGCCACAGTGGTTTCGCTTTGGGTGAAGCGATGAAAAGCTTTCGGGATGCAGTTCGCTACGAAAAAGACCTCAGCAGTCGGATCAGTCGCAAAGTGATTACCTCTGCTCGACGGGAACAACTTGCACTGGATGGGGGCCCTATTCCTGGTCACTCACTATTTACTGGCACATTAGTTGATGGCTTCAACTGGGGCAAAGCAGATTTAGATGGAAATGGACTGATAACTTCTTCAGAATTAGGGTTATTTATTCAGCAAAAAGTTGGTCAAGCTTCGGAGTCAAAGCAAACTCCAGACTTTGGCTCATTTTATCATGATGATCGAGGTGAAATGGTAATTTCATTACGAGATCAAAGCTTTGATGCTCTTAAAGCTCGTGCTTTCTCAGCTTTTCAAAGCGGTGAAATTACTACTTTCAAGGATCTTGTTAAACAGATTATTTCTCTTACAACATCTAGCCCTGAAGCCTTGTATTTAGAGTATAGACTGAAATTTTTGGACAATGACTTTAAAAGGTCTGCTGAGGTTATAGATCAGCTTTTAGAACTAAATCCAAAAGATGGAGTTATTCTGCTTTCACATAATGATCTTTGGAATCTACAAGCACAGTTTTACTGTTGGCAACCTGTACTAGCAATTCTAGAGGTAGAATTTCCTCTTGAAGTAGCTATTCTAGTAGGTCCCAAAAGTAGTCAGTTGAAGGAAGCAAAGCAGGAGAAAATTGGTGAAACTACTGGTTGTTTTATCGGTTATAAAGATAGATTTCAACTCAGTATAAAGAATTCTACTGAATCTTCAATGCATATATATATGATCGAGATTGATTCATGTGGTCGCTTTGAACCAGTAACTCTTTGGGATGATGAGGATGTTTTGCTAGATGGTTTGCCATCTGGAGAAACAAAATTAACGTATCCTTTTATTCAAACTGAAAGTGCAGGTATATGTGAATTACGTTTATTTTCATCACCCAAAAGACTACGCTTCTTTTTATTTCCGGCGGCACCAGGCACACGAGGATATGTAGTTGAAAAGATTAAAGATTCTGATTTAAAAATGATAAAAATGAAGTCAATTCGCTATAGTACTTCTCCAAGAATGGTATAAATAATCATAGCTAAAAGAATGCTTTTGAAGCTTATCAAAATGCCCTAAAAATCGTTAAAAAATTGTGGTTATCGAATTGCATAAGGTAATATTAACTTTACTAATAACCGGAATATAGTCATCCATAGTCATTCATTTTATAGTGGCAAAAGTGGAGTATTTAAGTTAAATCAAATAACTAAAAATAATGATAAATTAAAAAAATGAAAAAGATTTTAATTATTGCAGCTAACCCTCCTGCTACCTCTCGATTACGCTTGGAGCAGGAAATACGGGATGTTGAAGAAGCGATTCGGCGATCGCGTTTCCGTGAGCAGTTTAAACTGGAAATCAGAGTTGCTGCCCGTCCGATTGACATGCGACGCGCTTTACTTGACATTGAACCTCAGATTGTTCATTTCTGCGGTCATGGAGAAGGACAATCAGGGCTAGTTTTGGAAGATGTAACTGGTCTGCCAAAATTGGTTAGTAGCGAAGCGCTGTCGAGCTTATTTCAGCTTTTTACTAACAGTGTTGAATGTGTACTGTTAAATGCTTGCTATTCTGAGGTTCAGGCAGATGCAATTGTTCAGCATATTAATTATGTCATTGGCATGAACCAGGAAATTCGAGATGATGCCGCGATCGCATTTGCCGTTGGCTTTTATGATGCTCTTGGAGCAGGAAGGTCGGTTGAATTTGCCTACAAGCTAGGCTGTGTTGCTATTCAAACCGCTATACATAAGAATACAACAGGCGATCGGAAATTAATACCAGTTGATGTAGTTGGTGAAAGCCGAACCATTGAAGAACATTTGAAGCCAGTTTTAAAGAGGAAAAGACTCACCTTTGACTACACCAGATTGGAAGACCTTTTGAAAACGGGACGTTGGAAGGAAGCCGATCAAGAAACGTTTACTATCATGCTAAGGATTGCTGACTGTGAAGCTAAACAATACCTGGATGTAGAGGATATCCAAAAATTTCCATTTGAGGATTTGAAAACTATTGATAACTTGTGGATAACCCATAGCAATAGCCATTTTGGGTTCACTGTTCAAAATAAAATTTGGAAGAGTAAAGAAATTGATGGCAATCCCCATTCAGGTGTGAAAACATTTCGCGCTTTTGGTGACTATGTAGGATGGCGAATGAAATACACTGTAGATCGTAAAGAAGATTACAAATAGCGAGATTACGATAGTGTGCTGTTTAGCCTTAAAGCTCCGAAAGGACATTTACCTTGGGGAGGATGGGGCGATCCAGGAAAGTTCAAACGCTGGCGACTTGGCTATCTGTTTGCCCGCTTTGATTAAACCTAAAGACGGGAAATTTCCCGTCTATACATTATTTTTCTGAGAAGTCTATGAATCCTTTGGTATACTCTTTAGTGCTTGTTCCGTCTTGTCAAGTAAATTTTTGGCTTCCTTATGATCCTTTGTTTTTAGACAATCTGTGAAGATTTGTTTTGCTGTCTGCAATTTACTGCCAGCACTACCAAACTGCTTGTGATCAATGTCTTCTAAACCCTGTTTATACAAATTTTCACCATCTTTTAAAGAAGAATCACCATCTGCAAAAGAAGAATTGTCTGCGTAAGTCATAGATGAACTCCTGTTTAATGGATAGCGATAACACCTAATTTGTCTATTCAGTGGAAATTTCAGAAACGCTCTGTACCACTTCTTGATGGAAATGCCTCTGAGCTATTAACAAGGTTACAATAAATTAAGTGTAACCCGATCATCAATTTAATATATTTATAACTGAATTGACTGATGTACTTTACTTATTATCAAGAATAAAGCGCGGTACAAAAATCTCCCTTACTGTTCTGGCTAGAGGTCAGATAGTCATCTATCCAATTGCAACTACGCTTCAATAAATTATCCAAATCTAAGTTTCGCAGCATTACTTGTCCGTCACTATCAGCCGAGGCAAAGGTCTTACCATCAGGACTAAAGCTGATATTCTTCACAGGTGCATTGTGTCCGCTTAAGTCTGGCAGTGGCTGATAATCGTATAAGTTCCAGAACTTAATAATTTTGTCCTCACCTGCTGAAGCTAATATGTGATCGGTGGGGCTAAATGTAACTTGGTTAACAATGTCTGAATGAGGCAAAATCTTAATCGTCTGACCATTTAGATGCCAAAGCCTTACGGTTTTATCCTCACTAGCAGAAGCAATTGTTTTGCCATCAGGACTAAAACTCACATCTAAAACAGCTTTTATATGTCCGAGAAACGTTTTGTATAATTTGCCATTCAAACTCCAAAGCTTCACTGTGCGATCGCGGTTAGCTGAAGCAATCATTTTGCCATCAGGGCTAAAGCTAATGCTTGTTATTTCACTACTTTGAGTAGGGAAAGTTTTGATTAATCTGCCGTCCAAATTCCAGAGGTTAATAGTTTTGTCAGCACTAGCTGAAGCAATCATTTGACCGCGAGGGCTAAAGCTAATTCTGATCACTGAACCGTTATGCCCTTGCAATGTACGTAGTAACTTTCCATCTAAATTCCATAGTTTTATTGTAGAGTCAGCACTAGCAGAAGCAATTATCTGACCATCCGGGCTAAAGCTTACCTGATAAATAGGCTTCTGATGTCCTGAAAAATAGCAGAATAATCGCTTACCATCCCGTTGCCAAAGGCTGATAGTTTTACCTGTTCCTGTGACAATCATCTGGCTGTCTGGACTGAAACTGAGGCTTGTACCTTTAACGTTAGCGGTAGCAAAATTATCAATATCCCAGATTCTAATAGTCCGATCTTCACTTGCTGAGGCAATCATTTTGCCATCATTACTGAAGTTAACATCTGTGACATCATTATCATGACCGATAAAGGTATGTAGGAGTTTTCCATCTTTTAGATTCCAAAGTTTCACCGTGCGATCTGCACTTGCCGAAGCGATAGTTTTGCCATCTGAACTCAAAGCTAAACGCAAAACTTTATCCCTATGGCGTTCTTGAAAGTTCATTATGAATTTTCCGTTGTTGATATTCCACAGTTTTATGGTTCCGTCACCAATTGCTGAAGCAATTGTTTGACTATCCACAAAAAGTACCCCAAAAACATCATTGCTCTCGTGAATAGTTTTGATTAATTTGCGATTTTTTAGACTCCAAAGTTTAATTGTGTTATCGGCACTGGCAGAAGCGATAGTTTTACCATCTGCACTAAAACTCAAATTGTTAACGCGATCAGTATGTGTAACGACCTGCAATACTAATCGCTCAAACCTGCAATCAAGACATTTACAAACCAGGATTAACTGCAACTATAATTACACTTCAGCCAGGATTA
>NZ_JBALDU010000025.1:0-27458 GCF_036917235.1 Nostoc sp.
GTCGAAATGGTCATCTTTCCATCACAATTGCTCAAAGATTTCTCTCTAATGATATTGACAAACTTCTTGCCCTTGTGGAATGAATCAGCCCTGCCCTTTTTAAGGGGGATTTAGGGGGATCTACAACGTTTTGTTACCGAGAAGAAAACTTTTCAAACATCCTCTTAGGGAGTTTTGCAAGATATCTAATGTTTGTCAGGCGAAACAATCGCATTGCAGAAGATTGAGTTAAAATTGCACATCAATACAAACACTAAACCGCAAGAGCGTGCTTTTAAAGGAGAAGCAACTGTCACAATATTTAAACAAGCCTATATTTTAATTTCAAAAATGTCTGCTAAACACAAAAATAGTAGAACTACTATCCAATCTCGTGATTGGCCAATTGAGGAATTACCTGGATTGAGCCATGAGGAACAATCTCAACTCCAAAATTGTGGGATTACTAGCACAGTAACCTTAGTCAAACAAGGGAAAACTCTAGAGTCAAGACTAGCGTTAGCAAATAAACTCCAAATTCATCTTCAGTATGTAAATAAATGGATGGCTTTAGCTGACTTGGCACGTATTCCCAGTGTCGGGACACAATATTGTGGTTTATTGCTTCATGCAGGTATTGGTTCTGTAGTGCAGTTAGCTCAAACTCCTACTCACAGATTGCACCAACAAATTATGCGCTTGCAAGTAGCAACAATGCAGCGCCGAGATTTGTGTCCAGCAATTGAGCTAGTACAACAGTGGAGTCAGCAAGCGAAAACAATAATTAGTTAGGAGTGAGGAGTTAGGAGTTAAAATTCATAACTCATAACTCCTCACTCCTAACTCATTACTCATTACTCATTACTCATTACTCTTTAACCAAGACACCATTAAGAAAGATATCAGCAAGTCCTTCGGCCATTTCCTGCATTTGTTGGGGAGAAGCGTCAGGTTCGATGAGGGTGTTGTTAGAAAAACCTGCGATCGCAAACATTCCTAAGAAAACTTTCGCAACTAGCTTCGCATTCCCTTGACGATAAATGCCTTTATCCATCGCTGTTTGAAAGAATGCTTCGCCGACATCAGTCATTTTGGTAATGACTTCTAATTGAATGCGATCGCGCAAATCGGGGTGAAATTGCACCTCCATAAAACAAACACGCATCAAATCGGCATTTTTTTGGAAATTCCACATCCGGCGGCGCATTACCTGAGCGACGGCTTTATAGCTGCCCATTTCACTTAATTCTGTGAGTAAATCTGTCAGAATCTCTACCCAGCCACTTGTGGCTACTTCCACCAAAATTGCTTTTTTATTCGGAAAATGACGAAATAGAGTGCCTTCAGCTACACTTGCCGCTTGTGCTAAGTCACGGGTGGTAGTACCGTCAAATCCCTTAGAAGCAAACAACCGTTGTGCTGCCTCTAAAATCCGGGTGCGCGTCTGAGCCTCTGAAGGTGGGGAAGAATTAAAAACTCGCATAAAAGTTATGGTTAGATATCCGTAACAAGACTTGTAGCATTATTGTCTAACGTCAAGTGCAAAGAGCCACTGAAAGCTTAATACAAGATTAACGCTCTTTTGCTAAGTATCCTGTTATTTAGGTAATGTAACTTTATCTTACTTCTCGCTTATGAACCAGAGCAGTCAGTCAATTTTAGATTTTAGATTGGGGATTTTGGATTGGTCAGATCGAGTATCTGTCATATTGCGGCGGTTATTTGTCATTTTCTTGACTTTAATTATCTTCTCGTGGGGATTGCTGCCAGAAGTTGCTCTAGCTCAAACTCAGACAGCACCTCCTCCTCAAGAAACTAAAGCTCAAACCCCGCCAGTTCAAAGTTCAATTCAACCTTATCTAGATCGAGTCATCAAGCAGTTAACGGAGTTTCGCCTCGACAATGGTTTGAAATTCATTGTTTTGGAACGACATCAAGCGCCCGTAGTTTCTTTTCTTACTTATGCAAATGTTGGTGGTGTGGATGAGCCAGATGGCAAAACTGGTGTAGCTCACTTTCTAGAACATTTGGCGTTTAAAGGCACAAGGCGCATTGGTACGCAAGACTACAAAAAAGAAAAACCGCTACTAGATAGCTTAGAGCAGTTGAATGCTCAAATTAAAACAGCGAAAGCCGATGGCAAAAAAGCTGATGTTGTTAGGTTACAAACTGAGTTTGAACAAGTGGAATCGCAAGCAGCCAAGCTAGTGAAGCAAAATGAATTGGGGCAAATTGTCGAACAAGCGGGAGGCGTGGGTTTAAATGCCAATACTTCAACCGAAGCCACTCGTTATTTTTACAGCTTTCCTGCCAATAAGCTAGAACTTTGGATGTCGTTGGAGTCGGAGCGATTTCTCGATCCGGTAATTCGTCGTGAGTTTTATAAAGAGAAAGATGTAATTTTAGAAGAGCGACGGATGCGGATAGAGAATTCACCTATTGGATTGATGGTGGAAAAGTTTATCGATACTGCTTACAAAACCCATCCCTACAGGCGTCCGGTGATTGGTTATGACGAAGATATTCGCAATCTGACACCAGAAGATGTCCAAAAGTTTTTTGATACTCACTACGTACCAAGTAATTTGACCATTGCTATTGTCGGAGATGTCAATCCGGCTGAGGTGAAAAAACTGGCACAAACTTATTTTGGCCGCTTTCAAGCCAAAACCAAAGCTGTTGAAGAAATTCCGGTGGAACCGTCACAACAGCAAACACGGGAAGTTACTTTACAACTACCTTCTCAACCTTGGTATTTAGAAGGTTATCATCGTCCGGCGATTACTCATCCAGATAATGCCGTCTATGAAATCATTGGCAGTTTATTAAGTGATGGACGCACGTCGCGGCTATATAAGTCTTTGGTAGAAAAGCAGCGTTTGGCGCTAAGTGCTCAAGGTTACAGTGGATTTCCTGGAGATAAGTACCCAAACTTGATCTTTTTCTATGCTCTCACAGCTCCTGGTCATACAGTTGATGAGTTGGCGGTGGCTTTGCGTCAAGAAATTGACAAATTAAAAACTGAGCCTGTAGCGGCAGCTGATTTGCAACGGGTGAAAACTCAAGCACGGGCGGGTTTGTTACGTACTCTCGATTCCAATATGGGCATGGCTCAACAATTGTTGGAATATGAGGTGAAAACTGGCTCTTGGCGGAATTTGTTTAAGCAGTTGGATGACATTTCGGCGGTGACGACGGCTGATATTCAACGGGTGGCAAAGGAGACTTTTACGCCGAAAAATCGCACGATTGGGAAGCTGTTGTCGAAAGAAGGATGAAAAACGTAGACGCAAAGGGCGCAAAGGGAGAGAGATATGCAGAGGTTAAAGGTGAAGGGTAAAAGGCAGATAGTGTTGAAAATTCAAAATAGGAAAGGGTTGATTTATGCTTTGGTTGCTGTTTTTGCGTGCTTACTTTTAACTTGTAATTTTTCTCTAGCGGCGACGGCTGAGGCAAAGCATTACACAGAGTTGCAGCTACCACCGCTACCTGAGATTAAGTTACCTAAGTATGAGCGGTTTGTGCTGCAAAATGGCTTAGTTGTCTATTTGATGGAGGATCGTGAGTTACCGTTGGTGAATGGTACGGCGTTTGTGCGGACAGGGAATCGCTTGGAACCAATGGAGAAAGTTGGATTGGCTGGTTTTACAGGCGGGGTAATGCGAACTGGAGGAACTAAGAACCATTCGTCTGATGAACTCAACGAAATATTGGAACAACGGGCAGCATCTGTGGAAGTTGGTATTGGTGAAGCTTCTGGTAGTGCTAGCTTTGACGCCCTCAGTGAAGATTTAGAAACAGTGTTTGGGCTGTTTGCTGAGGTGTTGCGATCGCCTGTATTTGCTCAAGAAAAGCTAGACTTGGCGAAAACTCAAGCCAAGGGTGGCATTGCCCGTCGTAATGACAATCCAGATGGGATTGCTAGTCGGGAATTTAAAAAATTAATCTATGGGAAAGATAGCCCTTATGCTCGCACGATCGAGTATGCAACGGTGGATAAGGTTGAGCGTGAGGATTTGCTCAAGTTTTATCAGCAATATTTCCACCCCAATAATATAATTTTGGGGATTGTGGGTGATTTTGATAGTAAGAAAATGCGATCGCTCATTCAAGCTAAGTTTGGCAATTGGCAGCGTAACCCAGGTATTGCTAAACCCACATTACCAAAGGTTTTGCCAGCTAATACAGGTGGAGTCTTTTTTGTCAACCAGCCACAACTGACGCAAAGTAGTGTACTTATGGGGCATTTGGGCGGACGTTTCGACAGTCCCGATTATGCCGCGCTGGATGTATTAAATGGAGTGTTAAATGGATTTGGTGGACGCTTATTTAATGAATTGCGATCGCGTCAAGGTTTAGCTTACTCTGTATACGGCCAGTGGAGTCCCCGTTTCGATTATCCTGGCATATTTATCGCTGGTGGAGAAACGCGATCGGATGCTACTGTCCAGTTTGTCAAAGCCTTACAAGCCCAAATCAAGCGCACCCAAACCCAAAGAGTGACTGCAAAAGAACTGGCTTATGCCAAAGAGTCTACGCTCAACTCCTTTGTATTCAACTTTCAAGACCCCAGCCAAACCTTATCACGGTTGATGCGATACGAATATTTCGGCTATCCTGCTGATTTTCTCTTTCGCTATCAAAAAGCCGTCGCCGCCACCACAGCAGCTGATGTCCAACGGGTAGCACGAGAATACCTCAAACCAGAAAAGATTGTGACTCTAGTAGTGGGGAATCAAACCGCTATTCAACCGCCATTGACACAGTTAGCTAAACAGGTGACACCAATAGATGTAACCATTCCTGGTTCGCAGCCACAGGTGAAGAATTAATAGCGTAGATAGGTAGATACTCAATATGGTTCGGATAAGTATTTAACCGAACCTGATAGAAGAAGTCGCGGAGCTTGTTGTTCAAATAATTTTCTCCATTATCGGGAAATGACTAAGGACAAATTGGAGTAACAAGTAGAAACTAAATCAGGAACCAAAACCTCTGGAGTTCCCAGAGGTTTTTCTCTCAATACGGTTCCGTCTCTCTATTCTTTTTCACGAAATGTCTAATGACAAACAGAAAATTCTGAGCGTCGGAAGTCGGCACTCAGAACTTCAAAGACAAAACTGGCGTGGAAACATACAGTGTTTATTTGCCTAACAGCTTAAAAACGATAGTTGCGATCGCGCACCCACATACTAAGTGGCACTGCCTTTCCTTGTGGATCTACTTTCGCCTTGACCACAATGGGTGGTACTTGTCCTCTGCGGGCGCGTTGGGCTTGTAAATCGTTCCGAATCTGCTGCCGTTGGTTTTCTGGGATGTAATATGTTTCCAAACCGTAGTTAACAGAACCATCCTGATAAACACCTTTTAAGGCTACTTGGTTAGTTCTAAGAGTTGTGGGGCGATCGCTACTTACCCGTAACGGCCTCCAAGCTCTCGGAACACCACGCCCAGTAGAGAATTGCTCTTGCAAAGTCACGTAAATATTGGTTCCTTCAGGCAATCTTCTGCCACTTCCACGACCTTTGCTGACTAATGTTTGCCAGCCAGGTAGTCTGCTCAAATTTGAGGTACGGGAGATGTTGTAATCTAACGCTAAGGTGTTACCTTCGATCGCATTGTTAGGGTCTACAGGTACGGTTTGCAAAATCACCGTCTTACCTGTTACGTCTGTATAAACTGCTTGGGCTGGTACTGCCATAATTAGCCCTGTTTGCAGCGCCAGGGGAGCTAGTAACCGCCAAAAAGGCAAAGGCTTATTCGATTTTTGTTCAGTAGCAATCAAGTAATCCCGAAAAGTCACCTTACTGGAAAATTCGGCTTCAGGAGACAAGGGTTTATTCTTAGATTCAGAAGAAGTATTATTCATGAGCGTAGTCCTACAAAGCAGAGGTCTTGAGGAGGTTAAAAGTAACGAAATTAGGACTGACGCAGAGAAACTTTAAAAATTTTGACGCACAGAGAGTTCTCAATTTTGGATTTTGGATTTTGGATTTTAGATTTTTTATTCAATCCAAAATTTAAAATTCAAAATCTAAAATTTGCCCTACTTTTTACTTGTAGAGCTACCACCGGGTAAGCGGCGTTCAAACCAGAGTCCAGCGCTAATTAAAGCAGAACCGCACAAGACATAGACTAGCGACTTAAAAAGTAAGTCGGTGTCGTACTCCTGCACGCGACTGATAATTTGCAATGTTACTAACAGCATACCGCCCCAAAAGGAACTTCTGTTGCTTAATTTCAATCCTTCTTGAATTAGTCCCCAGGCTAATGTTGCAAGAAGTACATTGAAAATAAAAATGCCAAGTTCATCAATCCGGCTGATAGTTTGATGCCAAAAAGGTACTATTGCAATAAAGACAAGAAATGTACTAATGACAGCAGTTGTGAAAATCACTTCGCGGCGCGGAGGATTATTTCTTTGGCGCAGTAGAAACAACCATTGTAAAACCGCCAAGCCGCTGAGAATCCCCAAATCGATAATCGGCAGAGACTCGAATAAGTTTGTCAAATTCGTTGGCTGATTAAAACTATAATCTGGAGATTCCCAGACCCAACGAAAAGACAAAACGTAAAAGACGACGCCGAAGCTTACCAACGCTAAATTACGGGCTAGAGATTGAAACAATCTGTAATTTATGGTTGGAAACAATAAATCATCATAACTCCAGAATAATGCAGGTGGCAGTGTAAAAGCAAAAGATGCCACCCAAGGGGCTATATCAGCATAATTTAGCAGTGGCAGTGGATTAAGGTTAGCTTGTAAGGAACTAGCAAAAACAAAGGCTGCTAGACCAAAAATCCAACGCGATCGACAGAAGTAGGCTAAAGGTACAAATACTAGCCATGCCAACAAAGGCAGATGCTGTACTACTAGCCGCGACCAAGTTAACTCACCTGAAGCGTACCATAAGTCTTCTAGTCCAGTCCAGTAGCCGATTTCCACGAGGATAATTGACAGAATTCCTAAAGAATTCAAGGACAAACTGAAGGCCATGACTACAACACCGAATCCCCAAGCGAGAAACAGTTGGGAAGCAGAACCGATGATATTAAACATCTGGGCCATCAGCAGTAAATTTGCACCGAAGATGAAGGCGCTTAAAATTAGCAACCCCTCTCCTAGTAGGCGTTTGCTTCGTTCTGGTTTCTTTCCTTCAGGTGGCCTCCAGTTGTAAAATCCAGTGATGGCGATCGCAAAAAACAAACTCATCATTAGAATAAATTTGACTTCTCGCGATCCTCCCTGCCAGTTTCCTGATACAAAGGTAATTATGCCTAAGCATAAAAGGATGCTACCAATTGCGATCGCGATCGCTTTATTGCGATCGCGTGCAGCAGCTTCCAGGTTTTTAAATTGATAACGTTCTGCTATCTGCTCATACTGCGAAGAACTAATTAATCCTTCATCCCTCCATAGTTGTGCTTGTTTGCGTAATTTTTCCTGAAAACTATCTAAGAACATGACCTTCTCCGGTGCAGTGGGGTAGCTTGGCCATTGCGTTCCCAATGGCGGTCATTATATTTTGAGTATGAAGCCAAAAGCCTTAATTACATTGTTCTTGTGTAACAGTTTTATTTTGATTCAGATACAACGTACTTCTATTAATTCATAATTCATAATCTTGATGGAAAAACCTTCTAATTTATTACTTAAAGTCTCGCGGCGTTTATTCGCCAATGTAGACGAGCAAGAAAAATTTATTGAGGCTTTAATGAATCCTCAGCCTTTTTCACCTAGTATTCTTTGGTGTCAAGAAAAGCCAGATATTTCACCTTTAGCAGTGGAAACACCAACAGCTTGGCAACCACAATTTATAGACCGCTTATCTCTGGGAGAAAAACCTGGTAAGGATACCTTGCATGAAAAAGGATATTTCTATTGTTTAGATTTTTCTTCGGTGTTTGCAGCTACTACTTTGTTAGCTATTCCTGAGTCAGTGCGTTTAGTTTTTGATATGTGTGCCGCACCGGGAGGTAAAAGTATCTTCGCTTGGAGAGCTTTAAAACCTGAATTACTCATCAGTAATGAAGTTATTGGCAAACGTCTGGGAATGCTAATTTCTAATTTGAAGCGTTGCCAGATTAGCCCTAGTGCAGTGGTTAATCGAGATTCGAGCATATTTGCCGAAATGTTTCCCGGCTCTAGCAATCTAGTCATAGTAGATGCTCCGTGTACTGGACAATCTTTACTTGCTAAAGGTGAAAAAGCACCCGGATGTTTTCACCCAACTGCTATTAACAAGAGTGCAAATCGGCAAAAGCGGATTATAGCTAACTCTGCTAAAATTGTTTCACCACAAGGCTATCTTGCTTATATGACTTGCACATATTCGCCCGAAGAAAATGAGCAAGTTTGTGAATGGTTTTTGGAACGCTTTCCGCAGTTTGAAGCGATAGAAATTAGTAATTTAGCCAAATATCAATCGCATTTAACGACGATGCCTTGTTATCGGATATTTCCTCAAGATAGGTTAGGTGCTGGTGCATTTACAGTCCTATTCAAAAATACTAATGCGGATGAAGATGAGCCTAAAGAAGCGGATTTAAATACAATATCTTCGCTGTATATCTACCAAAATTGGAAAAATTAAAATTATATGACGTGCGTATAATTAGTCATGACTTAGTTGGGGAACTATATTTGATTAATCGTAACCCTTCTAGTCTGAGAGCTTCAGGATAAAGAGCTTTGTAAATATTACAATTTGGAGATTGAATATCGTAACGGCCTGTAGCTTTAAATGTTGCTAGAGAACAACCACCTGCACACCAATATTTCCACTCACAAGTACGACAGCCTTCTTTTTCTTCAACTGACAAATTCTGAATACCTGCTTTATCTTGTCGCACAAGAGTTAAAGGATCTTGAATTTTAGAGGCAGATATAGTTTTATGTAGCTGCATCTGGCATTTAGCAATTTGCCCTTTGTAATCAAATACAAGATAGCTTTGCCCAACTCCACAAGTTCGTTTATGAGGAGATGCTAAATTAGCACGATCGATCAATGAACCTAGCAAACTTCGATTAGGTAATTTCAATTCGATAACTTTGAATGCTGCCAACATTCCCTCAATTAACCGAGATTCTTCTAGTTGCAAGTCTTCATAAGAAGCTGACAGTTCGTTTTCTCGATAGAAATTTAAACTAAAGGGTAGATTATATTCCAATATCCATTCCAGAAGATCGGGCAATCCTTCTGCATTTCGCCCACTAACTGTAATGGAAATATCTGGTATTAAACCATTTTGCAAAGCAATCTTAATACCTCGTTCCACATCTTGAAACGATCCCTTTCCGCTTGCATAAGAACGTTGAATATCATGGAAATTTGATAATCCATCTAGTGAAATCATTAGACGCAGATTCAACGTTTGTAGCATCTCAATAATCTCAGGCGTAATCAATGTTCCATTGCTGAGAACCACTCCATCTAATATAATGTCTGTTTCTTTGATAAGGGATTGAGCGTACAAATGGAGATCCTTAATTAAAGGAGAGCAGAGTAATGCCTCTCCTCCTGCATATTTCAGTTTGACGCGGCGGTAATTATTTAAGGTTGCAGAGCGAAATATAGATTCAATAGCTGCTTTCCCTATATCGATTGACATATCTTTTGCTTCGTGCGGAAGATAGCAATAGTCACATCTTAAATTACAGCGATCGGTGATATGCAACCATGCTGTTAAAGTTTCTGGTATTTCATTTAAGTTAAATGAGGAATAATTATTGGGTGTAATTAAACGTGCTTGATATAATTCCTGAATAGCTACCTGTAAATCTATTGGGTCAATCTCAGGATATTTTATTGCAATATCATTTAATTTATGAGGATTTGTAAATTGTTTGAGTAAATATATCGCTGATTGATTCAAAACTACTACTTGATGATAAGTACCATAAAAGAGAGAATAAGTATCATCTAAATTCATCATCTGCGAGTTAGGAACTCTCACAAACTCTGTCTCCAACATCCCCAGAGATAATCGGATATCTGAGCTTAATTTTGTTAAAGGGGATAAATCACAGGCACAATCCCCTCCATCACAGTCACATTGCCCAGTTGGTATATAAGTAGAATTAAGAGAAACTAAAATTTGGGGTCGATCAATTTTTTTACTAAGCATGAGAAGATGGCTGTTTTGTGGCACGTATTCTAGTCAAAAACATTTGTTGATCGCACCATTCCTTGAGAGCTTTATGATCTTTCCACTGAGATTTTAGTTGTTGAATCAGAGTTTTAGAAAGTTCTATAGGCAACCGTTCAATTTTCTTTTGGAGCAGATTTAGCTCATGTTTGATAGAATACGGGCCGAAACCTCCATGTTGAAAGATTTGGGGTATTCCTTGAGCATATTTACTAAAAGCCAAGTTGTAGTTAGCTTGTTGAAATGCAACATCACCTTCTATGCGTAACATTCGGCCAAAGTATAGTGTATGAATATTTTGATATGATTGGAAGCGATCGCTAAGTTCTTGTGCATAATCGGAAATATGCTCGTAGGCTTTTGCATAATAATCAAACTCTGCTTTACCTACCAGGCTATCGATGGCATACCGCATGTCATTGTACTCTAAACTAGTCTGATAAGAGCGATCGTTAAGTTTTAAAGCTTGGTCTTGTAGCGTGCGATCGCCTGTTTGAAACCCAAGATGCCAATAGACACTAGCAATTTGGTGCAAAATTCCAGGTAATTCCTCTTCAAGTCCATATTTCTCTGCTAGTTTCAGGCTTTTTTCTAAAGCATTTTGAGCAAGACTTAGCACATTGAGATCCCACTGCACCTGTGTCACATCCCAAACAGCTTCATTTACTACCTCAGCACTAAACCACTGATCTAAGCCTAACTGAAAGTATGCCCTACACAGTATTTGATTATCGTTTTCTTCATTGTCACAACGGCTTAATGCTCGTTCAAGTAGTTGTTTCGCTTTAACATAATTACCATTATCTACCAAAATAGTAGCAGAGGCAATTTCGGCGTTGGCTATTTCGCGTTCGCTCTCAACACTCGACCACATATCAATAGCAGCCTTAAAACACTGTTCAGCCTTGACATAATCTTTTTGTTGTCCGTACAAAAATCCCAAATTATTCTGAATGCTAGCCATAACTTGAGTTAAACCTTTGTCAGGAGTATCAATTTCCATAGCAGCCTCCCAACCTAGTTTGTAATATTTCTCAGCTTCCTGAAAGTTGTTGAGTTGTCTATGCAGATAACCAACTAGGTTAGCTACAGCAGGAATAGCGTATGATAGCTTTTTGCCTTGAACTAGGGATAAACACTCTTGCTGATATTTCAAAGCTTCTTCATAAAGGTGTAACTTGGTATTTAGCATTCCCAAGACATTGTAAATATCCGCTTGATGAGAAGAATTATAAGATTGAGCGGATAGCATTCCCTCCAACTTGACTAGTTCATTTTCTTTTGTACTCTTATCTTTAAGAGCATGAACAATCTTTGATTCAAAAATAATCAGTTTAAATTTTTGCTCGGGATTTATTTCTGTTTCAAACTGTTTGGCAATTGCCAATAATTGATTTACAAAGCCAAACTTTTTTGATTGGCGGCGTATCCTATCAGTAACTTCGTGCCAAGTTTCAAAGCCGATTATCGGATCGGCATATAAAGCATTCCAGAGCCATCGCGTAGTATTGAATTCTCGCAGTTGTTTAACTTCTTCAATCATAAACTCGATATTAGCGACTTTATGAGAATCATCAGAATAACGTTGAACCTCCAATATCCTTTTTTGTGGCCCTAAATCATAATCTTTTTGCTCAAAATATTTGGCAGCAATCCGACTATCTCGTTTTCTCCATTCCAAATCAGGGTCAATATCTGTCCAGACATATTTCTCAACTAAGTCTCGCACAATATCATGCAACGATATTTGAGAACCACCGATTACTGGTTTGATAAAAAAGTAGCTTTGTGCATCAATAAATAATCTTTGAGCATCTTCTGTAGATAGTTCTAATAAATTAGCAATATCAGAGCTATCTAATGGGTAAATACGTGAAAGCAACAGAGTTAACCGATCCATTGATGTCCGAAGCTGCGTAATATGTCGAACCATCTCAGCTTCAAATCCACCAGTTTGTTCTAACCTGCTGGGAATAGTTTCTATATCTTCACTTTCTAACCAATCTGGTATGACTTCCCGATAAGCATACTCTACTCCAAATTCAATCATGATCGGGCTACCACCAGATAGAACTATGATCTTTTTAACCAATTCTTGTCCAAGAGTAAAGTGAAGTTGTTCCTCCTTACAACGAATGTATGTTTGTACATCCTCATGAGTAAATTCATTTAATTCCAAATAAGTTAATTCTTCTTGTTTGAATGATTTTTCTAAAATTTTACGAGCAATAGTAGGGCGACCTGCTAAAATAAACACGGCATTGTTTAGTTGATGGCATAAATCGCCAATACACTCCCAAACTTGCTCTCTTACATCTGCTTGTCCTAACTTCTCAACCGTATCAATTAGAAAGACTAGTCTCCGTTGACTGGATTTGCGATTAATTTCATCAACCAAGAACTTTTCAAGTTGTCTACGTTCTTGTTCGTATGCAATCTGACTGAGGCGGTTTTCATCTTCTCGCAGTTGTCGTAACCGGAGTAACCATTCTTTATATGTACGATCGTATAATTGTTTGGCAATTTGAGTGTATAAATCTTCTGCATCATTAAAAACAGGGATATCGCAATCAATAATTTCACTTGTGCCAATTTGAACTTGGTTTAAACGGGATTTTAATGCATGAAGCAACCAAGTTTTGCCAATTCCACCTCTACCCTCTACTAAAACTACACGCAGTTTATTAGATTCCTGAACAAGAGAAATAATTCGATTTAGATGTTCTGCACGACCAACAAACTCTAATTTATTTAGTTCAGACATAATAGACTCCTATTTAATTGTTAGTTATTTTGAATGGCTTCATCAAGCTTCTGAATTAAATCTCTATAGGGTGCGTCATTATATTCCTCATTATGTAGATAGTAATTGACCAAAAACTGAAATTCCCAGTCATTTTCTACTTCAGATTTAAGTGTATAAATAAATTCATGGAATTGCTCTCGATCTGTATTGCGGAATATTCCCAGAGTTTCTTCAACAGTTTTATCAAAGAAATCATTACGCAATTCTTGCCGATAAGCCAGACTATTAGGGCCAAAATTAATAAATCCAGCGTGTTTCTGAAGACTTTGAAAAAAATACTGCATAGACCAAGTACCCGCAACAGCAGAATTATTCTTTGATTTCAGTTCGTGAATGTATTCCCAGCAGATTTGAGCCGCTTCGTTACAAAGCTTTTGAAAGTTATCAGGCGAGGTTTCTCGGAGCAGACCAATAACTAACAGCCGTCGTGTCATCCCATCTTTGATAATCGTTTTATCACGAGTAAAAATAGATGTCTTTGTCAGTTCAGCATTTAATTTAAAACTATCGTCACTGAAAGGTAACTTAAATCTCCGAACAGCTTCCTTTAAGATCCAAGTCCCATTGAGTATAGGAAATATACTCAATTTTTCAATAGATTCGTATAAATTATTATTTTCTTTTGTCAAGCTTTCTCTAATCTG
This sequence comes from Nostoc sp., assembly GCF_036917235.1. Taxonomy (GTDB): domain Bacteria; phylum Cyanobacteriota; class Cyanobacteriia; order Cyanobacteriales; family Nostocaceae; genus Nostoc. The sequence continues at coordinate 13,579 of NZ_JBALDU010000025.1, forward strand.
ATCTCTACACTTTTTGAGATTTTTTTCCCATAATTGGTTGCCATAACTGTTTAAAAGCCAACTAACTGTGTAACAACCATCTCGATAAACTTTTAGTGCTTCAGCAATTCCCCCAGGATGTCCACCAGTTAAATACAGTAAGTGTCCTGCTAGTAAAGCAAGACTTTCAGAAGTCATCTCTATGGGCTTGAGATATTTTGTTGCTGTATCCTGAATTACTTCCCAGTTAAAAGGAGAGAGTATTAGTTTAGGAAAAGTCCGATCTAATGGAAGATCGATCAAACAACGAGCGGCAATCACAACTCGAAGTCTCCGGGAATTATCTTTAAAGAACTGTAATTCTTTCAAACATTTTTCAATTCTCCAGGCAAATTCCTTAAAGTCATTAAAAAGTTCATTTAAACGTTGCTTTTGTGGCGCACAACCATCCAGATCGATTAGCAGCACAATACCTTTTTTGCCCTGTGATTGCCATTTAGCCCAATTTCTATGCAATAGTGAGCCTAAACGTTCTCCCCAACTTAAATCATGTCCTTCAGGGAGTGTAAGTTGCAGAGAATTTGCTAATCTTTTTTCTAAATCTTCAATAGTTTCATAACCAGAGATGGGAGCATAAGCACAACACCATTGCAATTCTTGAAACCGTCCCAGTATTTGTTTGAGAAATTCTGTTTTTCCATAACCTTCAGGTGCTGTCACCAGACGGTAAGGAGGAGAATTAATTGCTGTAATTTCATTAATTGCAGCATCACGATTAGTGAATGGAATATTATCAGATTCAACTTGCACTAAAGATTGTTGATTTAGGTGGTTTAACTCTGATTCGATTTTATACATTTCATCGAATTTATCATCAACTTGTCTTTGCAATTTATTTTTATCTACATCATTACTCGTCCGAGTCATTTGCTTGCTGAGACTTTCAACCTCAGTTTTTAAATTCTCTATTAACTGTTCTAGATAGTTCTTTCGTAAATCTACAGAGCTTTTCATTTTATTTAGGTATTAAATTAATTCTTTATAGTATTAAGTTCGCTTTCTACTCGCTCTAGTTCTTGTAAAATGCTATCAATTTGGCGTTGGATGATATTGCGATCGCTCGCACTAAGTGTATAGTTGAGTTGATTGTAAGCCACCTCATAATCACTACTGAGAACGTCAAAGCGTTGTTGCAAAGTTTTGATTTTGAGTTGTTGAACTCGACTGGGAATATTCTGGATATGTGCATTTGGCGAAATCGACAAGTCGATTTCATCCCATGCTTCAATCAATACATCCGCAGGAATCATAAAAGCAGTTTTGATATCTTCTCGCCGCATCTCTGCCGCTACAGCCATCCCAACCACTCCTACAAGAGTTTCATCCCATATCGGCGCACCACTAAAACCCGGTTCTATTCTGTAGCCGGTGACTTTACTATCTTCTAGTTGCACCCATCCCTTTCCTTGTCCATCTCGCAACACCCCTGTGGCCCAAACGCCATCATTATGTCTGTTAGGAAAACCGAATATGCGGAAAGGATGCTGCCAAATATTGTTAGCTCTTATTAGTTGGATAGCTTGGGTTTCTTTAGGCAACTGCCCTTCAATTTGCAACCCAGCAATATCTTCAGGCTCAGAGGTTGATGCATTGCTGACAACGGGTTGCCAAAAAACAACTTTAGCTTTTAGTTGTTGTCCTGATGCAATTAGGGGGAAATCTATATAAATATCATTACTAGGAGCTTCAACTATATCCTCTGGTAAAGATAAAGCTGAAGTCACAACGTGAGCGCACGTCAGGATGTAATTTCGAGTTCGTCCAGAGACTAAAAAACCTACACCAACTACCGCACCATTGGCATGAAAAATCCGGGCGATCGCTGACCTAAAAGTTTGAATATAATTATCTGTATTCGCTACCATACTATGCCTTGTCTTGCTTCCATTTCAAGGTAACTTCGTAGTTAGCTTCACCACACCACTTACAGAAGTGAAAATTGCACCCGCTGCCGCATTTAACTTAATACCAAACTTAACTTCTACCTCATGGGCAGGTGTATTAAGCTGACTCAGTTTGCTGATAATTGCTGAAGCGACAGGTTGTATTTGATCTAATACATCTTCAAATTTCTTTTTAGCTTCAACTACCATTTGCCCTGTATCTGGTCTAGCAACACGTACAAGAGCATTGCTATTTTCTGGTTCATCAACTTCAGCTAAAAACTTCGTGCCATCTTCGAGAGAAAACTCTGCGATCTGTTTCTGATTCATATTGAAACCTGTTATTTGGAACTAATAGTTTAATGTGTTGACCATCAAAAGAGTTTGCCGAAAATTTTGTAATTTTATTTTCATTTAATGGTTAACTCGTTAAATACTTCTCCAACAATGTCGGCACAATTAATAAATTGTCCCTACCTGAAAATCCGGGTTTTGGCTGTTGTTTGCGTAAGTTCTGTACTAGTACAACAAGGCAAAAGTCAAAACTCATACCCAGCATATAGCAATCGTAAATCGTTCGTGAGAAATAAATCGCTGAAATACTTATAAATACGTACTTTTTGTCTACGTATTTTCTCACATTTCAATTCTGATTGCTATAGTTAATTTGACAGTCTAGTAAAAATTTGTGAAGTTTATAAATAAACCGATCAACTCCTTGTTGTTTTGGCATTACAAGCTGTTTGACTGTCATGCAATAGATTTAACAATTGTTATATTAGTTATATATGTGGCTTGATTTCAATTAGTAATTATACGGACTAAACTAAAAAATTACTTGAATCTAAGTAAGTAGGCAAGAATAAATGACAATATGTTACACAATGTAAATTTAATTAAATTTTCTCGTCGTAATACTATATAAACCACATCTATTTTGAGAAGCATCGTTTTTAAAAGTAGTGGGAGTATCTTTACCCATACTGGCAACCTGTTACGCATTTAAATTACATTCTGACTATTGAGGCTTTTTATTAGTCAAATGTAACCCCTTTCAATCTCAAAATACTTCTTGAGCAAAGGCTAAATAATTTTTATTTACAAATGCTTGTAAATTATTTTAATTGAATTAAAATAATTTATAAATGCCTGTATTCATCTTATACAAAGGAAATCTATTAATCGTGGAAAAAAATATTCTATCACAAGCATTCTATAATGATCCAACCTCTCAAAATTTAGTTAGATTTCTAGATGAAAATGAACGATTACTAAATATATATGATGCAATAATTTACTATAACTTTCCTATATTTAAAAACATTGATGAAGAAATTCAATATCCTAGCTTGATGCTAATATCTCCTCGTCATGGAATTTTTATATTTCAATGTGAAAATAGTTCAAATCGTGAGATGAATGAGAATAAAATTCAGTATATTGATGAACAAACATCACAGCTATACAATTTTGTTGTTTCTAAACTAAGAACAAATAAAAGTCTTAGAAAGGATCGTAATAATTTATTTTTTAATATAAATGCAGCTATATATGCACCTAATCTTATATCTACAACTACCGAGTTAGAGAATGAAGTTATTATTAATGATTCATTAATAGTAACAAGATTAAATGAAATAAAAGGCGAGTCTAATATTTCTACTGAAATATTAAATGAAATTTTGGCTGTCCTTGAAGGTTCCAAAGGTATTATTAAGCCTAAAGAGAGATATATATCAGAAAATAATTCAAATAAAAAAGGTGCAATTTTAGCTATTATGGAAAAGGAAATAACTAATTTTGACAGGCGTCAAAAGTATGCAGCTTTAACCCAATTAGAAGGGCCTCAAAGAATTAGAGGACTTGCTGGCTCAGGAAAGACTATTGTCTTAGCAATGAAAGCTGCATTGTTACACCTACGTAATCCAGAAGCAACCATTCTATATACATTCTGGACTAAAAGCTTATACACATATATTAAACGGTTAATTACAAGATTCTATAGACAGCATGAAGATAGCGATCCAGATTGGGGAAAAATACATATACTTCATGCTTGGGGAGGCAGTTCAATAAAGGGTGTATATTCTCAAACCTGTCATCAAAATAATATTTTACCTATAAAATTTTCGGAAGCCAAAAGTAAATCAAATGATCCTTTTGACTTTGTTTGTCAAGACTTGCTTGCCAAAAAAATGGAAGATTAGAAAAACTTTATGATTATGTGCTTATAGATGAAGCACAAGATGTCAAACCTTCTTTCTATCAGCTATGTCGTCAAATTGTACGGAATGATTGTATTGTCTGGGGATATGATGATCTTCAAAATATTTTAAATGTAAAAATACAGTCTACTATGGATACATTTAAAAATGATAAATATGGTTACAGAGGGATTGATTTAGCTAAGTTACAAGAGCAATATCCGCAAATTGATAACGATATAGTTTTAGCAAAATGTTATCGTAGCTCACGAGAGATTTTAGTTCTGGCTCATGCAATAGGCTTTGGTATTTATAATACTCCAATAATACAAATGCTTGAAAATAAAGAACATTGGACTGATCTAGGATATGAAGTCATACAAGGAAACTGCAATCAAGATGATCGCATGGTTATCTCTAGACCAGAGGAAAATAGCCCTTTAACTATATCAAAAAAGCAAAAGCCAGAAGAACTTATCAAATATTATACTGCTGAGGGGATGGATGATGAAGTGAAATGGCTATGTAATTCTATACAAAACGATATTGAGTACGAAAAACTCAATCCAGAGGATATTTTAGTTGTTTGTACAGATGATAAGTATGCTAGAAGATATTTCACTAAAATTAGTGATTTTTTAAGGGATAAAGGAATTAAATCAAATAATGTTCTTACAGATATTTATGTAACAGAGTTTTTTATAGAAGGCTGTGTAACTCTATCTACAGTGTACAGAGCTAAAGGTAACGAAGCGGCTACAGTTTACGTTATAGGAGTAGATACCTTTGCTGCGGAAAAAGATTCTAGAATTGCTAGAAACAAATTATTTACTGCATTTACTCGTGCAAAAGGCTGGTTAGTTGTCACAGGAGCAAATGAATATGCTGAAGTTTTATTTAAAGAAATAAGAACAGCTTTAAGTAATATGCCAAATCTTGAATTTACATATCCAAATATTGAAGAAATGAATGTTTTTCAGAGAGATTTAGCTGGTGTTAATGTAGCAAAAGCCTCTGTTCGTGGAAAAATTCAAGAACTTATAAATGAAGCTGAGAAAAAAGGTATACCCACTGAAGAACTTGTATATCTTATAAAATTGGAAGGAAAAAAATGAATTTAACAATGATGGAGGAAGGTTTTAGAAAATCAAAAAAAATTTTGAATGCTTGCAACTTATTTCAAAATGAAAACTATACTAGAGGATTAATGTTTAAACCTTCTAAGTTCTCAAGAGATTTCTTTACTTTAGCTCAAAACGGAGATTATCACAAGCTATATCAGTTGGCTATAACTAATAAAGATTATGATATTTTGCTCAATGATTATTCCTTTTTTCAATTTTCTTGTGAAAGTAATGCTAGTAATAAAATAGTAAAATATAGATATGCTTATTATGAAACACCATCGGAATTTCCCACTTACGAAGAGTTTGTAAATGAACTTGGTTTCTCTTACATAGAATGTGGAGAAGAATTTTTCCAAGATTACGAGCAAGTTATAGATGAAGCGAAATTAAAAAAAACGGTTACACCCTTAAGATATGACTATGATGAAGACCTTCACGAGCCACCTGTTCATCCCATATCACATTTACACTTAGGTTTTCAAAATGAAATAAGGGTTCCAATTAAATATATCTTAACTCCTCATGCTTTTGTATCTTTTGTTATTAGACATATTTATTGGAATAAATGGAAAGATTTAATGAGTGATAGTAAGTTTTGCTCAATTTACTATGTAAAAGCTGAGTGTAAAATTTTACCTGAAAAGCACTTTGGAATCGATGAAGAAAAAGATTTTTATATCGCTTAATAATTCGATTGAAAGGTGCCATTATTTGCTTCTAATCTTAAGTCTTTTCTGCTTTCTATTCTGTAGTTATATGCAGCCTCAGATAGGATTAGTATAAGCATATTGGACTAGCCCTTTCAAGGTGAGTAAAAATGCTGATCAAAAATCCCTTTTTAACCTCTTACCCTCTGTTTTCCCTATATCTGTTTGGTTAAATAAATTACTTTTAAACCGCAGAAGGACAGAGAGCACAGAGAAAAAAAAGAGGTTTTTCAAGTCAGCTTGAAAGGGCTAGTCCTAGCCTATTAGCTTAGTCGCGAAGATTGCAGAACTCCAGGTTTCAAAATGTACGAGGTTTAGGAATTCTAGCAGGAGTTATAAACAAAAATATCTCCGAGTTATTTGAAGAAGTCGGCGATTTGAGACTATCGAAATGAGAATGAATATGGGTTGAAGAATTAATTAAATTCCTGGTTTCGGAAGTACCGAGGAAAAATTCCTCGCGAATAGTCCATCAATTTGGAGAACAGTTGGCACAAAAATCAGGACTGAATTTGCAGTATTGGCTACCTGTCAATTGGTAAGCTGTACAATAAGGAAAACTTGTAAGTTGAATTTTGGCTGCTTGCAATTTGGAACCATTCACCAATGTTTCAGTAAGTTTGGTCTTATCAGCCAAAAGTATAGCTAAAATCCTCGGTAACGCTATGCAAGCAGCAATATTGAGCAACGTTAGCATTATGCCGTCGATAAAATTCATAGGTAATCATCTCCTGTGAAACATAGGCGATTGCTGTTCTTAGATGCAAACACAATCATTGCTTGCACTCTATGTAAATTAACTTTAACATAAATTTTTGTAAATATAAACGTGGAATTCCTGGAATTATCATACACAGAAGGGAATGTGGATAATAAGGATGGTCATTGTAGCGGAATAACAAAATAAGCTGGAAAATAATCAGTTTAAAATCTTAGGTAAGGTGTTATGTCAAAAACCCAAACCGCGTCTTCTTTTTTATCTAACATCAGCGAGCGAGAACGTGAGGCATTAAAGCGGTTGGTAGATTACACAAATGTGGAATCGCTACCAGAAATTTGGCCTTTGGCAGCTCAACGATTTGGTGAAGTTGTCGCCCTCCGCAATCCTCATGCTAAACCAGAAGTAGTGATTACTTATACCCAGTTGGCAGAGCAAATGCAATTATTTGCTGCTGGGTTACAAGCGTTGGGAGTAAAGGTAGGCGATCGCATTTCCCTGATTGCTGACAATAGTCCTCGGTGGTTTATTGCCGATCAAGGCATCATGACTGCTGGAGGCGTTGATGCGGTGCGTAGTTCCCAAGCGGAAAAAGAAGAACTGTTGTTTATCATCGCGAATAGCGGCAGTATAGCGATCGTTGTAGAGGATTTAAAAACACTTAAAAAACTCCAAGATCGCCTCAAAGATTTACCAATTCAAGTGGTAATCTTACTTTCCGATGAAGCACCACTAACAGACGAAACCCTAAAGGTACTCAACTTTTCGCAGTTGCTTGAAATTGGGAAAAGTCATAATTTTGTGCCAGTCAAGCAAAATCGTGACGCTTTGGCAACCCTAATTTATACCTCTGGTACTACGGGTAAACCCAAGGGTGTAATGCTGTCTTATAGTAACTTGATGCACCAAGTAATCAGTTTTGGCACAGTATTGCAACCAAACCCCGGCGATATCGTTCTCAGTATCCTACCTTCGTGGCACAGCTATGAACGAACTGTTGAATATTACCTACTATCTCAAGGTTGTACGCAAGTTTATACCAACTTGCGCTCTGTAAAAGGGGATTTGAGACAATTTAAACCCAATTACATGGTCGGTGTACCCCGCCTGTGGGAGTCGATTTATGAAGGAGTGCAAAAGCAGTTCCGCGAACAACCAGCCAACAAGCAACGCCTAATTAAATTTTTATTGGGCATTAGCGACAAATATATCAAAGCGCAGCGAACTGCTCAGGGATTGGATTTAAATAATCTTCATGCTTCAGCCGCCGAACGATTAGCAGCTAAGATCCAAGCATCAGCTTTATTACCCCTCCATGCCTTGGGAGAACGACTGGTTTACGCCAAAGTTCGGGAAGCCACAGGAGGACAAGTTAAGCAGATGATTAGCGGCGGCGGTGCGCTTCCCAGACACATAGATAATTTCTTTGAAATTATTGGCGTCCAGATTTTACAAGGCTATGGCTTGACAGAAACTTCTCCTGTCACCCATGTACGGCGTCCTTGGCGGAATTTAATTGGCGCATCAGGGCTACCACTACCGTCTACAGAAGCTAAAATCGTCGATCCTGAGACAAAAGCGCCTTTACCAATAGAGAAGCGAGGCTTAGTATTGTTGAGAGGCCCGCAGATTATGCAAGGCTATTACCAAAATCCCGAAGCGACAGCAAAAGCAATTGACGCTGAGGGTTGGTTTGATAGCGGCGATTTGGGTTGGCTGACACCACAAGACGACTTAGTGCTGACTGGCAGGGCTAAAGATACGATTGTATTGACTAACGGGGAAAACATCGAGCCACAGCCGATCGAAGATGCGTGTTTGCGATCGCCATACATCGATCAAATTATGCTCATCGGTCAAGATCGGCGCAGCCTGGGAGCCTTAATTGTCCCCAATGTCGAAGCCATAGAAAAATGGGCAGCAAGTCAAAATCTAACGCTGGATACGCCCAATAATCAAGTGACTTCCTCAGATAGTCAAAAAATTGACTTGGAGAGTAGAATGATCCAGGATTTATTTCGCCAAGAATTGAATCGGGAAGTCCAAAATCGTCCAGGCTATCGACCGGATGACCGCATCGGAACGTTTAAACTCATCCTGGAACCGTTTTCCATCGAAAATGGCTTGATGACACAAACACTAAAAGTTCGCCGACATGTTGTCACGGAACGCTATCGCGATATTATTGACGGCATGTTTGCCTGATCATTCCACCTGCTAACTGTAAAGAGTGAACGTGAAATATTTATGGATGTCTCCAAATCTAATTTGCTTCTGAAACGCGTCGTTAACGTCAAAGTTATTGTTACTCCCCTCTGGAAAGAGGAAGTACAACAGCAGCTGCAAACGCAAATCAATCAACTTGACCAGCAACTGCAACAGTTAGACGTTGAAGGACAAAGAGCGATCGCGGCAATTCAAAAGCAGAGTCTGCAACCACCTGGGCCTCAGACTCTCCAACAAATTGACAATATCCAACTCCAAGTCAATCAAAAGAAAAGTGAATTTTTAGAGCAGAAAAATCAGTTGCTGCAAAACCTCCAGCAAGTGCAATTTCTCCAGCAAGATCAGGAAGTCAACCAATTCCAAATGGAAGGCTTTTTCCGAGTAGAAATCGGTGATAACCTGATTAGCAAAATGCAAGTCGAAATCGTTCTGCGCGATGGCGTTGTAGAAGAAATTCGCGGCGACATTTAAATTTGTCATTTGTCATTTGTCATTTGTCCGTTGTCATTTGTTTTGTGACCAATGACCAATGACCAATGACCAATGACTAATGACAGATGTGATTTAACTTAGTGTGAGACCGGCTCCCAGCCCAACATTCCACCTGGGAGCCAGCCCAAACGATTTGCCACACTGGAGGTGAGCTAATAAAAAGCGATCGCCCAAAGGTTGTCATCTCCGCTCGATATTTAATCGTCCCAACTGAATTATTACCCCGCTTGATTTGCGTAATCGTCACTAACGCCTGATTTGGTTGCGGATAAACTACCTCTATCTTTCGCGATCCTCCCACTGCTATCTCCTCAAAGGCATTCAGGGCAAGGGTAGTAGGATTACTGCCTTGGAGAGATGAGTTAAGTTTTTCTAAAGGTATAGTTTGATAATCGGAACGCTCTGAGAATGCTGCAACTTCCTGAGACTGATGTATTGCTCCCATCTGCTGGGTTTGCTCATCACTAGTCTCAACAATCGGTGCGGATTGCTGGTGCTGGATAATATAAACTCCAGCACCCGCTGTGGCAGAGATACTTAATATCACAATCAAAAAGAATTTTAGCTTTGCCGACATAAAAGTAAACAGGAATTTCAAATAGGTTTATTACCAATTTTGAATTCTAGATTGAACTACATCCTATATCCTCTATCCGTAAGAAGCTCTTGTATCTTAAGTAATGGTTATGAGCAATATTAAATAGCAATCCCATTTAATCTGTGAGAAACTCGTGGTGGTTTTTGCAAGTCAATGACTAAAACGAGAGCGAGCAAGATATTGGCTAACCATTGAGGATAAGTTCTGTATTATAGACCTCTAAGCTATATTTAGGTTCCTAAAGTCATTAGTCATTAGTGGATAGCCAATGCCCAATGCCCTTCAGGAGTGCTGAATGGGGAATCTCACTTCTTTACTCAGCACGGGCTAAACCTTAGCTATCCGCTAACGGAACTTGGAACTACTATGCCCCATGGCCAATGCCCAACCTAAAATATAAACAGTCTAAAACTCTCCCATCAAGATACAATTCGATCTGATAAAAACTGTTAAAGTCCATAAACCATTGATTTCCAAACCACCCTATGAGCATTCACGAAGTATTTATGCCGGCGCTGAGTTCCACCATGACGGAAGGCAAAATCGTTTCCTGGGTGAAATCGCCTGGGGACAAAGTGGAAAAAGGCGAAACAGTGGTGGTTGTAGAGTCAGATAAGGCAGATATGGATGTAGAAACCTTTTATGAGGGATTTCTTGCCCATATCATAGTTGAAGCTGGTGAAACTGCCCCAGTAGGATCTGCGATCGCCTTTATCGCCGAAACGGAAGCTGAAATTGAACAGGCGAAATCTCTTGCCAATTCTGGCGGCGCGGCTGCTACTCCTACCTCTTCCCCTGAACCAGTTGCCGCCACAGCCCCAGTCGCCATACCTGCCTTAGCGTCTCAAAATGGGTCTAACCACAAAGAAGGAAGGCTGGTAGCTTCACCCCGTGCCCGCAAGTTAGCCAAAGAACTCAAAGTTGATTTAACTACACTCCAAGGTAGTGGCCCCCACGGCCGTATTGTCGCCGAAGATGTAGAAGCATTGTCTAACAAGGGCAAGCAACCTGCACCTGCCCCAGTTGCCCCCGCAGCTCCCGTACCAACCAGCGCCCCAGTTGTACCCCCAGCACCTCGGACACCAGCACCCGCACCCGTGGCGGCGGCTGTTCCTGGTCAAACTGTACCTTTAACTACCTTCCAAAATGCCGTAGTGCGGAACATGGTAGCTACCATATCCGTGCCCGTCTTCCGTGTCGGTTATACAATTACTACTGATGGGTTAGACAAACTTTATAAACAAATTAAATCCAAAGGCGTGACAATGACAGCGCTACTGGCGAAAGCTGTAGCAGTGACATTGCAAAAACACCCATTGTTAAATGCTAGCTACTCAGACCAGGGTATTGTTTATCATTCTGATATCAACATTTCTGTCGCAGTAGCGATGGATGATGGCGGATTAATTACACCTGTGCTGCAAAATGCAGATGCAGTGGATATATATTCTCTATCGCGTACTTGGAAGTCGTTGGTAGAACGTGCCAGAGCAAAACAATTACAGCCTCAAGAATACAACAGTGGTACTTTTACCCTGTCCAATTTGGGGATGTTTGGCGTAGATAAATTTGATGCGATTTTGCCGCCTGGACAAGGTTCAATTTTAGCGATCGGGGCATCCCGTCCGCAAGTAGTAGCAACACCCGACGGTTTATTTGGCGTGCGTCAACAAATGCAAGTCAATATTACTTCTGACCACCGGATTATTTATGGTGCCCATGCTGCCGCGTTCCTGCAAGATTTAGCAAAATTGATTGAGACAAATGCTCAATCTTTGACAATGTAATTTTGAAAAGACACCAAATTTAAATGTTAGCGCTATCAGCGAACATTACTTTTTCGTGGAGTAGCGCTAACAACAAATAATGCTTACACTTCAATATTACAAATATTTAATTGATTTACGCCTAGCTATTTATCACGAGTGACATACGACAACACCCTAAAATATCTAGTTGAGCAATATCCAGAAGATTTTATCCGCTACTTACTTGCATCTGAAGCAACGGATATCCAGATTCTCAAAACAGAATTAAATCAAGAGCCAATTCGTGCCGACTCAGTAACCTTTTTGCAAACTGCTAATCAAATACTGCATTTAGAGTTTCAAACTTTACCAGCATCGACTCCACCCTTACCACTGCGGATGTTGGACTATTGGGTGCGGTTATATCGACAATACAATTGTGATATCGAACAGGTAGTAATTTTCCTTAAACCGACAACTTCAGAAGCTGTCTTTGTAGATGAATTTACTGCCCGCAATACTACCCACCGTTACCGCATCCTCCGAATTTGGGAACAAGATCCAGAACCTTTATTGTTATCTCCTGGTTTATTACCTCTGGCAACTTTGGCGCGAACAGATTCTCCTCAAAGCTTACTTCAACAGGTAGCAGTTCAGGTGAGTATGATTGAAGAAGAAGCCACCAAGCAGAGTATCTCGGTATGTACCCAACTTCTAGCAGGGTTGGTATTCGAGCCAGAACTCATTCGTCAGTTTTTAAGGAGAGAAGATATGAGAGAGTCTGCTATTTATCAAGAAATTCTCCAAGAAGGGCTTCAAGAAGGGAGACAACGAGGCATTGAACAAGGCATTGAACAAGGTATTGAACAAGGTATTGAACAAGGAAGACAATCAGAACTAAGGCTAGTGATGCGTCTATTAACTCGTAGGCTTGGTTCAATTAATTCTCAGTTACAATCTCGGTTGCAAGAGTTATCCTTGGCTCAGTTAGAAAACTTGGGTGAAGTATTACTAGATTTTGCTAGTGAGGCTGATTTAATGAATTGGCTTAATACAATAGAAAATTAGAGTTTGCTTTAAACTTTTCGACCAGTTATAAAAAAAGTTAGATTTTCGTACCTAGCTCCTTGCTCGGTTACTTCTACTTCAATTTTTTGACGATACTCTGCTTTTAATTCTGTCATTTGCTTTGATGAAACCTGTAACAAGGTATTTCATCTGGGATGAAACCATCCTCTAGCTTGCTCTAGATTGCCGTATAAAGTTAGTTGTTGAGTCTTCACTTCAATTAGACCAACGATTGGTAATAATGACATTTTTGTTATAACCTAGTTAGAATTTAAATAAATTTTCTAGTCAGACACTCTGGTAATCGAGTGCTTGACTAGAAAGTATTTACTCTACTTTTGTTATTAATTACTTTTTATGGCTAAAAAAGAAATTATTTATTCGCCTTGTAAATTATTAATTTTTAGTATTGGTTTCCTGAGCTTGTTATTGACTGGATGCTCAAGTGAAGACGGTGGAAACCAAGCGATGAGTGAAAAGATAGACAGAATAACTATCAAGGCTAAAAAAAAGTTGATATCAATGATTACTACTCAAGAAGCTGTTTTTTCAAAGCAGAAAAGTTTTGTGATAATTACCGATCAAAAAGGACAAGAACCGTCATTGAAAGATTGGGTTATTGGCGATCCACAAAGCTGTTATGGATATTACACTAGAGCGGAAAATGTTAAGAATAACACTAACATTAATAATATTGCTGATAGTATTTACGTCTATGCATTTCAAGATGCTTGTAAAGGTCATTGGGGCTTTACACTTAAATTATATGTTGGTGCTGTTTTTGCCGTTAAACTTCCTGATAGCAAGCAACTGAAAATGGTGAGTGTTATTTGCAAAGAGAATGATACGGCCTATCTTTCTAGAAAAAGTTTATCTTTACCAGAGTACACAAACGGTGGATTAAAGTGTCCTTCAAAAACAACACAAGTGTATTTCAATGATTCAAATAATTCTCCCAAATGAAAAGAATATAAGACTTTACAGCACTTGCGTCTATTATGAGGTACACTAGATTAAAATATAAATCCTTTTAAATGAAGTCCTACTCTGTCGATCTTCGAGAAAAAATA
>NZ_JBALDU010000026.1:0-7038 GCF_036917235.1 Nostoc sp.
AAAATGCTCTAAATTGGTTTAATCATTGCGGTCTATTTTTTGAGCCTGTTTAGATAGCTATTTCTGTGGTGCATTTGGTCGCAAACTGCTGTAAGCTCAAATATTGCATTTGTATGGTTTTAATTGAGAAGGGGTAATAAGTAATTTATTTACTATTACCCATTACCAACCTTAACTAACTACTGCTTCAGTTTTTTCCTCAGCTTTTTCCTTCACTGGCACATAAGGCGTTTCTGCACCTTGTGCCAAATATTCAGCTAGCTGACTTTCAATTTGCTCGCGCACAATTTGGCGATATTCCATAAAATGCTCGTTGTGGGCGCAAGCAGCGATGTAATGTTCTACAACTCCAGGGTTCCGCTTGAGAATGCTGAACAAATGATGCCAGAATTTCCAGCGGGTTTCCCGTTTGATTCCTTGTCGCCAAATCACAATCAGCAACGCTTTCACAACTACCCATTCTGGCATTTTCGCTGGGGCTTTCCAACTCGGCAAGCCCATCATCAAGAAGCAGCGATAGGTGCGATCTAAGTACTGTACAGGGTCGTATAAAGTACAAAATGCCTCAATATATTCTCTGGCAAGTTCTTCCAGGGGACGGGTGGGCAGGAAGTTCATCAATGTTGTTTGGTTGATGTTGCCATCTTGATTCTCCCGTAATCGTCCTTCCTTTTTCAGGCGATGCCAAAGCGCAGTATTAGGTAACGCTTGCAACATGGCAAAAGTAGTTGAGGGAATTGCTGCTTGTTCGGCAAAGCGGACAATGCGATCGCCTGCACCGGCTTTTTCGCCATCAAACCCAATAATAAACCCAGCCATTGGGCGCAATCCCGCTTTGGTGATGGTTTCCACTGCCTCAGTTAGAGAACTGCGAGTATTTTGAAACTTCTTAGTCATTTGCAAACTATCCTCATCCGGCGTTTCGATTCCTAAAAACACCGCCGAGAAACCAGACTCAACCATCAACTCCAACATTTCTGAGTCTTGTGCTAAGTCAATTGAAGCTTCCGTGTCAAATCGGAAGGGATACTTATGTTCTGCCATCCAGACTTTTAACTCTTTCAGCAACAATTTTACATTTCGCTTGTTGCCAATAAAGTTGTCATCCACCATGAACACACCCCGCCGCCAACCCAATTCATAGAGGCAATCTAACTCTGCTAACAATTGTGCTGGGGTTTTGGTGCGCGGTTTGCGCCCGTAGAGAACAATAATGTCGCAAAATTCGCACTGGAAGGGACACCCGCGCGAAAACTGCACCGACATCATGTCATAAGCGTTCAATTCTAATAAATCAAAGCGGGGTATTGGTGTGCTGGTGACATCAGGTTTTTCTGTGGCGCGGAAAGTCCCAGATGTGTCTCCCCTTTTTATTGCCTCAATAAACATGGGCAGCGTGATTTCCCCTTCATCCAGAATCAGAAAATCTGCGCCAACATTTTCAACTTCGTGAGGTACTGAGGTTGGGTAGGGGCCGCCAACTGCGACTAACTTGCCACGTTTTTTTGCTTCCTGGATTTGTTCAAGTAAATCTTGCTTCTGGACAATCATCGCAGAGAGGATTACTACATCTGCCCATGCCCATTCTGCTTCTGTTGCTGCACGGATGTTGCGATCGACCAGCTTGAATTCCCATTCTTGGGGCAGAATCGCCGCTACTGTGACTAAACCTAGAGGTGGTAATAAAACCTTGCGATCGACTAACTCTAAGATTTTTTCATAAGACCAAAAGGTTTTAGGAAATATTGGATACACTAACAAGATTCGCATGTAGTATCAATCCTCACACTTTGATTGTTATCCCACTCTAACGAAAATAAAGAGTTATTGACTTTTTATTAAAACCTTGTTTCCAGTTTATACCTGGAAATACACCTGATTGGGCTGCTGCCACAAGTCAAAAGGCGGTAGCCTTCCCATTAGGCAATTCCCAGTCTGACTGACAACGAGACCAAGAGTTATTGACTATTTCTTAGCACGTTCAACGCGACTAATTTTCAAAACATCACTCATAGTTGCACAATAATTTGGCAAGCCGAAACTATCGGGATTGATGAATTTTTCATAAGTAAAATGCCGATAGTTCATGCAAAATCGATCCCAAGCGGCCATCCGAATGCGGAATAGAACAATAATCAAATTAGCCAATGTTATAGATATGGGAATGCCAAAGTAAATCTTTTTGCCCAGATAAGCACAAACTTCTTTCACTGCTTGATTAGCAGTTAACGGTGCTTGACCTAAAACAAGCCGATGTGGCTGATTATCTTTAGCAGGATGATCGATCAAATATCGCACGACAGTGGCAATGTCTCGTCCGTGGATAAAGTGAAAACTGCCATCTGCTTCCAAAAAGCGAATCAAATTAATATATTTTGTCACTTCTGGAATGCCAGATGTGACAGCAGAATCGGGTTTATTCGCATCACCGCCCAATACTACAGTTGGAAAAACTGTGGTAATTTTGGGTGCGATCGCTAATTTTTCTTTTTTCTCTAAGCACTCATATTTAGAACGGATATAATCTGTGCCAATTTCCCCGGCTTCTTTTAATGGTTGATTGTAGCGATCCAAAACGCTAGCTGTCGAAAAATAAATCACCTGCTGGCAACGTTCTGGATCTAGCAGTTCGAGTAACTCTATAGTCTTAACGACATTAATATCAAATGTCTCGTCACCACCCCAAGCTGTGGCTGTGAGTACCGCTGTATCAATTGTGGATAGCAAATCGGCAAACTGGCGAATATTTTGCATATCACCTTGTAAAACGTTGATGCCTAAACGTGCCTTGGTATCAACTTGCAATTTGCTTGGGTTCCTAACTAGTAGATACAGTTCGTGATTTGTTTCTTTAATTAGAGCTTCTGTTAAATAATGACCTATACAACCACTTGCACCAGTCACTAAAATCCGTTTCTGGCTCATAGAGAATTTTTCAAAATTTAGGAGTTAAAACTAAAGAGTTAAGAATAAAGTTAAAAGTTCCGAATCAGGAGTTAAAAATAAAGTTAGGAGTGAAAGGTGAAGAGTTAAAAATAACTCTGTACCTCGCAACTGATAACTCATAACTGATAACTCCTAACTCTTAACTCATAACTCATAACTCCTAACTCTTAACTCCTGCAAGATTCAGTTCCTTTGCGGTTTCAAAGAAGAAAGCGACATTTTCTTCGGGAGTTTCTGGTAATACACCGTGACCGAGATTGAGAATGTGACCCCAATTGCCAGCTTTGCGAACGGTATCGAGGATGCGATCGCGGATAAACTGTTTAGAGCCGAATAGCACGCCTGGGTCAAGGTTTCCTTGAACTTTCATTTGCTTACCCAATCTGGCTCGTGCATCTGCCATATCTACTGCCCAGTCTACACTGACAATATCAGCGCCAGATTGTCCCATTCTTTCCAATACACCCGCACTACCGCTAACTAGCAAAATTAAAGGTGTGTCAGGATGGGTTTGCTTAACCTGCTGAAAAACTCTCTGCTGATAGGGGAGAGCAAAGGTGTCATAATCTTGAGGACTCAATTGACCCGCCCAAGAATCGAACATTTGCACAACTTGAGCGCCACAGTCAATTTGGTAGCGGGCATAGATGGCGATCGCATCTGCTAATTTAGCTAATAGTTGATGCAATATCGTCGGATCTGAAAATGCCATGTTTTTGATGATGGAATAGGTTTTAGAACCTTTTCCCTCAACTGCATAAGCTGCTAACGTCCACGGCGCACCCACAAAGCCTAACACTGTTGACTTATCGCCTACTTCCGAACGCAGCGCTTGCAAAATTGTCTTGATAAATGGTAGAGCTGCTTCTGGTTCCAAAGGATGCAGAGCATCGATTTGTTCTTGAGTGCGGAGGGGTGAGTGAATGATTGGCCCTTTACCTTCGGCGATGTCCATGTCAATGCCCAAACCAGGTAATGGAGTGACAATATCAGAAAATAAAATTACTCCATCTGGTTGGAAGGCTTTCCACGGTTGCAAGGAAACTTCAATTGCTACTTCTGGAATTTCGGAGCGATCGCGAAACGAAGGATACTTCTCTCTTAAGTCTCGATATGCTTTCATATATCGTCCCGCTTGTCGCATCATCCATACAGGGGGACGATCTACTACTTCACCACGAGCAGCCCGTAAGAGATGAGGAGTCGTTGAATAAACACCCATTTATTACTTCATCCTATTTATGCCACTGTTTAGCTTATCATTCTGGGATTACGCTTTTCCAGCAGGTTTTCAGGAAAAGGTGAATAGCAGGGCATAATAGTAATATTTTATAATATTTTGATTATTGGATATGAGCGCTCGGTTGGCTTGACTACAGTATTAATGCCAGCAAGCGCTACAATTTATTGTTTTTTTGGCTAGTCCCACGTAGCAATACACCTCTCACTTCTGCGTCAAGGGAATGTGTGAGGAAAACTCCATAAAAAAATGTGTCTCTATGTCATGCATAGAGACACATCCTTAAGGATTTTCAACAGGGATCTGGATAAATTTATGCTTTCACTGTCGCTTTCTGTTGTGAGCGTTTGAAGACTGACATCATACCACAAGCACCTATTGCTAACACACCTAACATCGCACTAGGTTCAGGAACGCTGGCGAGTCTATAGGCATGGTTATCTGTTTCAAAGGCAACGCCATTTGAGCGCATCACAACTCGGTCAAATGATTCTCCTGTATCAGCTACAAGATTGATAAACATATTAGCTTCAGAGCTGGTCCAACTACCATTAGCTATAGCAGTTGGCACATCTGAACCACTAAAAGTCTTTAACAACTGATTGCCTTTGTAAATGTCAACAAAGTTATAATCATCTAATGAACCTGCATAAAAACCGAAGTAATTAACAGCTTCTTTGAACTTAATATTGACCAAACCACTGTCGCCGGCAACATTACTACCTACTGGAGCAATTGTCAGAAATTTGGTGTTATCCCCATAAGGTGAGGCGTATTGACCAGATACACTACCTTGAACAATGTTACTAGTAATATTAGAGTAAGTAACAAATCCATTAGGATCATTTGCTGTGCCATCGTCAAAGGTGACAGTTTTGGCATCAGCGTAGCTAGAAAATGGGCCACTATTGACTTGCAGAGTTATTGCACTAGCTGGATTCGCACTCATGACCACAGCAGTCATTCCGAGTAAAGCCAAAGAGATTTTTTGCAGCATTCTAGAAATAAACCTTGAAGAACACAAAGAGAATTAAGACTGAACTTTTCTTGAAACCTAGCTATAAAAAACTGGTTTCATTACTCCAACAAATTAGAAGAAAATCACAAAGATTATTAGGCCTTTATATATGACTTTATGTTGGGTAAAACAAGCTCGAAGATGTAAGTTGAGCTTGATGCTTTGTAATCCTATTTTGATTTTTATAACTCGCAAAAGATACGGTGTATATACTAGAATATCTTTAAAGATTAAGTGAAGGCTCTTGTACAATTGTAGTGGACAGGACAAACGCATCTAAATTACTCTCGATCGCAACCAAGGTTAAGAACCAACAAAAAATCACTATTTATCGTTTGGTTTAGTTTCCCAGACTCAAAGCGATGTCTACGATGGACTACCCCTAAATCTTTAGCAAGAAGAATAGGTTAATGAGATTCTATTGAGAATAGACCGTTATTATTGACATAATATTTTCGCCTTGGGAAAGTGGGGAGTGGCGAGTGGGGAATGGAAAATAGGGACTGATGATTGAGAAATAGAGTAAAACAAGAATCAATATTTAATTGAGGATTGGACAAACAGGGGATTAGTTAATTCTCCCCCTGCTCCCTTATCTCCGCGATCTCCCTATTCCCTCACTCCCTTAACTTCTTATGCAAACTGACTCTAACAGTCCCGATCGTGTTGCATCTACTAATAACAAGCCTCATCCAGGAAAGTATTTGATTCCGCGATCGCAGCGACAGAGGTTCTTTATTCAGTTTACCTTAATGACCCTCATCGGATGGGTTGTGGGTGGCGTTGCCAGTATCGCCTTAGAGAAAATTATTCTCCAAAGTCTCTCACCTAGCGTTGCTACTCAACCACAAACATGGAGCATTTTGGTCAGAAGTCTCAGTAATGTTATATTTGCCGTGATTTTTTCTGCTGACCAAGCCCTTGTGCTTTACCGATATTTACCGGGTTGGCAGTGGCTATTTGCTACTAGTGTAGGTTGGCTGATTGCCAACGGTGTTTCTACAGCCTGGATTAACTACATTTCAACCATTGCCTCATCATCTTCTGAAGATACTTTGATTTTTGGATTTCTGTCTGCGATCGCATATATAATTTCTGGAATTTGGCTAGGGATTTGCCAATGGCTGGTGTTGAGGCGATATACAGCAGGTATATGGTGGTGGAATTTTCTACCCTCAATCTCTTTTTTCTGGATTACTATTTTGGTTTGGTTGCTTTTTATTATGCAAAATTTGATTCCAGAAACCTACCGTACTCCCATACTATATTGGAGTGGACAAGGACTGACAGCAGCGATTTTAGGAGCCATACCAGCAATTGGTTTGTGTACATTAAAAAGAAATTTACATCCTAAAACTGAAATTTCTACCTGACTTTTGTCGATATATTCTATAACCTTAATATTTATGACTCGTCCGCACATTCTCCAACTCGGTCAAAGTTATAAATTTAGTAAATATTTTGAATTACCATATACCCCAGCAGATATCTTGGCAGAACTGGGATGTAGTTATGAATGCGCATCGCTACAACTACCACAATATTCAGGTGTAATTGACTATTTATAATTTTTACAGCGTTACTTACGACGCAATATCATACGTGTAAATCCTATCAGTGAAGCTGCAAAACGTGAAGTTTTAATTGCTCCTATTTTGTTAGAAATTTGCGATCAAACACAAACTCAACTAAACATTGAGTACTCCATTAATGTTAGCGAACAACTCAAAGGAAGTTTTGATTACAGCACTTGCGTCTATTATGAGGTACACTAGATTAAAATATAAATCCTTTTAAATGAAGTCCTACTCTGTCGATCTTCGAGAAAAAATAG
>NZ_JBALDU010000027.1:0-67183 GCF_036917235.1 Nostoc sp.
TCAGCATCAGCCGAAGTACAACCAAGTGATTTATTCGGCTCTTTCGATGAAAATCCACAACTACTGTTTGAAGATGTTGCTACAAATGAATTGACCTATATTCAGATAGAAACCACAGAGAATACTGTGAATGAACTATCAGAAACCGTCAGTTTTGGAGAAAATTCAGATTCAAAATCATCCCAAGCACAGCTAGGCGATCTGTTCGAATCTGAGGATGTCGCGACAAATGAATTGACCTATATTCAGATGGAAACCACAGAGAATACTGTGGATGAACTATCAGAAACTATCAGTTTTGAGGAAAATTCCAATTCAGCATCATCCGAAGCACAGCTAGGTGATTTGTTCGGCTCTTTCGATGAAGATCCACAACTGCTGTTTGAAGATGTCGCAACAAATGAGTTGACCTATATTCAGATGGAAACCACAGAGAATACTGTGGATGAACTATCAGAAACTATCAGTTTTGGAGAAACTTCAGATTTAGTCCAGACAAGCCCAGAAGTTTTAGAGGCAGAGGAAAATAATAATTTAGAAACTACCTTTGAATTAACAGAAAACACAGTTGTTGAAAATAATTTATTGTTTACAGAAACCACTGAAATAGGTTCTCAAGAAGATGAATTTGCAGACTTGGCAGCATTATTAGGAGAGGAAGTAGCACCCATCCCCAAAGCTAAGAAGATACCAGAAGTAGATTTTGCTGCCCTGGAAGACTTACTAAGTACAGATAACAACAGCGATGTCTATGACGGGCTACGCCAACGCCAGCCTTTCAACACTCAACCAGTCTCAGCTAAAAATGCTATTCCATCACCAGTTATAAAAGATGAATTTGGTGACTTAGAAAAGTTGCTGGCAGAAGCGAATCAAACAATATCCCATTCTACTGTAGTAAAATCGAACACCAGCCAAGCTAACCGTCCCTCTACTCGTCGGGCTGCGAGATTTGAAGAAACGATGAAGGTTCCAGTTAAGCAACTGGACGATATGAGTAATTTAGTTGGGGAGTTGGTGGTAAATCGCAATACCTTAGAGCAGGATCATGAACGACTGCGACAGTCATTAGATAACTTGCTGATTCAGGTACAACAACTCTCGGATGTGGGTGCAAGGATGCAGGAGTTGTATGAGCGATCGCTACTGGAAGCGTCTCTGTTAGCTGGACGCAAAAAGAAAGACCCCGACGGCTTCCAAGCCCCTGATTCCAATGCCGATCGGGGTTTTAGCGAACTAGAAATGGATCGTTTTACTCCCTTCCACACACTCTCACAGCAGATGATTGAACGTATTGTACGAGTGCGTGAGTCGGCTAGTGACATTGATTTTGTTACCGAAGAAACCGAACGAGTTGCAAGGCAGTTCCGCCAAGTAACTACCCAGCTACAAGAGGGATTAACTAGAGCGCGAATGGTACCTTTTGCTCAAACTATCGATCGCTGGCGGCGAGGAGTGCGTGACAACGCCATTAAGTGTGGCAAACAAGTAGAGTTGGTGATCGAAGGTGGCGATACCTTAATTGACAAAATGATTTTGGATCATCTTACCGATCCGCTGACTCATATGTTGAATAATGCGATCGCTCACGGTATTGAAACACCAGAAGAGAGGCAAACTGCTGGTAAACCACCTGTAGGAATCATTACTATCCGTGCCTTCCACCAAGGCAACCAAACGATCATATCTGTAGGCGATGATGGCGCAGGTATCGATTCTGCAAGAGTTAAGGCTAAGGCAGTGAAGATTGGCATGATTACAGAAGCGCAGGCAAAAGCCATGTCTCGTCTGGAAGTCTACGATCTGCTATTTCAGTCTGGTTTTACGATTAAAGACCAAGCCGATGAAATTTCTGGTCGTGGTGTGGGTATGGACGTAGTGCGCTCCGAGATTAGCGAAATTCGGGGAACAGTTAACACCGATTCTGCGATCGGTAAGGGAACTACCTTTACTATTCGTTTACCACTGACTCTGAGTATTTGTAAAGCTCTCTGCTGCGTCTCCGATCGCTCCAGGATCGCCTTCCCAATGGACGGTGTAGAAGATACGCTAGATATCCCAGTCAAAAATATTCAGCATGATGCCAATGGGCAATCATTTATTTCCTGGCGCGATACGGTGCTACCATTCCGACCTCTGAAGGAACTTTTAACCTTCAATCGCCAAATCAGTCGTGGTAATGTCTATGGCGGCACCAGAGATGATGATATGGTTTCTGTGGTTGTGGTGCGATCGGCAAATACCTTGATTGCTCTACAGATTGACCTGGTGTTAAGCGAACAAGAAATTGTAATTAAGCAATTTGAAGGGCCAGCACCTAAACCCATTGGTGTAGCTGGTGCTACAGTTCTGGGTGATGGTCGGATTATGCCCATTGCTGACGTGCTAGAAATAATTGACATCTTCCAGGGACGGATTTCTACACAAGCTGGTGGCAATTCTTGGCAACAAAAACTTACTCCTCCAGATACCTCTCCCGCGAAGATTGACCCGACAGTGTTGATTGTCGATGACTCAATCACAGTCCGAGAATTACTATCCCTGACATTTAACAAAGCAGGTTATCGCGTAGAACAGGCACGTGACGGTCAGGAAGCTTGGGATAAACTCCGCTCCGGTCTGCCTTGCGATATCGTCTTTTGCGATATCGAAATGCCCCGTTGCGATGGTCTGGAATTGCTCTCTCGCATCCAGAAAGACTCTAATCTCAACCACTTACCGATCGCAATGCTCACCTCGCGCGGTGCAGACAAGCACAGACAAATTGCCGCTCAACTCGGTGCTAGTGGCTACTTTACCAAGCCCTATCTCGAAGAAGCTCTACTTGAAGCCGCAGCGCGGATGTTGAAAGGAGAGAAACTCGTTAACTAAATCAACCAAAAGACTTCGATTTTAGGGAAAACTCTACACGCTTCTATCTCCGTAAAAGTTTTATAGTACAATTGTTCTATAAATGAAAATAGCACGTATTTGCCCCGTCAAAAGCCGGGGTTTTCTTTTTGAGAACAATTAGAGTGTATACCCCAAGTCTTGGGTCTATCTTTGTAGTATGTAAAGAAGCACTTTGACCTAAGACTATGCCTTCTTCTGAAAAATCTCTCACTTATCCAACCAGCCATAAGAGCAATCAAGCTGATAATTACCACGGTACTTTAGTCGCAGATCCTTATCGTTGGTTAGAAGATCCTGACTCTGAAGAAACAAGAACTTGGATTGAGGCACAAAATCAAGTTACTTTTGGCTACCTGAGTGAAATTCCTGCTAGGGAAAAAATTAAACAGCGCCTCACTAAACTTTGGGATTATGAAAAATACGGTATTCCTTTTAAAGAAGGCGAACGTTACTTTTATTTCAAAAATGACGGACTGCAAAATCAAAGTGTCCTTTACACCTTGAAAACCCTCGACGACCAACCCCAAGTTTTACTCGATTCTAATAAACTCTCTGAAGATGGCACTGTTGCTCTTTCGGGATTGTCGATTAGCGAGGATGGTAAGCTTTTAGCTTATGGTCTATCCTCCTCTGGTTCTGATTGGCAAGAGTGGAAAATACGCAATGTTGAAACTGGTGAAGACCTCCAAGACCACCTGAAGTGGATTAAATTCTCTGGTGCATCTTGGACACACGATAGTCAAGGTTTTTTCTACAGTCGCTACGATGAACCAAATGAAAAAACTCGATTAGAAGATGTTAACTATTATCAAAAGCTCTACTATCATCAACTAGGGAAATCCCAATCAGAAGATATTTTAATTTATCATCGTCCTGACCAAAAGGAATGGGGTTTTAGTGGTGGCGTTACTGAAGATGGACGCTATCTAATAATTTCCATTTGGCTAGGGACTGACTCTAAAAATTTGGTTTTTTCCAAAGATTTAACTAACCCTAATGCGGAAGTCGTAGAACTAATTAACCAATTTGAGGCAGATTATAGCTTTATCGACAATGATGATAGCCTCTTTTATTTTCGCACAGATTTAAATGCACCACGGGGAAGAGTGATTGCAATTGATACCAAAAACCCCGCACCAGAAAATTGGCAAGAAATCATTCCCCAATCTGCGGAAACTTTGGAAAGTGTCGGTATACTTAATAATCAGTTCGTTGCTGATTACCTCAAAGATGCTCACAGTCAAATCCAAATTTTTGACCTCAAAGGTACATTTATTCAAGAGATAGAATTACCCGGACTCGGTTCAGCAGGTGGCTTTGGGGGTAAGCGTTATGATACTGAAACTTTTTATAGCTTTACCAGCTTTACCATACCAGGGACTATTTATCGCTACAACATGGTGACAGGGAAAAGTGAGCTTTTCCGCCAGCCGCAGGTAGATTTTAATCCTGATGATTACGAGACAAAACAAGTCTTTTATCACAGCAAAGATGGTACTAGAGTACCAATGTTTATTACGCACAAAAAGGGTATTAAATTAGATGGAAATAACCCTACTTATCTCTATGCTTATGGTGGTTTTAATGCTTCAATGACACCTGGGTTTTCTGTGAGTTTGTTGGTATGGATGGAGATGGGTGGTGTCTATGCGATGCCCAATATACGCGGCGGTGGAGAATACGGCGAAGAATGGCATCAAGCAGGAATAAAGGATAAAAAGCAGAATGTTTTTGATGACTTTATTGGCGCTGCTGAGTGGTTGATTGCTAACAAGTATACTAAGACTGAGAAGCTAGCGATCGCAGGTGGTAGTAACGGCGGTTTATTAGTCGGTGCTTGTATAACTCAACGTCCCGATTTGTTCGGTGCAGCGTTACCAGCAGTCGGCGTCATGGATATGTTGCGATTCCACAAATTTACCATCGGTTGGGCTTGGACTTCCGAATATGGTTCTGCGGATAATCCAGAAGAGTTTCCGGCGCTATATGCTTATTCGCCATTACATAACATCAAACCAAATACAGCTTACCCAGCAACCTTAATTACCACAGCCGATCATGACGATCGCGTTGTCCCTGCTCATAGTTTCAAATTTGCCGCTGCTTTGCAAGAGGCTCACGCTGGTGATGCGCCAACCTTAATTAGAATTGAGACTAAAGCCGGACATGGTGCGGGTAAACCCACAGCTAAAATTATCGAAGAAGCCGCAGACAAATGGGCTTTTTTAGTACGTGCTTTAGATGTGAAATTTTAGCAATATCGGGTGGGCATTTGCCTACCCTACAAGACTAAACTAACTATCGCCCTCACTAACTTCTCTGGCTCTACAGGTTTTGTAATGTGAGTTTGAAATCCGACCTGAAGTGCTTTTTGTTGGTCAATTTCTGCGGCATAAGCGGTTAGTGCGATCGCCCGAATTCCTCCTGGGGTAAAAACTGGGGATTGATGCCTCTGCCAGTATCGATTACCCGAATTTGAGCTAGCCCGTCGAGTTGCCGCAGTTCAACGGTTACTTGTCCACTGTGGGGTGTGAACTTAACCGCATTGGTAAGCAAATTCCACACTACTTGCTGCAAGCGGGCTGCATCGCCAGAAATCTGAGCGATCTCAGAGTCAAGATCGAGAGCGATCGCAAGATTTTTTGCTTCTGCTGCCAAACGCACCGTTTCAACGGCGGCAGAAATCACAAAGGTCAAACTGACTGGAGCCACTGTTAAACTGAGTTTGCCCTGCATGATCCGGGAGATGTCGAGCAAGTCTTCGATTAGTTGCGTCTGTAAATTGGCATTGCGCTCGATAATTTTCAAGGCCTCAGCTCTACGGGCTTCGCTCAGTTTCCCATTTTGTAATAATTGCGTCCAGCCCAAGATCGGGTTGAGAGGCGATCGTAATTCATGGGACAGCACCGCCAAAAACTCATTTTTGATTCTGTTGGCGCGATCGGCTGCTTCTCTTGCGGCTTGCTCACTGGCAAGGAGTTGTTCTCGTTCTGCCTCAATGCGTTTTTGCTCAGTGATATTGAGTACAGTGCCGATAAAGCGTTGGGGATTGTTGGCAGCATCAAAGTAAGCTTGTCCTCTTGCTGCAATCCACCGTTTAACCCCATCTTGAATCCTAATCGTGCAATATTCTATGTTGGCTGAGAACTTTGGCGCGTCCGTGACGGTTGATTTTCATCAGTAGACTGTTGACTCTGCGATCCACAGCCTACAACGATTTGACATCCATTAAACGAAATCGTCCGCCCATGCTACACCATTAGCATCGTCCACAAGAAGGACGAGAATCGACTTTCGGATAAGTAATTGACCCCTTATTAGTGCGGTAAGGGGTCAATTAATCTAGGTTGCATAACCTTTTTGAAAACTAAACTTCTAAAATTTTTTAGAAGTTGCCCTGTTGTGCAAATTCATATACAGCAAGCTTTTTGCACTTTCCTATCCGTCGAACTCACGTTAAAGTAAAGCTTGGGATTGAAACAACCGTATATCAAGGGTTCTGCTTAATTTGCGTTACATAACTTTACAACGTGTCTCGTTTTACAGGTATTCCGGCTGAACCCCTATTGGCATGGAAATACTGGGAGGGCAGATGAGCCAAAACGGAGTGCTGTACCTGATGGACAGTGAAAATCCGCTCTCTCAAACTTGGTACTCTATAAATATTTTTTTGAAACCTTTTCTTCTCTAAGTGCATAAAGGTAAAAACCCACCGTAAAGAGTGATTGTGAGGAGCATCCCAGTTTTGTAAATGTGATTTGTTTGGCTGGTGAGCCGTCAACCAAGCTTAGGAATTACTTTGCAATTAGTAACCCAATTGAAGGAGAAAACTATGAAAGACTTACCACTTTTTACCGATTTGATTTGTGAACTAGATGCAGACGTTTAGCTCAGATATGGTAACCACAAACGAAAACTGTATAGCTAGGATATAACATCTAAAAGGAGTCAAGTGTGATGCGAAAAGATGACATTACTGTAGAAACAACTTCTCTAAAAATAACAGACATTCCTTTGATAGAGGAACTATCAAATACAATAGCCGCCAATTGTTGTGGTGGTTTGGCTAATTTGGCTCTTACGGATCAACCTGGTGGTTTGGCTAATTTGGCTCTTACGGATGAATTTCAACAAAATGTTCAGCAGCATCAAAAAGACTCTGCCCTGGACGATTTTGGTTTACCATTTGAGCTTAAAGAAAAATTAGCGGTAAATCAATTATCAGAGGAACTCACGCAATCCTCCACTCTTTCCGGTGAATTAGCTAAAAGTAAACTCATACAACCTGAGCTTCAAGGCTTTTAGGCATTTTATAGCTGAGATGTTGTAGATAAACTACTTTTGCCCCATAAAGCCGGAAGAACCATTTTGTACTAGTTTAAAATGTAGCAATCCTTACGTAATTTCTAAACTTATAGCGCAGACATCTTGTTTACAAATCGCGAAACATCTGGGCTACGTTTATAACTCAAATAGGATTGCCATAATACTTAATGTCTGCCAACTCAAAAATACAGCTTTCAAGCCAGTAAAGTTTAACGGGGCTAAACTACTTTCACAGTATTTTTTGGGATTCTATATACTCTTGCGAAGCCAAATTTAATAGTTGGCAGATAATTTCTGTATGCCTATCTCTAATAGTAGGATTTTTGAAAACATTTGCCTAAAAACAAGTACACATTTTTATTCAGACAAAACTAATTATTTGGAGAGGAAAAATGAATTTCAACGTTCAAATTCAAAAAGAAATTAAAACTTCTAAAAAAGACTTACCACAAGCAAATTATCTTAGCTTATTAAATGAGGCTACTTTTCTACCTCATGAGCAACCCGCAAAAGTTGAAATGCTTTTGGAAGAAGTGTGGAAAATTCGCCAATTTACTTTGCTATCTTTGGGGTTAAAACTTTCCGAAAAAGACCCAGAAATCTATGATTCAAGTGGATTATCTAATGGTATAAGTTCTTTTTTAAAGCTATCTCCTTTATTAAGAAAGCAAATTACTGAATATCCGCCTTTCCGTATATGGCTTAGGCAAAGTGTTGCAATGTCATTTTGCTCTACATACCAAGTTAATCCAGGAAGAAATAATTTCAAAAATAAACTTGCTGAATTGACAACGGTGATAGCTAGATTCTACGAAAACTTCAAAAGTCCTCATTTACTAAAAATAGAAAACAACTTAATCCAAATAAAGCGTTTTGATGTTGATCCCCTGCTTGCAGAAGTTGCTCCTCCTAGTTACCAATTTCCTGACAAGGAAAAACAGTATGAACTTGAGAAAATAACAACTTACCCTGTCTCTTTCTTTTTAAATGTGTTGACTGTAGCCTTAGAAAATATAAAATGTGCTTGGCCAGCAGCTTATAAAGATTTTGGCAAGTTTGTTAAGATAATTGTTCATGTAACTGATGCTGATTTTAGAAGTTGTTCAGCCAATCGTTTCGCTGGTGTTATTTTTATTTCATCTGATGATCGTTCCTTATTTGATATTGAAGAATCCCTAATTCATGAATATGGTCACCAGATTCTTTACAATGTAATGGAACTCAATCCTCTTATTGATGATAAAAGCAACAAGAAATTCAAATTGCCTTGGTCTGGTGCAGAAAGAGATTTTTATGGCTATTTTCATGCATTCTATATCTACACCCTTTTGGCTTTATATTTTGAACGCCGCATTGAAGTTAGCTTAGAAAAAGAACGAAACAGAGGTGTTAAAAGAACATCTCAAATTTTAGAAGGTTTAATTAGAGCTATACCTGATTTTGAGAAAAATAATTTTTTTACTTCAAAAGGTAGAGAACTATTTTATCTGCTTAAACAAGAGGTTTATCAGCTTGAAATTAGACAGAGAAACCAATTGAATATTAAAATAAAAAGTCAGTTGGTAGAACAGGCAGAAAAAAAAGCAAAATTTCCAGAAAAACTACAGAATGCCAATATACAAATTGAGATTAACTCAGAGCAGAATTCTGGAAAAAGAAATACAACAGGATTAAAACCTATTGTATCTGAATTTGACTCTCATAGTACCTTTAGAATTACTGCTGGATGCAAGAGAATAGAAATTGACGACCAAGTAATTTTAGTCGATTATAATAATGATAAATACTTTCGGCTTCAAGCCACAGCTAGCTTTATTTGGCACTTAATCGTTCAGGGTTTTACTTTAGGGGAAATTTGTAAAAATTTATCTCAAGATTTCAACTTTGACTTTGAGGAATCTAGCATAATAGTATCAAATTTTATTAGAGAATTGATGAAAATAGATATAATTGCTTTATCAAAAAAATAGGCGTTGCTGAATCCAACTATGAATCATGCGATCGCCTCAAGTATGGTTCCGTAGCGCCACGGAACCATACTTGAGATAATGTATTACCAATCGAATAGAGAGTTTAAGCATTTCCTCTGACTTTGAGTAACAAAAACTTTTCCGATGTAATCTAGCCAAATAATGCGGAAGCGGAGATGCTCCGCCTCCGGTCTAAAACCACTATTTTCACCTTCTACTCGTGTCATATAAGTTTTACTAACAAGAGCTGGAGGAGCTTTTGTACATAGCTTTTCGCTACACTAAATTGAACGGCTACTTTTCTGACCGAAGTATCACCTCTTTCATACGCATTTACTATTTTTTCTCGCAAATCGCTTGTATAGTTAAAACGCGACAGCTTGGGCTGTACCAGTCAAATGGATTGTCGTATAAGTTTGTCTTTGCCCCTGGTTGAATTTAGGAATCACAGAAAAGAGGTTTGTTGTTGTGATTCCCTTAGTTTCTACTGCGGCTGAGTTGTTTTTTCCAAGGTTTACACGGGGTAAGATCAAAGTAAATACGGTATTGCCAGTATCTACTGTCTTACGGATAGTTACAGTTACTAGTGTACCAATTTCTGTTTCTACACTACGGATCTGCTCAGTACCTTGAAAGTTTAATGTCTGTTGCTTATCTTTATAGGTAAAAAGGGGCTTGCCAATAAAGCTTGTCGTTGAGTAACTAATGCTGACATTCTTACCTTGAAACTGGTATAAATTTGGTACTACTTCTGAGGCATTAGCTGATAATACAGGTATTGCTGTTAACAGCATACCTAATGTGAACGATCCAATTAAGTTTCTTGTTTGCATATCTAAAAAAGTTTTTGCTAGTTTGACCGAGATACTTACCCGAATGGGATGACAATAGGTATCAAATCAATTTTAAAAGTAGACATTACTACAATCGTGTAAAATGAAACACATTGCAATGCTTGTTAATCTATTTGCAATAATTTCTAATATTCTGTAAAAATTTGGTCTGCAAACCTGATAACCCTTGGGTAGTTTTAACAAATGCACCCAGATATGCTATGGGCAAAAAAGTACTACAGCAATAAGTTTATATATCATCTTCCTCTGTCACATTTCTTTTAAGCGAATTTTGATTTTATTTTTGTCTTATTCCCTCAATAACTAGCAACTTGAGTTAGATTTAAATTTTGAAATACCCTTTGGGGTTTTATTTTAAAATTGGAAATTTTGTATTGCTTATGAAACGGCGATCGTACATGATGCTTTTAGGATTTTTCCTCAGCCTTATTTTAACTATCGTGCCAATGCTTGGCAATTTCACTAATGCTGCAACACCAACAGCAGTCACACCTGTCTCAGCTCTCTCATTCACCCAAGGAGTGCAAAAAACTGTATTAGACAACGGTTTAACGGTACTAACCAAAGAAGTTCATACTGCTCCTGTGGTGAGTGTGCAAGTTTGGTATAAAGTTGGCTCACGCAACGAGGTTAAGGGAGAGAATGGTATTTCTCACCAGCTAGAACATTTGATGTTCAAAGGCACAAATGACCGTCCAGTACAGTTTGGACGGTTGTTTAGTGCTTTGGGTAGCCAGTTCAATGCTTTTACTAGTTATGACGAAACAGCTTACTTTGGCACAGTGCAGCGAGACAAATTAGAAGCACTGCTTACACTAGAAGCCGATCGCATGGAAAACTCCTTAATTGGGACTGAACAACTCACCAGTGAAAAGCGGGTGGTGATCTCCGAGTTACAGGGATACGAAAATTCACCAGGCTATCGTCTGAGTCGGGCAGTGATGCGAGCTGCTTTCCCTAATCGAGCCTATGGCTTATCGGTGGGAGGCACAAAAGCCGATGTAGAGAAATTCACGGTGGAGCAGGTACGGAATTATTATCAAACCTACTACAGCCCAGAAAATGCCACGTTGGTGATTACCGGAGATTTTGCCACAAAACCTGCACTCAAAGTTGTCCAAGAAACTTTTGGGAAGTTATCGCAACGAGCACAAAAGAATACGGCACTTCCTAATTCCAGGAGAGCAATTGATAATTCCTCGGCATCTTCTTCCATTGCTGACGCTTCCCCATCTACCCCTGTTGCTAAAAAAGCACCGATTGTCCTCAAGCAACCTGGAAGTGCAGCACTATTGCAAGCGGTCTATCCTTTGCCAGATATTAAACATCCTGATGTTCCGGCAATTGATTTGATGGATGCCATTCTCACAGGTGGACGTAGTTCTCGGCTTTATCAGGCTTTGGTGGAATCTGGACTTGCCAGTTCAGTGAGTGGTGGTGCTGCTGAACTTATCGAACCGGGTTGGTATGAAATTGATGCTACAGCGGCTCCTGGTCAAGAGTTGGGGAAAATTGCCCAAGTACTCCAGGAATCTTTAGTAAAATTGCAAGAGCAGCCTGTCACCTCAGAAGAGTTGAAGCGGGCGAAGACGCAATTGCAAGCCTCGTATATTTTGGGTAATCAAGATATTACTAGTCAGGCTAATCAACTGGGATATAACCAAACGATCGCAGGGGATTATCATTTTATTGAAAGGTATCTGGCTGCGATCGCAAAAGTGACTCCTGCTCAAGTCCAGAAAGCAGCAAAAACTTACCTCAATTCGGCTCAACAAACCATAGGCTTTTTTGAGCCAACTCAACCAGATGGTAAACCAGGAACTTCTAGCGCTGGTTCTAGTCGCACAGTGGAAAATTTCAGCCCTGGTAAGCCTGTAGATCCAGCAGAACTGGCAAAATATTTGCCACCTGCTACATCAGAAACAGATTCAGCTAAACAATCACTACCAGAAGAGTTTACCTTAAAGAATGGTTTGAAGGTTCTGCTGTTGAGCGATCGCAACCTTCCCACTATTAACTTGAGTGGACAAGTTGACGCTGGTACTGAATTTGATGGCAATCAAAAAGCTGGATTAGCGAATCTAACTGCAAGCAACTTAATGAATGGGACGCAGACTAAAAATGCTCTGACCCTAGCAAAAACCTTAGAAGACCTGGGAGCCGATTTGAGCTTCAGTGCTAGCCGTGAGGGAGTTAACGTCAGCGGTGAGGGACTTTCAGTAAATCTGCCAATATTGATTCAAACTCTGGCAGATGTGTTAGAAAACGCCACTTTCCCCGCCGATCAGTTAGAACTAAGTCGCCAAAGGGCATTGACAAGTCTAAAAGTCCAGCTAGATGACCCTAGAAGTTTGGGAAGGCAAGTATTCCAACAGGCAATTTACCCTGAAAATCATCCATTCCATAGCTTTCCCACAGCCGAGAGTTTAAAGACTATTAGTCGTGATGATTTGCTTGGTTTCTACCAGACATACTACCGACCGGATGCCACGACGATCGCAATAGTTGGAGACTTTGATTCAGTTAAGGTAAAAGCTTTGCTAAATGAAGTATTTGGTAAATGGCAAGCTACAGGTAAGCTACCTGTTCTCAAAATACCAACCGTACCATTTCCGAAAACTTTGACACAACTAAACAAAGTAATTCCCGGTAAAGCTGAGGCTGTCACATACATCGGCTACAACGGCATCTCTCGGAAAGATCCACGTTATTATGCGGCACTAGTGCTAAATCAAATTTTGGGTGGTGATACCTTAGCCAGCCGCCTGGGTACAGAAGTGCGCGATCGCCAAGGTTTAACCTATGGTATATATAGTGCTTTTACCGCCGGAATCAATCCTGGCCCCTTCTCGATTGAAATGCAGACTGCTCCTCTTGATGCCCAAAAAGCGATCGCCAGTACTCTCGCTTTACTAAAACAGTTACGCGAACAAGGAGTAACTGAAGCTGAATTCAATACAGCAAAACGCTCAATTACCAATAGCTACCCTGTGGATTTAGCTAATCCTAGTGATGTATCAAGCATCATTTTGCATAATGCAGTCTTTGGGCTTTCACGGTCAGAAATCCGAGAGTTTCCCCAGAGGATTCAAGCAGTTACTATGGCTAATATGCAACAGGCAATTGAGGATTTAATTAAGCCAGAAAATCTGGTGATTGTCACCGCCGGCCCTGGAGATAGCGTAACCAAGGGTAGCTAATTATTTCAGATAAATAACAATCCTATCTGATTGCTAAAAAGCGCAATAACAAAATCCCCGACTTCTTTAAGAAGTTGGGGATTTCATTGTTTACGAATGATTTAGTAGGATGGCTAATATCACCTCGTACTTCCTACCTTCTGCCTGGTTGTTGAGCGTAGTCGAAACACTGCCTCCTTCAAATTGAATAAGACACTGGGAAGGACTTAGCATCCTTTGGCTTCACATACACTCGTTGTAGGGGTTCTAACTCTAAGTCATTAAAGCGATCGCGTGTTAAATGCGCCATCACTACTTGCCCGTCATCGAAAGTTAATTCCACCTGAATTTCCCAACCCAAATGTATCAATCGGCTTACTGTCGCAGCCGTAGTCGTACCGTTAGCAACCTTTTCCAAAATCACATCTTGCGGACGCAAAAATACTTGTGGGTGTGGCGCATCAAACCCGCTACTTTGAAAAATTTTCGAGGTGCTGGGTAACACATTCACCGGGCCAATGAAGCTCATTACAAATGCGGTGGCAGGATTATCGTAAATTTCTGCTGGTGTCCCCACCTGTTCTACACGTCCTTTATTCATCACCACAACCTCATCGGAAACTTCCATTGCTTCCTCTTGGTCGTGGGTGACGAAAACTGTGGTAACATGAACCTCATCATGGAGGCGGCGTAACCATGCCCGTAAGTCTTTGCGAACTTTAGCATCAAGTGCGCCAAAGGGTTCATCTAGCAATAAAACTTCCGGTTCTACTGCCAGTGCCCTGGCTAAAGCTACCCGTTGTCTTTGACCACCAGAAAGTTGTGATGGATAGCGATCGCCTAGTCCAGTCAACTGCACCAGTTCTAGTAATTGTTCTACCTTTCCCTTAATTTTCTTTGGCTGTGCTTTACGAATTTCTAAGCCAAAGGCAATATTTTGCTTAACAGTCAGATGCTTGAATAGGGCATAGTGCTGAAATACAAAGCCAATATTTCGTTGTTGCACACTCTGGTATGTAGCGTCCTTACCGGTAAGCAGGATTTTGCCGCTATCTGGCATTTCTAAACCTGAAATTAACCGTAGTAGCGTAGATTTACCCGATCCCGATGGTCCGAGTAATGCAACTAGCGAACCACTCTTAATTTCTAGGCTGACCTCATCAACTGCCTTGAAACTCCCGAATTGTTTGGAGACGTTCTCAACTACTATACCCACTGCTACTATAACCTCTGCAACTAAATCTACAGATCCTTGGTAGGATTACTGTGTCCTACATATAGCATATATCGTTATTTATGGATGAACAAGATTTAGCTACCGCAACTGCCGCAATCGAGGAAGCTACAATCAGCCCCACTGCAATCTAGGGAACCGCAATCAGCAGCACCACAATCTAGGGAACCACAATCAGGAATCACGGTAGCCATTTCAGCACAATTGCAGCCCAAATCGGCACAATCAAAACAGTTGGTATTGTCGCTACTAATAAACGAGGATTTTTGAGTAACTTTACCAGATGGTTGTCGTTGCTGCGTGTCTGCTTCCTCCTCTGTGGATTCTTCTGAGTTCTCGCTCTGCATTCGCAAAATTTGGTTGGCTTGCTTGCAAGCTTGAAATCGTTCGCGGGAATTAACAAAAGCTACTTTTAACCCTTCTTTGGCAACTACCCGCTTAATGTATTGAGAGCAAGATTCGCCGCCATATAATATTCTGTGGGCACAAGCAAAACCTTTGTGTGGAGAAATATGTTTTTGATAGCCAGTAATTGCAGCAGTACTAACTTGTCTAGTAAAAGAATCGAATAAGGAAATCTGCATATTGATGACTGGGGACTAGGTAGGCAATATTCTTCATTCTTCCCAATACCCAATCCCCAGTCCCTCATCCAATTCGTATCGAAACATTAAGGAATATTGCATTTGTGCAGAAACCTGGAGGAAAAGCGCCAAATCACTAGAAAGACCGTGGTAGTATGCTCTCGGTAAATGTGAAGATTGGGAGAAAGACCTTTGACACTACGGGTTGCTGTTATTGGGTCAGGCCCTGCTGGTTCATCTGCCGCTGAAACACTGGCAGCCTCTGGGATTGAAACCTACCTGTTTGAGCGGAAGCTAGACAATGCAAAGCCTTGTGGGGGTGCAATTCCCCTGTGTATGGTGAGTGAATTTGACTTACCACCAGAGATTATCGATCGCCGGGTACGGAAGATGAAAATGATTTCGCCTTCCAATCGCGAGGTTGATATCAATCTGGTAAATGAAGATGAATATATAGGAATGTGCCGCCGAGAAGTGTTAGATGGCTTTTTGCGCGATCGCGCGGCAAAAGTCGGCGCAAATTTAATTAATGCAACTGTTCATAAACTCGATATACCAGGAAACAATACCGATCCCTATACGATTCATTACATTGACCACACAGATGGTATATCACAGGGTATTGCCAAAACCCTAAAGGTGGATCTAATTATTGGGGCAGATGGGGCTAATTCTCGCGTTGCCAAAGAAATGGACGCTGGGGATTACAATTATGCGATCGCTTTCCAAGAGCGAATTCGCTTACCCGAAGACAAAATGGCCTACTATAACGACCTCGCCGAAATGTATGTCGGTGATGACGTTTCGACCGATTTCTACGCTTGGGTTTTCCCCAAATATGACCACGTAGCTGTCGGTACTGGCACGATGCATATTAATAAAGCCAGCATCAAACAGTTACAAGCTGGTATCCGCGCCCGTGCTTCCGAGAAGCTAGCAGGCGGTAAAATCATCAAAGTTGAAGCCCACCCAATTCCCGAACATCCCCGTCCCCGTCGTGTTGTTGGTCGCATCGCCTTGGTGGGAGATGCTGCTGGTTATGTTACCAAGTCTTCTGGTGAAGGTATTTATTTTGCCGCTAAGTCTGGGCGGATGTGTGCTGAAACCATTGTGGAAACATCTAATGGTGGTAGCCGGATTCCTACAGAAGGCGATCTCAAGGTTTACCTGAAGCGTTGGGATAAGAGATACGGACTCACTTACAAGGTGCTGGACATTCTGCAAACTGTGTTCTATCGTTCCAACGCTACCCGCGAGGCGTTTGTGGAAATGTGTGATGACCTCGATGTGCAACGGCTAACATTTGATAGCTATTTGTATAAGACGGTTGTCCCAGCTAATCCCATCACCCAATTGAAAATTACTGCCAAAACGATTGGTAGCCTAATTCGGGGTAATGCCCTTGCACCTTAATTGCGTGCAAAGGACTGGGAATTACAACAAATACATGACTCAATTTTGTGGGGTGGATATCTTGCACGCTGATTAATCAGGGCAAGATGCCCACCCCACAAAATATATTTTTATCATTTGATAAGCTTTTTGATATATCTTGTTACTTTCAATAACAGTATTTTATACAGAATACCTATCCAGTGACGGTTACAGCCTTAGCCTAACTATCTGTACGATTGTTCATTTACCTCCTCAATCTCCTTATGATAATTCCACTTAATTTTAAAGAAGTTTCTATCGTATTGAATCGTTTTTTCGTTAAGCAACTTACCAAGTCCGATCTTACAGTTCATGAATATAATTGCAGCTTCAATCAAAACCCCGAACATGGAGAAGAACAGAAAGCGATTGCTAGAATTTGCTACAGACTTGGGACTCCTGCGATTCGATTAGGTAATAAAATTATTACCAAAACCCCCATCCATTCAGATTACTTGCAGGGAGATGGTTGGAAAGTAGAGTTAATTGCCGAAAGAATTTTGGATTGTACCAATCCTGCTGAACGGAAGGGAATTGAGCAGTTAGAAAGAAAAATACTAGAGAATGGACTAAAAAAATGGAACAAAACTTCAATTGAAAAGGCTCCTGAAGGTGGATTAATTTGGTGGGTTACGGGAGAAGCAGGAACAGAAAAATGTGGTCAAGGCTGGGAAATACACAAGGGAAGAAGAATAGATGTCAGTATTGGCATAGATTCTACACTTTACTTAGAAGTAGACATACATCATCACTTTTATACTCCTTGGACACTCCATAAATGGCAAGATGAATACCCTGACGCACCGATTAATTATGTACGCAACACCTACAAGGACAAAAATCAACAATACATCAATTGGCAATATGAAGATGTTTCCGACCAACAACCAGATAAATTTATTCTAGAAGGTTTAGGAATAACGCTTGCGGATTATCATCGGCAAATAGGAGCTACTGAAGAAGAAACTCAAAACTCTCGCGTTGTCTATGTAAAACGAGCTAATGATTGGAAGACACAATTAACTGCTCACTTATCTCGTCGGCTTTCGCCTTGTTTGACGATGGAGATGTTAGCTAGAGTTGCGGAAATATCTGACCTTGAAGAGAAGCAAAATGTACAAGGAGTATTTGATTATATTAGAAAGTCTTTAGATGTTCGCCTGAAAGAATCAGAGAAAACCGCAAACCGAATTATTAATCAAGTTTATCAAATTTCTACAATTTCTCAAGCGTCAGTTGTAACTGGATACATCCTACCTCAAGGAAAACTCTTTGGTAAAAATGGAGAAGTGGATAAAGCTGGTCAGGTTCGCTATAAAGGTTGTGTAAAAGTTGGAGAAAGTAAGTTTGGCTGTCTTAATCTCTATAATGATCGGCCAAAATATCCCGACGAGGTTGAAAAGTGTCTAAAAGAAGTAGCTAAAAATAGTGGTGCCGCAATTGAATATGAATCTTATAAAACATTAGAACAACTGCCGCAAGACGATCTAGATCGACAAATGTTTTGGCAAGAATGGGCACAAACTGGTATACAAACAATTTTGGTTGTTGCTCCTTGGTTGCCTAATGCTCGTAAGAAGCAAATAAGAATTGAGGCATTACAACATGGCATTGCTACCCAATTCATGTTGCCTTTGCCGAAGGCTAATGCATATAAGGCTATAAATGTAGTTTTGGGATTGCTATGCAAAGCAGGATGGCAAACTGTACGCTTAGAGCCACTGGAGCATCCTCAAGCCGCAGACTTGATTATTGGTTTTGATACGGGAACGAACCGTGAGCTTTATTATGGCACATCAGCTTTCGCGGTACTGGCTGATGGGCAAAGCTTAGGATGGGAACTACCTGATGTGCAGAGAGGAGAGCGTTTTTCAGGACAAGCAGTTTGGCAAACAGTCTCTAAGCTCATTCTCAAGTTTCATAGGATATACAATCGCTATCCTAAACGGGTGCTGTTGATGAGAGATGGATTAGTTCAAGAAGGAGAATTTCAACAATCCATAAAAGCACTACAGCAGAAAGGTATTGCTGTTGACCTTGTTGGTGTTCGCAAGAGTGGTGCAGGAAGAATGGGGTGTGAAGTTTCTCATGTGTCAGAAAAAGTATATCGTGATGCTCAAATTGGTAGTGTTGTGTTTACGCCTCAAGAGCGTTCTTTTATTTTAGTAACAAGCAAACCAATCCAGACAAAGACAAAACAAATTATTGGCAGTGCCAGACCTATACGGGTTGTTCATGAGTATGGTGATACCACTCTGGAGTTATTAGCCTTGCAGACATATCATTTAACTCAATTACATCCTGCTAGTGCCTTTAGTTCTTCCAGGTTGCCTTGGGTTCTGCATTTGGCAGATAAAAGTAGTAAAGAATTTCAGCGTATTGGTCAGATTGGTATTCTCCAAAGCCTTAATCGAGAGAAACTAATTGCTGTTTAAATGACCTACAATTATCCTTAACTAAACCGTATTTATTGGGGTATTGCCCCTAAAACGAATATTCATTTACCTCGACGAAGGAGTAAGCATAATAAAGCGATCGCTCCAATTAAATTACTTTCTATTGCACCGTTAGGATTGTAATGAAACCCAATAAAAATCAAGGATTCTTGGTGTTGGGTTTCGTTCCTCAAACGCCACTTGCTTCTCCCTTGGCACTAGCCTCTCACTTTGTGAGAAGGGGACACGCTGCGCGATGGAAGTAGGGAAACCGCAGGGGCGCACTGGCTCCCCACCCTAACCCTAAATTTATCTGCTGTATTTTTGGTAAAAATAATTCTGAAAAACCCCATCCGGGTCATACTTGCGTTTGAGAGCGAAAAATTTAGCAGCTTGTGGATAAGCTCGACGAAATTGTTCAGGTGTGGCATGAAGACGATAGGGTAGATAGTACCTACCACCCACTGCTAGGGCTGCCTCAATCAGTTTCTGAGTCATTGCTTGCATCTTTGCCTCCCCTTCTTGAGTGCGTTGCTGATGAAACAGCATCACTAATCCAAAAACTTCCTCATCGGCATATCTGAGAAAACTGTCGTTATCTTGGCGAACATTTCGCACTGTGACATTGAGCAAATCCCCTTCGGACTGGGGAATAATGACGCGACACTTCTCTAAAAAGGCTTCCAGAGATTTAGGGGGAATAAAGTACTCGTGCAGGATGTCAGTCTCTGCCTGATGACGATTTTCAAATAAGGTGGAGGGACGGTTGAGAATCTGGTTTCTCAAAACTCGGTTTCCGGCTTCTCCCCCAACGATTTTTTCTAATTGCCAGCGCAAGCTTTTGCCATAATTACTGCCGATGCTGCCACGAAAAACCGTCCGAGTTAATCCAGAATCTGGCTGTTTTTCTAAAGAGACAATAGCCTGAGTTCCTTGAGGAATTTGGCGGTAGGTGGTGAGAATAGCTTCTTGTAAAAAGCTTTCTGGTGCAACAGAAAGTCTACCGTATGCCATACCAATATTGGCTGCACCATCTACCCGTTGCCGATAGGTATCAATATACTTTTCGCTCTTAATTACGAACCGTTCAGCTGTATATGTCTCATTGGGTACTACTCTCAAGTCCACGTCAAGAATGATTCCGAATAGTCCGTAACCGCCTAAAACGAGAGAAAATAACTCTTGGTTTTCCTGTCTAGAACACTGTACAATCTTGCCACTTGCCAGCATTAACCGAAAACCTTCAACCGTGCTAGCAAAAGGGGGACTATTATGTTGCCAACCATGAGCATTGGCACTCATCGTACCGCCGACAGAAAAATCGTTATTGGACTGCATGACGGCAACAGAATAGCCACGTTCGTTTAGGTAGGGAATAACATCAGACCATTTAGCCCCTGATTGCACCGTGAGAATTTTAGTTGCCGGATTGAATTGCATCCGGTTGAAGTTAAGCATCCCCAGCGAGATGCCTTTAGCATACAGCGTGTGACCACCCATAGTATGGCGTGAACCTGCGATCGCTACCTTCTTACCTTGACGTAAGGCATCTCTAAGTACAGACTGTAGTATCATCTCAGTAACTCCAGGCTGACTATTAACCTGCTTAATTGTCACCTGTGTCTGATTCAGGTGACTGGCATCATCAACTGTGCCGGGAGGCAGAGGTTGACGGTCATCGCGATCGCTCCAGGCTGTTAAAGTCAGGTGAGCAACAGGTCTGGCAATCGCTGTCAGAGCAATTGTGGTTGTTGCCACAAGCACAAGCAAAATAATCTTTAGCCTGTTTTTTAAGAATTTACTACGGTAGGAACGCTGCATAAATACCCTTGCTCAAGAATCTCTTTAGTCGGAGTTTTGGCAAACCTCCTCTAACTTTTCACCCTTGGGTAGAGGTTAGGTATGCTGTATTCTAAACTTCAGCGATAAATTGCTTTTTGAATAAATGCTTAATTTTATTTCCTATTTGTTTTTGGCTCAAGCATCACCTTCTCCTGCACCGGAAGAAATCTTCGTTCCCCAACAGACAAGACCTTTAACAGGACATCTTGACGAAGTACCGGTATTTAACAGTAATAACCCAGAAGTAATTAAGAGTGAAGGAATTCTGCTGTCTACATTTCCTCCTCAAGGCAAAAGAGTGCCCAGCGCACATCTGAACTTTCCATTTCAGGGAAGGTTTGATTTATTTTCTCACCATATTGCTAGAGCGATTGAGATTCCAAATGATTTGCGGACTCTTTACTTGGGGGTAATTGTTTACAATCCTAGCGATCGCCCTGCAACTGTCAATATATTGCAAGCAGCTAGTTATGTGAGTCAACCTGATGCACCTTTTGTCAAGCTTCCTCCTATGCTGGAAAATAATTCGGGAAATATTTATGCTGGGCCTGGCGATCGCGTGATGAATGATGTGCTACGAGTCAGACGACAAGGATGGCCAGCCCAGTTGGTAATTCCACCAAAACAAAGCCGGATGTTAATGAATCATCCCATTCCAGTGCGGACTTTAACGCCGCCATTGAATGGACGTTCTACTTTATTACGTTTGTATAGCGATCGTCCAGTTTATATGGCCAACCTGGCCATGTTTGCCAAACCCAATCCCGATGGTAGTGAACGAGCGCCAACTTTAGAGGAATGGGAGAATTTGTTAGAAAATGGTGATTTTGCAGGGCCCCGTGAACCTGCACCCAGTCCTCCAGATAAACTTGCAGGGGCAACAGAAATTTACGGACGGGTAGCGGGGGTAGCTGTTGGCTCTCGTTGGCAAGCACAAGTTACCGATTCTAATAGTTCATACCTGACAATTCCCAAATCAGGACAGGCTTTTTCCTACGGTTTAAGTACGCTTTTAGCAGGCAAAATGGGTACTGGACAAAACCAAACTGCTAAACTTGTAGCGCGTTATCCTGGTACTGCTTACGAAGCTCATGGCAACTACGGCATTGAATACAATATCTCTCTACCATTATTCAATAATACGGATAAGCTGCAAACTATAAATGTACTTTTTCAAACGCCTATCAAAGAAGATGAGTTAAGTAAACCAGGGCTGCGCTTTTTTTCACCACCCGCACCATCTGTCTTTTTCCGAGGCACAGTTCGTATTCGCTACAATGACGATAATGGCTTACCCAGAACCCAATATTGGCATTTAGTTCAACAACGGGGACAGATGGGAGAACCGCTTGCTCAATTAAAAATATCTCCTGGACAGCGCCGACTGATAGAAGTGGATTTTCTCTACCCGCCTGATGCTACGCCGCCGCAAATGCTGACAATTCAAACTTTAGACTAAACTTAACAATTCAAAATTCAAAATGACACTCTGTACGAGACGCTGTGCGTAGCTTGCTTCTCCCTAGTATTACGCGGACTCGCTAGCGTTGCGCTAACAAAATTCTTGCATTGAAGACATTACATAAGGGGATTTAAACCCCGACTGAAACTGAGTGGAGACGGCAGCCTTTTGGAAACCAGTTAGGGCAAGAGCTATATTCTTAACTTAGTAAAGCTTTGCGTTCTCAGTCTTATGGAATATAGGTTTTTGGTTTAGTGCAATTTCTGATAAAACAGATGTTGAACTGAATCTGCTGGGGCAAAATAGAAAACATGACGATTGAATCCAATTCCTCTAATCTACCAACCCCAGAACCAGGCCCCGAAAACGATTCGCAACCAAATGACTTTGACGGTAGTGCAACTGAGAAGAACCTGAATTCAGGAGTACTAGCGACACAACAAGCACTAGCAGCGATCGCGTCTTTAAAATCTCCCCAATATACAAATGCCCTACAACAAGCTCGTTCTGAAGTCAAGCAACCTATTACCAACCAATTCAC
Source organism: Nostoc sp. (assembly GCF_036917235.1). Taxonomy (GTDB): domain Bacteria; phylum Cyanobacteriota; class Cyanobacteriia; order Cyanobacteriales; family Nostocaceae; genus Nostoc. The sequence goes on from NZ_JBALDU010000027.1 coordinate 22,754, forward strand.
CGTTAAGCCGAGGGCATTGCTGATTACTCTAATCGCGATCGCCATCACCTTTATTGGAATTATCCTCAATAACTGGATCGTTGGTATTATCGGAACACTGATAACCTTGCTATTATCCCTAGCGATATTATTGCCTTGGTTACAAGAAGTTTTAGACGAGTGGTTTTCACCCCAAGAACGCACGCTATTTGTGGCCTTTTTGGGATTATTAGTAGCTATTATCGGCACGATCAGATTCACAGGTGTAGGCGATCGCTTGCTTGTTTTGGGACGCAAAATTAACTGGGACATTGCTGGAACCCTAGCAGATTGGTTTGGCGCTTTGGGGCAAATTCTCATCGCCATCATCGCTGTTTACGTAGCGTGGCGACAATATGTCATTTCTAAAGACTTGACAATTCAGCAAAACCTGCTAACAGTTCAGCAAAATATTATCACCCAGCAACAGACCATTGATTCCTATTTCCAAGGCGTTTCCGACTTAGTATTAGATGAAGAAGGATTATTAGAAGATTGGCCCCAAGAAAGAGCGATCGCGGAAGGACGCACTGCGGCAATTTTAAGTAGTGTCGATGGTAGTGGGAAAGCGAAAATTCTCCGTTTTTTGTCACGTTCCAAGTTGCTCTCACCTCTACAACGCGATGGCCGCTTAGGTCGAGCCATTCTTGACGGGAGTGGCGGATATGCAGAAGACCGCCTTGAAGGTGTACGCGTCATCGATTTAGGCGTAATGCTAGCCGCCGCAGACCTTTCTGGCACTGATTTGCGTTGGACTGATTTGAGCGAAGCTAATCTTGTCCGCGCTAATCTGGTCGGTTGTGACTTAGTAAAAGCCAATCTCTCGCGCACAATTTTATATAATGCTAATCTCAGTAGTGCTGACCTGAACGGGATTCGCCTATTCTACGGTGTACTGGAAAAAGCATCACCCCGCAGTCGCACTGAACGACCAGATTATGAAACCGGCGAACACACTGGCGCTGTAGTGGAAAATGCCGATTTTACGAATGTACAACGGATGTCTGAGTCTGCGCGTTGCTACTGTTGCACTTGGGGTGGTGAAAAAACTAGAGCTACTATCCCTGGTGGTTGTGAAGGTATTCCTAATAAGTTGGGAAGATAGTTATAAGACCAGGACTTACGCAAAATTATGAAAAAACGAACCGCATTCGCGCAGCGTCTCGTTAGAGAAGAACGCAAAGAAAAGAGGGTTTCAGAGAGTTCTTGCGTAAGTCCTAAAGACTAGATAAAAAATTAGTTAGCCGCATTAAAAATCTGTTGTGCAGTTAAATTTAATTGAGGAAAGGTAGGTGATGAAATCGTGGTGTTACCTTGAAACACTGTCATTTGATATTCACCATCAACTAATTCGCATACAAAAATAGTGGGTTGTTTGGGATTGCCGATGAACTTTCTTGCACCCAATGCAGCATAATCAGCAATCCAATATTCGGGAATGCCCATCTCTTCATAATCCCTAAGCTTATTGTAGTAATCATCTCGCCAGTTGGTTGAAACAACTTCAATAACTATTGGAACCGATGCTGCTTGGCTTACTGTTGACTGTTTTTGAAAAAGCGGTTCATTGTCGAGATTATCAAGATTTAGCAGCAACACATCAGGCGAATAAGCGGATTCAGCAGAAGGAGTTTGGATCAATGCGGTTTTGGGAATTCCGTAGGGTAAATTGAGACGATCGAACTCCACAGTTAATTTCCGCGACAAAAATGCAATAACTTTTTCATGCGAACCAGTTGGGGGCGGCATTTCAATAATTACTCCTTTGTGCAACTCATAGCGTTTTTCATCGTTGGGATACCATTCGATAAATTCATTAAAGGTTAGTAATTTTGGCAACGCTTGGGTCATAATCTTACCTCCATATATGTTTTACTTTATCATGCAATAAATGTTGATTAGGATTACAAATATATTAAATGGCTTTATGTAAATTCATGGGGGTTGCCCGAATTCAATAAACGACTCTCCGAATTCAATAGACCTCTTGCATAAATCAAAAATAAAACCCCACCCCGCCAAAGCTAGGCTTTGTCTCCCCTCCCCTTGCTAAGGGGAGGGGTTGGGGGTGGGGTATTAAAGACTTTTGGAAGAAGTCTATTAAACGATAATATCGCTTGCCACTAATAGTGGTGATCCTTCAAGCTTAATCTCGAAATTAGCCGCTAGATTAGTATCAGTATTACCTTGGAGAATACCTCCAGAATAACGGATCTGACCGGGTGCGGTGAATGCGCGACTTCCTATGTAAGTGAAAGCTTGGTCGCCTTTTATGGTGGAGTTAGCATCTATGTTAGATATATCGATTATGTCACCGGGTAAGTTACCGTTTCCAACAAAGTCTTTGATAATATCTCGTGACAAACCAGGTTGACTATCTGAAACTGAAAAAAACAGGAAAACATCGTTGCCAGCACCCCCAATGAGGCTATCAGTGCCAACATCCCCAACGAGTTTATCAAGGCCAGCACCTCCATCGAGAGTATCGTTGCCACCAAGTCCAAAAAGAGCATCGTTGCCATAAAACCCAGCGAGGTAATCGTTACCACCAACGCCGCCAGAGAAATCATCGCCTACGAGGATATCTTCGTAAGCACCGCCAAAGATGACATCGTTGCCAGCACCCCCATAGATAATATAGGAAGTAAAAATATCTTGCCCAGTGATAATGTCGTCACCGCCAAATCCGTTGATGGTAACTAGACTAAAGTAACCATAGCCAGAATAGTGATTGTAGTCAGTCAAACTGTCAGGGCCATTCGTACCGTTAATAGTATAAGATGCCATTGATAAGTTTCTCCTTAACTTAGAGGGTAAAAAATTACCTCATCACTTGCCCATCAGAAAACGACGTTGCTAATTAAACGTATGAATTTGGTTTCCTCCAAAGGCGCAAAGAAAACAGTTTTAAACATGGAGTTTCACACTTTCATTCAGCAACGCCGAGAAAATAAGATGGAAAAATAACGAGTGGCAAGAGATAACACAACCACACCCCATTGGAGCAGGTCTTTGCTATTAACTCTGAAGATTTAACAAGCACTGGATTTACAGCGGTTCTTACTTGGATGCAACACATTCAAAGCCTCTCTCCTTTTAGGAGAGAGGCTTTGAATGTGTACTCCTCTTCGCTCATAGGGAAGGGGTTGGGGTTAGGTCTGTATTGCACTTAAGTGAGAAGCGCTATATGGATAATTGTTGACATCAAAACAGTGCCAAGGTCATGTTAATATCGTTTTTGCACTTTTCTAACATAACCCCCATTAAATAATTATTAAGCAGGGTGTTTTCATACAACCAGATAAAAAGTTTCAAAGCCCTCCCCCCGTGGGTGAGAGGTTTGGAGAGGGGTAAAAAAGCATGCTACAAAATGAGAAATCAAAACTTATGTATTTTTCTTTTTTCGTATGAAACCACCCTGCCATTAAATAATTATTAAGCAATTTAAATACTTCTCCCCAGAGAGCGCCACCTGTTCCCCAATCTCTAACTCTAGCGACCTGCAATAAATATCTCTTCTGCGGTCAAATTCAGGTCTGGAAATGTTTGGGAGATGAGGCGTTCTGTTCCCCTAAATTGTTGTCCTTGATAAATTCCATCGACTAACTGATAAATCGTGATTACAGGTTGTTTAGATAAGCCAATGTAGCGTTTTCCTCCTAACCCTAGATAATCCGCAATCCAATACTCCCCAATCCCTAAAGCTTCGTAGTCTTCCACTTTCCGGGCATAGTCATTCTGCCAATTGGTACTAACAACCTCCACGACCAATTTTACAGATTTGCCTAGTGTAATCACTGGCTCAGTTTTCCATAATGGCTCATTCGCCAAAGCCGTCCGATCGAGAATCACAACATCGGGTCTAAAAGCCGAATTTTGACCTAATGGTTTAATCAGACATTTCATGGGAATAAACCAAGGCAAGTTGAGCAGATCAATTGCAACGTTGAGCTTACGATTAATTAACCCAGCTACCTGTTCATGAAGTCCAGTGGGTTCCAAGTCGATTAGTTCTCCGTCGGTTAACTCGTAGCGTACATCATCCAGATAGCCAGCAATGAATGCCTCAGAGCTAAGATTGCTTATATTAATAGTGGCTGAAACCATCAAGATTTGTCCTTCCAGGTTCAGAACTAGAGCAGGTATTGCTGCTCTTAATTATTCTAACTAGCTGTTTTATCTAGGTTCCAGTAATTCACACCTTCAGGTAGAGTAAGAATTTCAACGCCGTCTTCAGTTACAGCTAAGGTATGCTCACATTGAGCGGATAGTTTGCGATCGCGCGTTACCGCAGTCCATTTATCGCTGAGAACTTCGACTTCGTAAGTACCTTCGTTAATCATTGGCTCAATAGTAAAAACCATCCCCGATCTGAGGCGCTTGCCCTTGCCGCGTGTGCCATAGTGGGGAACATCTGGCGCAGTATGGAAAATATTACTGATGCCGTGGCCAACAAAATCTCGTACTACAGAAAAGCCTTGTCCTTCAGCATACTCTTGAATGGCTGCACCAATATCGCCAATGCGTGCCCCAGCTTTAACTTCAGCAATACCCAGACGGAGACACTCTTCTGTCACCTCTACCAACTTCCTTGTTTTTGGGGAAGGTGTACCAACAAAAAATGTCTTGGATGTATCGCCGTGATAACCCTCAACAATCGGCGTTACATCAATATTAATGATGTCACCTTCCTTAAGGATTTGTTTGGCATTGGGAATGCCGTGACAAATTACCTCATTTACACTAGTGCAAATCGATTTGGGATAACCTTTATAGCCAAGGGGTGCGCTTTTTGCCCCATGCGCTTGCGTCCAACTTTCGGCTTCATCATTTAGTTCGAGAGTGCTAACCCCTGGTTTCACAAATGGTTCTAGATGCCGAAGGAGTTTAGCTGCTAAACGCCCAGCTTGACGCATTTTCTCTATTTCTCGTTGGGATAAAATAACAATTAGGTCAGTTTTCATTAACTTTTATCTAAAGTATCTTTCATAAACATAGTTAACCCTGTCTGTGCAGCTCTTTGTGCAGTATCAGCAACCTTGAGGGTATACAAGCTCTCCTCTGGGGTAACGTACAAAGGAGTCCCGTCAAAAAGATGGTCTAACACCATACTCGTATCTTTGGCGAACAAACCCCGGCGAGGCCCAACCTCTATAGGTGTTGTTTCCCCTGGCTGGACGAATATTCCGGTGTCGCCATCAAAAATTAAACCACCTTTTTCACCGTGAACTTCAAACTTGCGTTCTGATTGCCAAATACTTTCGCCTTTGCCATAGACTACTTGGGCTAAAAGTCCACTGTTAAAGCACAGTTCACTAGTGCAGAAACAAGTTTGGTAGTATTCCGGTTCTATTTCCCAATATCGCTGGTGACAGTTAACAGTAAATACTGTACCAAATAAATCGATGAGGCGATGTAGGCGAGACAGGGCACCAATTAAGGGAAAGCCAAAAAACTCGTGGTTATAAGTCCATTTGCGGGGTGCAGGATTCTGGGGATTGATGGTGTTGTAGCGAACATAAAACACTTCACCAACTTTGTCTAAGTTTTGCTTCAAAGCTTGATGCAAACCACCCAAAAGTTCCAGATGTTCGACGTGTAGGAGTTTTTGTTGTGCTTTGGCTAAGGCAATCAGTTCCTCAGCTTCAAATACATCCAACGAAAGAGGATACTCTACAATCACATTTTTGCCGTTGGTAAGTGCTGCATGAGCGATCGCACCATGATCTCGATTAATAGTTGAGATCGCTACTAGGTCTATATCTTCACGCTCTACTAGCTCTTGCCAAGTATTCAAGACTTCAATTTGGTACTCTCTAGCAAAGGTTTCGGTTTTTTCTCTTGTATGACCAACAACTGCGACTATGTGCGATCGCTCATCATGGAGCAATGCCTCAGCCCGAAACTTTGCCGCATACCCAGTACCTACCAAACCTACACGCACTTTTGCTTTTTCCGAAGCTGCTTCTAAATTATACATGATCCTCATTAGTTCTGTTCTCGCTCTTCCCACGCTTCTAGTGGTGAGATTCTCTCTTCATGGGGTTCACCAGTCTAGACTCTACAACATTCGTCCTACCCCCTCAAGGGCAAATAAGACTTTATTTGCAGCTAAATAGAATTACGTGTACTCAAAAAAGAAGACTTCAAAAAAGAAGACTTCAAAAGAAAAGACCCTTTTTTACCCATAATGTTAGAATTTTGTCAATACAATAAACTAAAAAAATGGCAAAATAAAAATTACATCTCTACTGTGCTGTTATGTTTATTTCATTTATAACGGGCGCATTTAAATCAGATTAGAAAATGAAACAGCCCTATTTTTTAAAGCAGTTGGGGAATCTCTTCTACGTAAGTCCTACAAAATATCGGTAACATTAACCTTACTCATGTTTATTTTTTGGTCATATAATTTTTTCTAATCACAACCTGAGTAGGGTAGAAAATAATATAAAGAAAACTTATCGGGATTAAGTAACTAAATTTCATTACTAATCGGGTTCAATTTCCAGTTACATCGTTTAATTTTTCTCGTAGTATCAGAAATGAAGCAAATTTAAACCAGCGGCTAATTCCACAGAACAGCCGCGATCTTTGCCTTAAGATAACTTATACTGCCGTTTACAAAAGAGAGGATTACTCAATGCCAACTTATAAAGTGACACTACTCAACGAAGCCGAAGGTCTGAACCAAACACTTGACGTTGATGATGATGTCTATATTCTAGATGCTGCCGAAGAAGCTGGTCTTGACTTGCCCTACTCTTGCCGCGCTGGTGCTTGCTCGACCTGTGCAGGTAAAATCACCAAGGGTACTGTCGATCAGGGCGATCAGTCATTCTTAGATGATGAACAAATAGAAAAGGGATATGTACTGACTTGTGTTGCTTACCCAACCTCTGACGTAACAATCGAAACTCACAAAGAAGAAGACCTTTACTAAGAGTTAAGCGACTCAAACTTGAACCTCTTGCAAGAGTTACTAATGTCGACAAAATAGAAGCAAAATATCTAGAGTTAACACCCTTGCAATGCAATTCCGTGTCTACCTCTGAAAGCGACTTTGACAAAAAGTCTAATTTTATGTTGAGCAGGAACACAGTAAATCTTGTGTTCCTGCTTAATTTTTTAAGTATGGAGTTTCCTATCTATGATTTTGCCCTTTTCTTAACTCTCGACTCCTAGCTCACAGATACAACTTGAATGCCAATAGCTCAAAGCTTAATCTCTTTGTTGAGAATTTGAATCTGAGTACCAGGATAGTAAAACTGGAGAATTTTTGGACTTGACCAACCTAGTTTTGCTAAATTTTGAGCGCCAGTTTGACTCAAGCCGACTCCATGTCCTAATCCACCACCAATAAAAGCGTATCCCCAGAGTTCCGATTTGCCTTTGTTCAGGGGTTCGATGTAAAAAAGCGTACTTGTAGGGGCTGCAAAAGCACTGCGAACTTCGTCTTTGTGCAAAATAAAGGTGCTGCGATCGGTTTTAACTGCAAGTTCAAGGATACGTCCACTCTGGCTTCGCTCTACTACTGCCATAGCTTGAATTGTCTTAAATTTGGCATGGGGACTATTTTTCACCTGTAAAAATTTTTGCAAGTCCTTGATAATATCTTTTAAAGGGGTTTCCTTATGCCAACGAAACATATCCCACTTGCTTTCATTAAATCCTTGTTGCGTATTAATAAATTTCTGGAAATTCTTTTCATCTGCTAAACTCTGCTTAGACAAGTCCCAAAAATTAGTCGGAGCATCCAGTACAGGGCGCAGGTAGGGGCGATCGTCGCCATTCCAGACATCGCTAAAGGAAGCAGTGACGCCACCAGTGGTAGAAGAATACAGGGCGTCTACGAGTTCATTTTTATAAGTTAGTACTTTACCCCTAGTTGAGGCGATCGCTTGGTCTGTTTTGGCAGCTGCTCCCTTCAGCCCATAATAAACTTGGCAATGAGTATCAGCACACAACTGATAGTTATCTGCGGCAAACCTACGTAAATTTCTCAAGGCATAAGTCCGAGCGAGAATTGCCTGAGCTTCTAGCGCCGCTTTTGGTGCATCTGTGCCGATTTCGTAAGGCACAACCCCACGCAAATAAGTTTCTAAAGGTACTTGGTTAACTAGAGTGTATGTGCCATAAGCATTTGGCTGCAAATTCAGTTGGCCGGCATAAAGACGAGCATTCTCGGGTTTTTCGCTTTTATTTACCCGAATCAAGTTTTTATCAGTGCTAATTTCTAAATCATTCGGGCTATAGCGATTACCATCCACCACCCAACTCACTCGCGGCACTTGCTTCAAAACCTTAGTATCAAGATATACTTTTTCTTGGGTAGAAGCTTGGATGTTTTGTAATAACAAGCGTCGCAGTAAAGGAGTGCTGTAAACATCTCGTTTAGCCCAAACCTGCCAGCGTTCTGGCTGGGCTATTTCCACTTCCATTCCCTGAGAACGCCATTTATTAGCACTATCTTCCGCAGTTTCAAAAGTGCGGTATGTGCCCAAAACTACTACTTCTTCGACTGCTGGCTGGGGTAAAGCTTGCATGACTGTTTCTAGCTTTACAGGATTCTTAGTAAACAGGATTTGCTGCTTATTGCCCACTTGAAATTTTAACCTTAAGCGATCGCCTTTTATAGGTTCCAGTTGCAGCTTGGCTGTGGCTTCGGCGCCAAATCGCTGCACAATCCCAATTTTCAGTTCTATATCCTGGATGTTGCTCTCAGGGCCTGATGCAGCAGTCAGTCCCAATAGACAAAATGTTGTCAGCACAGTGTGGGAAAAACGCCAAAACGAAAATTTCATGGCTACCTGATAGGGAAGCGATAGCGAGTACTCAAGCGTCTTATGCCCCTTAATGCGTCGTTGGAGCTGATTTTCTAATTGCTTTGTAGCGCGGTTTTTTTGTCGCATGAATGCTCCAATGATACCATTACCAATTTTGCCCTAAATACTAGTTGCAAAACGAAGTCATAATGACTATGATTTATTTAGAGAGAAAAAACAGAACTAGTTGGATAAACTCTTTATGGTTAGAGTCCAAGAAATTCCATTAAATCAGATAAAACGGCCATTGCCCCGTACAAACGATCCAAATAAAGTACAAGCCTTAATGGAATCGATTGCGGAGATTGGGCAGCAAGAACCTATTGATGTCCTAGAAGTAGATGGACAATATTATGGCTTTTCTGGTTGCCATCGGTATGAAGCTTGCCAGCGTTTAGGCAAAGAAACCGTTTTAGCCAGAGTCCGTAAAGCACCCCGTAGCGTTTTAAAGATGCACTTAGCATAGACAATGGGGATTGGGGATTGGGGACTAGGACTAGGGACTAGGGACTGGGGACAGGAATCAAGGGCTTAATTTTCTTGCCAATCCCCAATGCCCCATTCCCAATGCCCAAATTACATATAACCTAATTAGGAGAAAATTATGTCATCGAAAGTAACAGTAAAAAATGTAAATATCGGCATTGACGAGGCGAGTAGGGCTAAAATTGCCGATGGTTTATCTCACCTGTTGGCTGACACTTATACACTGTATCTGAAAACTCATAACTTCCATTGGAATGTAACGGGGCCGATGTTTCAAACATTGCATTTGATGTTTGAAACCCAGTATACAGAATTAGCGTTAGCAGTTGATTTAATAGCCGAGAGAATTAGAGCGCTTGGCTATCCCGCACCAGGAACCTACAGCGAATATGCCAAACTGAGTTCGATTCCAGAAACTCCTGGAGTTCCTAAAGCTGTGGAAATGATCCGCTTGTTAGTGGAAGGACAAGAAGCCGTAGTCAGAACTGCACGATCTATTTTTCCGGTGATAGAGGAAGTTAACGACGAACCTACCGCCGATTTATTGACTCAGCGGATGCAAGTACACGAAAAGACAGCTTGGATGTTGAGAAGTTTACTGGAAGAATAGGGAATAGGGAATAGGGCATAGGGAATAGGGGATAAAGAAAAACTTAATCGCTAATGCCCAATTCCCTTCAGGAGTACTGAGTGCTGAGTTGGGAATCTCACTTCTTTACTCAGGACGGGCTAAACGCCCCGCTTCCGCTAACGGAACTCGGAACGGGCTAAACCTTAGCTATCCTCTAACGGAACTGTTTTGCCAAATGCCCAATATTAATTTCACCCAAAAGTTGCAAGATTTAATGCAGCAAGTAGGTATTTCTAGTTTTAAAGGGCTGAGTCGCGCTGCTGGCGTCTCAGAGCGTCAAATTTTGCGGTTACGCCAAGGAAAGTTAGAGCAGATGCGGGTAGATGTGCTGCTTAAGCTTTCGGCAGTGCTACTGATGCCATTGAATGAATTGATCGCAACTTTTTCAACGGTAGAGTTATTACAAGAGAAAACAGCGCCAACTCAGGAATTGTTACAAGAAATTACAAATTTAAGAAAAGAGTACGATCGCTCTCAGCTTCAATTAGAGCAACAGCGAGAAATATTACTACAAGAACTCCAGCAGTCGACTTTGCAACTGCTGGAGTCTTTATTATTGCAATGGCCAACAGCAGCAGACACAGCGCAGGAAAATCCCCAGCTAGCAGCAATCAAAATAGTACCCTTAGTGCAGAAACCCCTAGAAAAGCTTTTACAGGCGTGGGGAGTTGAAGCGATCGCCCCTGTGGGAGCAGAATTACCTTACGATCCCCAACTGCACCAATTGATAAAGGGAACTGCACAACCTGGAGAAACAGTCAAAGTCCGCTACACTGGCTACCTTCAAGGTGAGAAGCTGCTTCACAGAGCCAAAGTGAGTCCTGTTTGAGGGCGTCAGGAGTTAGGAGTAACAAATTCACAACTCTTTACTTTTTATATTGTCTGTCGAGAAATGACAGATATTGGGAATACTAAAATAGCAGAGGCGATCGCCTTCAGAAAACTTCTTTTAAAGCCTTAGTGTCGGTTCTAGCTTGTTTGGCGCTGTTGAAACCTAAATTTTTGGCTCTAGAGCGGTAGTCCAGAGGTAAATTATTTCAATTATGTAAGTAATTGGACATAAATAAATATAGAGCCTAGTTACCATCATAAGTACTCAGGGAGGAAAAGCTACTGCTAGACTCGGTTTAGCTATGTGTAGGCGTAGCCCGCCGTAAGCATTGCTGCAACTAGTTGAATTCTGAATTGTTTAATGATAGTTATTATCATGAGATTTATTAGAGAATCTCAGTTTTGCAAAAATTTTTGGTAAATAATCTGAAAAGCAGTAACTTCAGCTTGTATGTAAGTATATATCTAAATCCATGAGATACAAGTAAGTCGGCGTTAAAAATTAACATACATGACAAAACATCAAATCAACGAACGGCTTATAAATTCGTCATTACAACCTTTTTACAAAACTAAATATACCAGTTGTTTCTCATGCCAACTGACTTAGCTTTTTTATTTATAATTGGTATATTTATAGTAAGAAAACTATACTGAATTAAGGTAATGATTTGTTTTGATTACAAAAAAATAAATTCATAATTTTATAATTAATCTTTATCTATCCTGATTAATTATTAATGATTACTTAATAGATAATCTTAAATTTTATTTTACAAGCATTTTTAAATGTTCTATAATGGCGAAATCAGAGAATTATTTACACAAATCAGAGTGACATAATGATGAGAGAACAAGTAAAAGTTATTAAGCTTAGTGGTAATTTAAACGCCACAACTTCACAAGACTTTCGACAAAATATCGCAGATATTCTAGAAGGTGGTGCGAAAATTGTGTTAGTTGATTTTAAAGATGTAACGTTTATGGATAGTTCGGGTTTGGGAGCTTTAGTCTTAGCTTTTAAAACCTTGCGTGCGGCGGATACTAAGCTTGTTCTCTGCTCAATTAATGAGCAAGTCAGGATATTATTTGAACTGACTAATATGGATAAAGTATTTGAAATCTTTCCTAGTCAAGATGCATTTAATCAGGTTTTAGTCTCTAATACGTAATTAATCAAACTTCATTTGCAAAATAGATAAATCATCATCAAAAGCATCTTTGGAGTTCAGAGCGATTAAATAACTGAGTACACGATCGAGTTGACTATCAACAGGATCTTGTAAGCTAACCAGTAGCTGAATAAAAGCATCTAAACTCCAAAGTGTGCCGTCTGATTTAGTTATTTCATAAGCGCCATCACTAAAAATATAAAGGGTACTGAATTTTTCAATATTGCAAAACCCATCAAGATATTTTGCCTCTGGAAACATGCCAACTGGCATACCAGGGGTTTTCAATAGTTGAACTTCAGATTTTCGTGGAGATGTGCCGGTTACTAAAACTGCTGGTGGATGACCTGCGCTAGCATAAATTAGTTGGCGGTTGATTCGATTGTAAACTCCGTACCAAATCGTAAAGTATTTGTCATTTTGATAATTCATCTGAAAAGTGTCATTTAAAGCCTTCAATACATCACTAGGTTGATAGTAATCAAGACCTTTGAGCGCACGAGAACGCAGTAGATTCAGTACTGAAACAGAGGGAAGAGTAGCTTTGAGTCCATGTCCGGCGGTATCGAGTAAGTAAATTGCCAGATAGTCATCATCGAGCCAATAGTAATCGAAACAGTCTCCACCGAGTTGTCGCGAGGGAATGAATCGGAAATTTATATTGAAGGGTTCAGTCATGGAAAAAGGTAGCAGCGATCGCACATATTCTGCTGCTTCTGACATTTCTGATTCTAAAAGCAACTTTTGAGCCTGCAAATCTCTACTCAACTGATGCAGGCGTAATCCCGCTCTTACGCGTGCTTGTAATTCATTATGCTCAATAGGTTTAGAGATAAAATCATCAGCACCAGCATCTAAACCTTTGACACAATCGGCAACGGAATCTAAGGATGTTAATAAAATAAAGAATGTGGTGAAAAATTTGGGGTCTGTCTTAATGCGGTGGCAAACTTCTAGTCCAGTCAACCCCGGCATGATCCAATCACAAATAATTAGTGCTGGACGATAAACTAGTGCCTTTTCTATTCCTTCCTCGCCGCTACTGGCAGTAACGACCTCATAACCCTGTTTTTCCAACATCCTTTTCAGGAGTATTTTTATTGAATGGTCATCATCAATTATTAGTATTTGAAACATATAAATTTTTTGAAAACACTCATTAATAATTTTTTGTCAAAATAGAAAACAAAAATATGATATGAGCTAATAAGCTAGTAGTATCAATACAGAAATGGTGCTATAGCGCTTATCGTACTCTGCGGGTACTCCTTATCCCTTGGCGTTAGCCTCTCCCTTTGGGAGAAGGGGAGACGCTAGAGCGAACAGAGAACTCGTAAAGTAGCCGCTACGTGTCTATGTATGCAATAGACTTTGACTACTCTCTCTTTTTAAGAGAGAGTACCCTACGTTGTAGCAACAGGCGTAAGGAGTTGAGGGTTTGGTCTTTATTAGACTCAAATGAGAAGCACCATAACTCATTTCTATTTACTCATGGAATTTACGACTGTTTAACAGTCATAAAATATTATGGCGCTCCTAAAGGATTTAGCCATAAAAGAATGTTGCTTTTTAACTGGTTTAAGTCGCGGTATGCTTCTTGCTTGAACCATTGTCCTAAAGCATCAAAGGGGGTAAAAGATGTTCCCGTTTGCCATTTAATATCTTGACCTAAAGGTGTTGTATGATTTCCTGGTAAAGTTTGCGCTGTCACCATCTCATCAAAACGTTCTTGTAATATTTTGGTTAAAGCTGCCGATTGATCGATGGTGTCATTACTAAATTTTATTAATAAATTGCGTCGGATATTGTAACTTTCTTGGACAAGTTTGTTAGTTTCCAACGGCGAGGGGGTAAACTCGATTTTCAAAGTAGAATTGAATTGTTCTACTAGAGGAATAGCTTCTTTCGCGGCGTAGTTGTTGAAGGATATTAAAATATTGCCTGCACGTTCTACTTTAAAAAGGCTACCAATCAGCAAGTGGAGTTTACAGCCCATACTGTGTCCAACGCCGTAGATGGGAAAGTAAAGCTTGCGTAATGCCCCAGAATCATGCAATCGTTCGAGGGTGCGGTCAAAGTTTAACAGCACAGATTTTGCGATCGCAGTATGATCCAGTGTATTGACGAAAGGCGTAGCAATTACAACATAGCCTTTACTTGCTAGTTGTTCGAGTAACCAGCGATAAGTGATGTGCGGTGCAGTGGCGACAAATGCACCTCCTAAAAAATGAACGATACCTATGGGATTTCGGGGAATGATTACCCAGTTCCCTCTAATTTCTTTCCAGTCCATGCGGATAAGCGGCTTTACGATTATTCTTTATGTTAGACCGGGGATTGCAACCGTGGGAAAGATTATGGAAAAAAGCCATTGAGAATATCTTAGTAGTAGATTGGAAGCCAACTTACCCAGCAACCTCTATGGATTTATCAGCAGCATCTACGCTTTCTCTAACTCTTGCTGAGTACCGAGTGGATTTACGAGTGCTTTCTACATTCCCATTACAAAACTTAATTACGAATTATCTTAACGTTGAGTCTGTAATCTTTTCATTTCATATTGCACATCTAATGCAATTTGTAATGCTTCATTGAGTAACCTTCCATGCTCAGTAGCCTCCTCTGTTACTTGCATAGCTGTTAAAGTTGCTAAATTGTTGACAAATAGTTCTGTATTACTCAGGATAAAATTCTTATTCTCTCTCAAAATCCTTTCTGTCTTTAAAGCGCGAACTAAATCAGCTTTGGTGAGTTTAAGTGCTTCAATTACATCCTCTCTTTCCTTTATAATCACTTCTGGATTACCAGCTTCTTCTATTTGGTCATTGATATCTATAACTCTAATAACAGTATTATATCTATTAACCTCATTTAACAGGATTTGCAGAGATTTTGTCATATTAGCTTTAACAAGCTTACTTCTAGTTTTCCAGATAAAATATAATATGCTTTGCGTCAAACCACCAACCCACAGACTTAAGACAATTAATAATATCCAAGATGGAATTGTTATCCACGTGACAAATATTTTAATAATTATATCAAATAAAATATAGACAAAAATAAATGTAGAAAAGCCAATAAAAACTACAGTTGCTCCTTCAGAGCTTTTAATTTTTTGTATATATATATTGGCTAATCTCTTCAGAGGATTTGTAATGATTAAAAGTTCCCCATTGACAGGTAAATTAGTCAGCTTTTGCAGATCGTTCTGACTAATTTCCAAGCCCTGTAAATCATCCCGCACAGCTTTTAAACCCTTGCCAGAATAGTTATTTAATCTAATATAGCAATCAAATTTATAGAATGCTGGCATTTTGTCTAAACTTTTTCGTGCAAGTTAATACTTATAAGCAATGTCAAGATTTTTGTACAATAGGATACTATTTTGCCAAGATAACTATTTACAGCAGAATATAGAATGAGCTACGCCCGGCTGCGATAACAGGAGTAAAACACTCTTTATACCTGGGTACCAGACTTAGGTTGTGTACCTCGCTAACTTGAAAGCTGCTGTCTACTATAGCAATTCTAAATCATTCGTGAGAAATAAGATTCTCAACTTATTTAATAAATCGGGTATCTGCGGGTTGCAATTTTCACAAAATAAATCGGATTGCTATGTAATAGTCAGGATAAAAAACAAATTAATTGCCTGTAAATAGAATCGCAAGGCAACAGGTTCTTGTTCTGGAAAACGGTCATTTAATAATCGAAAAGTCCGTTTTTGCGGACTTTATTTGTTGAGTTATAAATAATCGTGTCTCAGTCGCTACATTAACTTCGCTTTGGAGAAGGTTGTTTCTGTTTTGAAACACTAGGCTGAGGGTTTAAAAATGGTGGGATAGGGCAGTCTAGCGTCATGGCGATCGCTCTGAGTAAATCTGCTTCTGAAGGAGTAACTTTGTTATCTAATAGTACCGTGTGGGCGCAAGCATCAACAATAGCCTGTTTGAGTTTAGGAGTGGCAAGACGCAGACGCTCAATACTTTTTTTGAGTTCAGTAAAATTACAGTTTAGTGGTTTTTCTGGTTTTTCTTGCTCCCCAGCTTTGGGGAGTCGAAAAACTCCAGAACGAAAAGCGTAGGCGATGTCTTCAGTGGACGCATCGGGTTGGGAGTGTCCGACACGGGCAATTACGGACAATATTAATAGACTATCTGGCCAAATCTGTTTGATGGAGGTGAATTCTACCGTTGTAGTCGATACAGGATTTATACTAGGTTGAAGACGATGCCACAGTATTAACTGCAACACAAAATGCCACAGCGATAAACTTCCGGTGGCTACAACTAAACCGTGGATGCATTTGCATAGCTTTTGGCATTCTTTGGCAGAGTTTTGGCGCAATATAGGCACTGCCAAATCCACAAGTGGCAAGCGAATTCTGGGATCTAACTGACTAATTTCGCTACTTAGTTCCAAGGTTTTCTCTACCAAATCAGCGGGTTTCACCTCACGTAACCAAGCAATCTGACGTTCTTGAATTTGGAGATTTTCCGTATCTAACGCTAGCGCTAAAGCGATCGCCATTGCACTTTGCTGCTCCCGCGCACCCAAACGCAAAGATTCTGGTAACTGCGATAACAGTGCTTGAGCATGGGCAAAATGCTCTGGTGTAACGCTTCCAACTTGGTTTACAACCTGTTCTGGCGTGGCACCAGAACCACCAGCAAAGCCCATTGTTAAGGATTCCTGGGAAGGGGAACGCATCTGATTGCGAGATGGCATTGCTGCTAAATTGCTGACGTTCAAACCCCCAACGCGGCGGATACGTTCTGCTAAGGGTGGGTGGGTAGAAAACATATTTTCCCAGAAAGAGGGGTTGAGGGCATTGCCAAAAAACATGTGGCTAGAGGCTTCTGCACCCGGCGATATTAACCGTGAATCCATCTGTTGGAGTTTTTGAAAGACTCCAGTAAGTCCGTTGGGGTTGCGAGTGAACTGTACCGCTGAAGCATCAGCGAGAAATTCGCGTTGGCGAGAGACGGCGGCTTTAATCAAACGTCCACAAAGTAATCCGATACCGCCAATTGCCATTAGTGCCAAACCAAACGCCCAGATAGGTAAACCCTTGTCTTCCTTTCCTAAGCGGAAGCTACCGCGAAGGCGCAACAGCAATTCCCCAGTTAAATAAATGAATAAAATCCCATGCAGTAGTCCCACTAAACGCAAATTTAGCCGCATATCTCCATTGAGAATATGACTGAATTCGTGGCCAATGACTCCTTGTAGTTCATCTCGACTCAGGTGTTCCAAAGTTCCACGGGTAACTCCAATTACAGCATCATTGGGCGTAAATCCGGCAGCAAAGGCATTAATGCCGGTTTCTCTGTCGAGGAGATAAACTTGTGGGACAGAAATACCAGAAGCGATCGCCATTTCCTCTACAATATTTAATAATTGTCGCCCTTGTTCATCTGCCATATCTGGGAGTAAAAGTCTTCCCCCCAACTCCTGGGCAATTACGCTTCCGCCCTCCCGGAGACAAGCAATTTTATATAAGCTTCCTACTGCGATCGCAATTATTGTAATCCCAGCTACGTAGAGAAATATCCCTGGATGCCACCAAACACGAGGAGCCATGCGAAACAGAAATAAAGTGGCAATATAAATTGCCATAATCATAACTGCGATCGACAGGGAAAATAACCCAATTAATTGTTGCGTATTTTGGCGTGCCCGATCCTGATGTTCAAAGAAATTCATAGACACCTAAAAAGACACGCGTGGGGCATTTCTGATTTCTGGAGTAGCTTCGGGGAGCAATTCTGCAACAGTAAAGTTAAATGTATTTGCCACAAGATTGCTGGGGAAAGATTCGCTCTTGGTGTTGTAAAGTGTCACCGCGTCATTAAAAGCCTGACGCGCAAAAGCAATCCGGTTTTCAGTGGAAGATAATTCTTCCATTACTTGAGTCATGGCGCGATCGGCTTTCAATTCTGGATAAGATTCTGAAAGTACCATCAACCGACTTAACGCACCCGTCAGCGCCCCTTCAGCATTGCCCAACTGTTGCATTGCTTGCGGATCGCCGGGATTTTGCGCGGCACGACTGCTAGCATTAATTGCAGAATTTCGGGCGGCAATAACTGCTTCTAAGGTTTCTCGCTCATGTTTCATGTACTCTTTGGCTGTTTCCACCAAGTTGGGAATTAAATCATAGCGGCGCTGTAATTGAACATCGATTTGAGAATAAGCATTTTTGTAACGATTCCGATACTTAACTAAATCGTTGTAGGCATTAATGATAATTACAGCAACAATGGCGACTAAAGCAACAGCAAATATTAAAAGCCCCATATTTTTAGATTATTTCCATCAGATACTTACTTTTTTGCAAATTTACCAATTACGGTAATCCTCATATCCAGCAGAATTTGTGTGGATATAAAGATGAGTCTACTTGTCGCAAGTTGGCTTCGTCGTCTGTAAAATTAGTTACGCAAGTTTACTGATGTGGGATTTTTTAAATAACCGCTGAGGCTTAGAGGGAAAGAAATACAGAGACAAGAGAAATAATTTATAACAATTCCAAACTATTTGTAAGCTACAAGTATCTAGTACGCCACGGCGTAAATAGAGCAACCATTTAAAATCCCTAAAGAGCTTATTCCATAATACTTTTGACTTTTGACACTTCGACTTCGCTCAGTGTTAACTTTTGACTTCCGCCTTGCGGTACTAGGCATAAATAAATTAAAGTTTGTAGTAAGGACTTTAGCCCTGATAATCCTTGCTCTGAGCGATTTATCGCTCACTAGAAACTAAGAGTTTATTTTATTGTATTTAATTATATCTACTTACTTAGCTAATTATCATCTCTCTTTTTTCTGTGTAGTCTACGCCTCTGCGGTTGATTAAAAATTGTAGACAGATATGTCACCCATGAATATGCATAAATAGGGAATAACCACTGACAGCAAAAATAAAAAGGATGGCGGCAGGAAAAATTACTACATCCCTGACAATAAATAAAATCCAATCTTTTCTTAGTTCTTGTTTCAACTTGAGTTCTCGCAGTTTTCGCTCAAGTTCTAAGTCTTCTGGTGACTGCAAGTTAGCAGGTGACAAAATTAGCGGATTATCGCCTTTGCTGGCAATTCTTTTTGATAAATCTGTTATATCTGTCATGCTATTGAGATACTGATATTACTTAGTGTCTCATAAAAAAAAGCCAGAGAAGTAACTCTCTGGCTCAAAGCTGGAGACAAAAGAATCATCAATTGAAGGAGGCAGGAGGCAGAAGGTTTTATTAAGAAGGGATTCAGACCCCTCCTTAATAAGAGCGACCAAATTAAAAATTTGATCGGGGTTTTAAACGAACATTCGGTCACGGGCTTTGGTTAGGAGTCAGAATTGCCTTCTGCCTTCTCTCAAGGGGAGACGCTAAAAGCGATCTGCCTCCTGCCCTCTGCCTTTCTTCGATAAAGGCTAACTTGGGTAAGAACCTAAATTCTTCCCAGGTTATGCAGCCCTAAAATAGTACCTACTCCCAAGATATGACCAAAGGCGGTAGTTGCTAAAAGGGCTGGTAAACCAAAATTACCAAATAAATTGGCTGAGGGTAGTTTTGGTTCTGCATTGGGATACTTGATGCTAGATTTGCCAAAGGCAATGGCAACGATATTAGCAATAATCATAATCAGTCCAACTGTAGGACTCCATTGCAGAGGTGTGGTTGCAGCAGCGAGTAAGGTTGAAGTCAACACCTAGATTTGCTCCTGAAATTTATTAATGGTTGAAAACATAATCTGAAACTTTCCGAAGCAAATTCAAGAAATTACCCGATTTTGCATCAATATTTAACAGTTATTCTTACTACTTAATAAAATATGAGTTCAACGCAGCGATGTGACTGTGGTAGCTAGTTTGAATTTAAATATCTCAAACAATCAGACTATTAGTCTCTATTTATACTTAAACAACAGTGATTATGATGAAAATATTGCAATGCATCCATAGCAATTTGTGCAGGAGTTACGAATAAAAAGATCCTGACTTTTTGAAGGATATAGCTGAAGTAAGAAATTTAAGGAACGGATTCACCTTTTGGTAGATTTAGACAGAATCATCAAAACTGTATATTTGGATGAGATAACACATAATTTGCCGCAAAACCTCATGCTAAATCAGTAATTTCAAGATCGACAGATGAAATTTTGATTGAATTCTAGTTAATTTGTTCCTTAAGTTCCTCAAAAGCCATGACATCCCCTGAGCCTCAAACTGATTTTGGAGAAAAAGCTCCACAAACGTCATTTGAGCCACCTTCTGGAAAACGGCGGTGGCTTTGGTTGAGTTTAGCCGCACTCCTATTGTTAGGGGGCGGAGCAACTCTAGTCTGGCGTTTACTCACTCCACAAAATTCAGCACCTTCAAATACTAACGCTCAACCTCAAGGGGTAAGAGTCAAAATATCAACAGTACAAAGCGGCATAATTGAGGAAAGTTCAGATTTTATTGCTAGTCTAAAATCCCTGCGCTCAGTCACGCTCCAGCCGAGGATTCAGGGTCAAGTTACCCAGATACTTGTCAAATCAGGAGATCCAATTGTCGAAGGAGCTGCAATTCTCCAAGTAGATCCTACACGACCAGCAGGTATCAGTGGAAGCAATACTGTGCCTCAAGCATTTTTAATGCAACTGGCAAATGCCCGCGCTACACTCAAATCTTTAGAAGCAGAACGACCATCCTACGTTGCGAATCTGCAATTGTACCAGCAGAACTACGAAAAGTTTGTCAGCCTAGCTGAACAAGGAGCCGTGTCTCGACAGACTAGCAATCAATTTGCTAATCGGCTGGCCAATGCTAAGACTAGCCTGGATGCAATTGATTCCAGGATTCAAGCACAACGGGCCACCATCTTACAGGCTGAAAAATCTTTGCAGCAATCTAATGTAAATACTCAAACACAACAGCCCCAGTCTGACAAAATTACCGCTCCTTTTAGTGGCACAGTTGGCAATATCCCTGTGAAAGTCGGTGATTTAGTTAATACTTCTACACCATTAGTTAATATCACGCAAAATCGACCTTTAGAAGTGAATATCTCTGTACCACTACAGCAAGGACCTCAATTGCGTAAGGGTATGCCAGTAGAGGTGATGAACACACAAGGTCAAAAGCTTGGTAGAAGTAGGATATTTTTTATTGCACCCAATGCCAGCAATGAAACACAAACGATACTGATTAAAGCACTTTTTGACAACACTAACAGTCAGCTACGTGCAGATCAATTAGTCAGAGCTAGAGTGTTCTGGAATCAACGCCCCGGAGTTTTAATTCCCACAACAGCAATGACTCGTGTAGGCGGAGACACTTTTGTTTATGTAGTTGAAAAGACATCTCCCCAAGGTGTATCCCAACAAGTAGCTCGGCAAAGGCGAGTGAAGCTAGGCGAGATTAAAGGTAACAATTACCAAGTTATTGAAGGATTACAGCCAGAAGATAAAGTTATTATTTCAGGGTTGCTTAATCTCAGGGATGGTGTTGCGATAGCTCCAGAATTTTAATTAAGGGGAGTAGCACTTCTCTACGAGAGGCTGCGCCAACGACTTCGCTCAGCGATCGAGGAGCAGGGGATAAGTCTCAATCTTGTCTCCTACCAATCTTCACCCAAGAGTGTAAACTATAGCGATCGCTCTTTGTTGGAGAACTTGTAAAGTAGTCTCTAGGTGTCTATCTATGCAATACACTCTGAACTCACTTCCATTTTTTTCTCCTCAAAAGAAAGCATTGGTGACATTTTAAGATATAACTCGTTTTGTCAATAGTGATTACGCTGTAAATTATCTCTGCTACAAGTATCTCATTAAGCTTTATACTAAATTTTATCGCGAAGGATGAAGGATGCTTTTAAATATGCGTAGGCGTAGCTAGTCTCGTATATGAAACGCTATGCAAAGGCATCACAGGCTGGAAATTTACGTTTGTAACCTCAATTTTGACTAAATTTAATCACTACTACTCATTGGTGACAGGTTAATAACCTTAACCTGTCACCAATGAGTAAAAGTAAGCAATTACTTGATTACGTAACAGAGGTAAACAATTATGTCAGTGAAAATCATCCAATCTAAGTGCGGTTTAGTTTTAACTTGTTTACTTGGACAGATAATGTTGTTGGCTGCGCCAGTACAAGCTGGAGTGGAGGACAAAAGCTACGATGTCAATTTTCAGTCGAGTCAGGGAGATAATTTTACTGCTTGTTTGGAATTTAACGCCAATGGTAGAAGCCTTCGCTTTGGTCGAATAGATGCTACTTATAGCCGTACAAATCTAGGTCGCGATCAGAGAAATTGGCAAGCAGTAACAAATCCAAATTCAGAAGAAAGTATCGCACTTAGCGGTCAAGTAAAAAAAGACTTGGTTCCAGATCGGAGGATAAGTGGTAATGCTATCAATTCCAACGGCACTACTTATACATTTAATGGAACACTCTTATCTGAGCCAATATGTCCAATTGAGAATGAATCCGAGATAGGTTCAGAAAATCCCTTCTTCAAATAATTTAATCTACGCAGATATGATAAACCAGATGAGCTTTTGGTTAACGAAGACAGACAATTTATAAAAGATGTTGGGCACGTATCCTCACCTTTTGCAAAGTATTTTCGGGGTTGCATATTTGCGGGATGATTTTACTATTTTTGTGGGATGGGCAACATGAGCGTCCCTTGTATTTCCGGGCGGGCAGGATGCCCACCCCACAAGAATCATCCCTTAATTCAGCAACGCAGTATTTTCATTTCTCCCGCCAGAGAGTTACTTGAATTCGCTGGCGGGATTTTGGCTGGAATTAAGTCGGCAGTTTTAGCAGCGATCGCTAAATTTAACCTTGGTACAGTACCTTTAACAGTAGATAATCACTTTAGTTAAGCAAAATTAAACTCGATTTAATCTATGGCATCTTTGACAGGGAAGGTTGCAATTATCACTGGTGCATCGCGGGGAATTGGACGAGCGATCGCACTCAAGTTAGCTGGTAACGGTGCATCTATTGTCGTTAACTATGCGGGGAATGCAGGCAAAGCACAAGAAGTTGTTGCAGAAATTGAAAAGTTGGGAGTAGAAGCGATCGCTATCCAAGCTGATATTAGCAAAGTACCCGACATCCAACGGTTATTTGAGCAAACACTTGAACGCTTTGGCAAACTCGATATTTTGGTCAATAATGCCGGAATCGCCTTCTATAAACCAATTACTCAGGTGACAGAAGAAGATTTCGACGCGATTTTTGCCATTAACGTCAAAGGCACTTATTTTACTTGCCAGCAAGCGGCGCAACACATGGCAGAAGGGGGACGGATTATTAACTTTTCCTCATCAACTACAGTGATGATGCTGCCAACTTATAGTGCCTATGTAGGAACTAAGGGTGCTGTTGAACAAATCACGCGGGTACTAGCTAAAGAATTGGGTGCAAAAGCGATCGCAGTTAATGTTATTTCTCCTGGCCCCACCGATACAGAACTATTCCGAGAAGGCAAAACACAAGAACAGATAGATCGTTTAGCCCAAATGGCTGCTTTTGGCAAACTGGGAGACGTGCAAGAAATCGCCGATGTAGTGGCGTTTCTCGCTAGCGACGAAGCTAGGTGGATCACTGGCCAAAACATCCGTGTCAACGGTGGAATCGCGTGAGGAAAAGCTCTTCTAAAGATCCCCGTTTTCAAACCTCAGTCAGTAATGTGCAACGCCGTAATAGAAATTTAAGCCATGCTCCAGATCCAAAAACATTTTATGCCCCTGACGCTACAGGATACATCGACTATCCATTTTTAGAACTTCAGACAAATTAAAGCAATCACAGTCATCTCTAAATCAAAAATATAATTTGTCAGTCGCACAATTTTTCGGTTTTATAATTGTCCAAATAGGAGAACACAGCCGTGCTAGCTTCCGATTAAAACGGATTGCTAAATATGGGATGACAAAGTTTGTATAAAGCATTTATAACTTATACAAATAACGGCTGATTATCCGGTTGTAGAGTCTGTGCTTTTGCACTAAATATCACTTATCAGGCATTAAAAAATTATGGATTTGTCCAACTTTACTACACTTCAAAACTTAGAAGCTGCCTTCGGTGGTGAATCGATGGCAAATCGTAAGTATCTGTTTTTCGCTGAGGTGGCGCGTCAACTTGGGTTTACAGACTTGGCGAAACTTTTTAAAGAAACAGCAGATCAAGAAACTGAACACGCTTTTGCACATTTTAAGTTACTACATCCAGAACTTGTGGTAGAAGATGCAGTTGCTTTAACTGATGAACAAAAGCGGGAAATTGTATCTCGCTGTTTATCTTTGGCAATTGAAGGCGAGACTTACGAATATACCACAATGTATCCAAAGTTTGCCGCAGATGCACAACGCGATGCCTACGGCGGGCAGAGCCAACGCGATAATCCGGCAGCTGAAGAATTTCTCAAACAAGTTCAAGAATCTACCGATCATGCCAACACATTTCGAGAAGCTGCCCACCGTTTTGGCTTGTTAAAATTCATCGAAAATTATCACGCCGATCGCTACACTGAAGCCTTAGAAGTATTAAACGGTGGACAAACAGCAACCAGAGTTGCTGGTGAAGATCCTAAAACTCAGAAATGGATTTGTAGACAATGCAGCATGATTTACGATCCTGTTGCTGGCGATCCTGATTCGGGAATTGCACCTGGTACACCTTTTGAAGAAATTCCTGAAGACTGGGAATGTCCGATTTGCGGTGCTAGAAAAAAAACCTTTAAACCATTTGAGGAAAAAGTTGCAGCTTAAAACGACAATTACAGCAGAATTTAGAAAACTCGGAGTAGCGGATTTGACTAATTGCTTCTCCAAAAGAAGTTTTGCTAACACCAATATCTTCTGTTATGAAATCGCTCATGCTAGCTTGCTTCTGCATAAAAGTACGACGAACAGAAGTTATATCAAGTTCGGGTGATTAATTGTAATAAAATCTATCAATATAAGTTTGGTTGAATGGCTGTGAAACCCAACGCGAACAAGGATAAAATGTTGGGTTGGGTTGAGGAACGAAACCCAACCTACTAGCGTGAAATCCTTGCTTGAAGACGAATCTTTGCGTATTTCACCTTCCTTGAAATCTGCTGTAAGTAATCAAGCAGTTCTCGTTTGTTCACTGTTTTTGTCTGGAAATGTTACTCAATTGCTCTCGAAGGTCTGCCCATTTAATACCTTCTAGGCTGGGTAAAACAATATGAGCAGCTCCAACTCGTTCAACAGGGCCGAGTCCTACTGCCCACATCCCAGCAGCTAGAGCGGCTTCAACACCGGCTGCGGCATCTTCTACAACCACAGATTGCCCTGGTTCGATTCCTAGCTGCTTGGCTGCATAGAGAAATAAGTCTGGCGCTGGCTTGGGTTCTTGTACGCTGTAACCGTCTGCGATCGCATCTACTTTGTCCACAATGCCCAATCGCTCTAACACTGGGCGGGCATTTTTACTCGCTGAACCAATACCGATCTTAATATCAGCTTGCCGCAATTCATTCAACAAGGCGATCGCACCTGGCAACAAATCCTGGGGTGTCATGTTTTGGATCAATTCGACATAATAGCGATTCTTACGCTCCATCATCTCCTCGATTTGTGCTTCCGAATACGGTCTATCCCCAATAATCAGCATCAGGGAAGCACGACGGGATACACCGCGCAAAGCTTCGTTAGCTTCCCGATTAAATGGTATACCCTCTTCATCAGCTAGCTTCTGCCAAGCTAGATAGTGAAGTTTTGCTGTATCTGTTAGCACACCATCTAAATCGAAGATGAATCCTTGGATGTTGGGTATGGGAGATGGGGCATCGGGCACAAGAGGAAGAGGGGCAGCACTTTTCTGCGAGACGCTGCGCGAACGGCTACGCTCAGTGACCGAGGAGGAAAGGAGCAGAGGAGAAAAACTTACTGCAACTTCTCCCTCTCCCCCGCTCCCCTGCTCATTTGTCCCCAATCCCTTCAAATCAAAGTCATGCCATTTCCCGCGCCAGTGCAGTTTAAACTTCAGGCGCGTCCAGCCAGGGGGTAGGTGGGGATTAGCTACGGGGCCATTTTCAGTTAGTTGGATGCCGCCGAATCCAAAAATTACAGCTTGCCAAATCCCACCAGCACTAGCACCGTGAATTCCATCGT
Source organism: Nostoc sp. (assembly GCF_036917235.1). Classification (GTDB taxonomy): domain Bacteria; phylum Cyanobacteriota; class Cyanobacteriia; order Cyanobacteriales; family Nostocaceae; genus Nostoc. The sequence continues at coordinate 48,865 of NZ_JBALDU010000027.1, forward strand.
TGGTGTTACCTCGGTTATCTTCTAGATCCACCATTAACGCCCGCATAAATTGTTCGTAAGCTACGGTTGATTTGCCCAAATCGGAAGCTAAAATGGCTTGAACTGCTGGGCCAAGGGACGAACCATAAGTAATATCGGTGCGGGGTGCGTAGTAGTCCCAGTTTGTCTGTAATGCTTTTTCGTTATAGGGAAAATCTGCTGATTCCCGCATTAAATATAGGAGCATTAATACGTCTGGCTGCTTTAGTATTTGAGATTTGTTGGTTTTATCAATACCCAAGATCGGTTGCATGGAGCGATCGCGTAGTTCATAATCTGCTAAGTTGATATCTTCCAATTGGAAAAATCCCTCGAACTGCTCGATTAGTTCTGTTGATGGCTCATAGAAAAACAATATTTTGGCGACGATCTCTTGCCAGTGCGATCGCTCCTCTGGGGTCAGCTTTAGTTTCTGTTCTAGTTCGGTGGCTCGTTCCGGGAATTTATGAGCCAGCCAATCATAGACGGCGATCGCTTTTTCTAAATGCCACTGCGCCATCCGGTTTGTAAAGGCGTTGTTATGGACTAATTCATGGTATTCATCCGCTCCGATTACTCCTCGAATTTCATACTGTTCGCGCTCAGAATTGAATTCAACCCGGCTACCCCAAAAAATGGCGGCATCCAAAATCACCTCTGCACCGCACTTTTGCATCCAGTCATCATCACCAGTCGCTTGCCAGTAGTTCCAAATTGCGTAGGGGATATCTGCATTGATGTGAATTTCGCGATCGCGACACCAAATCCGCACGTCTTCACCATAAAAATCACTACCGATAGCCCAACGTGGTGTTACTTCATCTCCAGTATCAGCACTTTCCCAGGCAAACATTGCCCCTCTATAGCCGTAATGGACTGCTTTGCGTCTAGCTCCGGGTAAAGTGTGCCAACGGTAACTGAGTAAATTGCGGGCGATCGCTGGTTGAGTAAACAGAAATAGGGGTTGCATAAAAATTTCTGTATCCCAAAAAACATGACCGCGATAGCCAAACCCCGAAAGGGTTTTAGCAGGAATGCTCACCCTGTCATCATCCCGTGGGGCAGCAATTAGCAGTTGAAACAGATTGTAGCGAACAGCAAAAGTAGCTGTGCTATCCCCCTCAATCAGGATGTCACTTTGCTGCCAAACCTCATCCCATGCTTGCTCATTGGCTTTTAGTAATGTTGCGTAGTCTGGCAGTTGTGCGAGTTTTTCTTGAGCTGCTGGAACTGGTGCTTCAATTTCCCGTGAGGTAAAAACTGTCACAAGTTTTTCCACCGTCACAGTCTGCTGCGCTTTAGCCAAGAAGGTCGTACTCAAAGTAGGATAACCAGGTGCGGTATTGACTTGCAAAGATGCTTCAGTGCCTAATATTGTCACCTTAGCTGCCATACCGAGTTCAATTCGAGAGTTGCGCGTGCGGCGTTGCAACCAGATTCCTTGGTTAGTCTTGCCCTGATCTAATTCTTCCCAGTGATTGAAACCCTGATTTTCGGGATAGCCATTAATGCTAGCTTGAACTTCGATTAACCCATCAAAATCTATTGGTGTTACATGGCAGCGTAGCGCCAACACGTGCGGATCTGCAAGACTAGCAAAGCGTTCAAAGCTGATATCTATGGTGTTTCCATTGGGAGAGCGCCAACGCAAGGCCCGAATCAGTAGTCCTTGGCGTAAATCAAGCTGGCGATCGTAGCTTAATATCTCACCTCGATCGAGACGGAAGCGATCGCCATTTACAATCACTATCAAGGGTAGCCAGTCAGGGCAATTTACCAGTTCAGTGTATACCACAGGTACGTCATCGTAGACACCGTGGATAAAAGTAGCTGGCAATGTATGAGGATAACCTTCCTCAAAACTGCCTCTTGTTCCCAGGTATCCATTGCCGATTGTAAAGACGGTTTCTTTGGAGTGCAATTGCTCAGGGTCAAACTGGGTTTCGATTAATATCCAGTCTGTGTAGATAAAATGGCGAGAACGACCTTTTGTTTGCATAAGTTGGGAGTGGGGATTTTGAGTCTTTGAGCTAGATGAACGGAGTTCCGAGGTGGATGAACGGAGTTCTGAGGTGGATGAACGGAGTTCTGAGGTGGATGAACGGAGTTCTGAGGTGGATGAACGGAGTTCTGAGGTGGATGAACGGAGTTCTGAGGTGGATGAACGGAGTTCCGAGGTGGATGAACGGAGTTCCGAGGTGGATGAACGGAGTTCCGAGGTGGATGAACGGAGTTCTGAGGTGGATGAACGGAGTTCTGAGGTGGATGAACGGAGTTCTGAGGTGGATGAATCCAGTTAGTTCTAACTCTCCCCTGCTCCCCTGCTCCCCTGCTCCCCTACTCCCCTACTCCCCTACTCCCCTACTCCCCTACTCCCTCCCTTATGCTTTTCCAAAATCTTTTCAACTCTGGGTTTATAAATGAGATGAAATAAGGTTTCCATGTAGCGATCTCTAGCTTCGTTATTTTCGGGAGCAACAAAGTTCCAAAAACTAAACATTTTCGCAAGCAGTAGTAATTGATTGCTATGTAAATGCCAATTATATTTGTGATGAATTCGTTGACTCATCCCTTCTGAAACTTCGTACCAGTATTCAGCATGAGTATCGCATTGCTCAAGGAAGTCTAAAATTTTCGTTGCTGTTCCTTCTAAGTCTGTAGGATTAACATTAAATTGGTTTTCTTTGTTCTCGATAATTTCTAAAGAACCGCCAAATTGAGTCGCAAAAGTTGGTAAGCCAGAAATCATCGCTTCCAAAATACTCCGACCGAAGGATTCAAAAAGGGCAAAATGGACATAAATTCCCTGAGAATCGGCAACTACTCGGTAGGCTTCGCCGATGTCGCTGCTAGGGACACGCATTCCCACCCAGCGAATCTTGTCATCAAGATTATATTGGTCGATAATGTCGTGGAGTTTTTGAATTTCTTCTGCTTCTTCTGGGTTGCTAGCTTCATGTAGATGCAGTTTAGTCGTTAATAAAATCAGGTTACAACGCTCTTGCAACGCCTGACTTTTACCAAAACATTCAGCTAAACCAGTGAAATTTTTGATTGAATTGATGGTATCAAGAGCAAAGATTGGTCGATTATTGGGGCGTTCTAAATGACCAAGAATTTGTGGATCTTCGCGGGTAAAGAGTAAGTCGTGGACTTCTGTGCAAAGTTTAGAATCTCGGTTTTCTTTTTGGCTGTAGGGAAAGAAAAGACTTTCATTTACTCCTGGCGGCACTAAGTTAAATTTAGGACTAAACAAATCAATGCCATCAACTACATGATACAGTTGTGGCATCGTAAACCACTTATAAGACTCGTATTGACCTATCGTATCAGGCGTGCCGACAATTTCTTGATAGGACGATGTGATGATAAAGTCAGCTGCATTCATGCTAATCAAATCGGCGGTGAATTGTGCCGAGAAATGATATTTATCTTCTAAATCTTGCCAATATAAATTACTAAATAGATATTTAGGCTTTTCCAAAGAATGAGCAATGTTACACTGGGTGACTTTCATGCGGCGAGATAGCAGAAAGGCCACTAAGTTCCCGTCGCTGTAATTGCCAACAACTAGATTAGGCTTGCCTTGGAAATGAGCTAGTAATTCTCTTTCTGCATCTACAGCAAATTGCTCTAAATAGGGCCAAATATCAAATTTAGAAATCCAATTGTTGGTAATTTCTGGATTGAATTCACCAAAAGGAACGCGCAATATCCAAGCATTTTCGGTATCTTGGACTTTTTCTAAGGGCAGGTTACAAAATGTGCCTTCACAGTTAGGAATTAATCGAGTCAGAATAATTACATGGGGTTTAATGCCTAGCTGGTCGAGTCCAGCAAGTTTGATTTGTTCGCGCAGTTCTTTTTCTAAGCTGCGAGCTTGTTCGAGGACGTAGATAACTTGACCGAGTGTTTCATCTCTTCCCAAAACATCTTCCTGTCCCACCCAGCCGTGGACGGAAACGAGGACGACGCGAAAGACGGCGGGGACGCGGGCTACAAATGTTTCTAAAATGCCGGGTTCTGGGGAGTAAATGAGTCGGTCGAGAAGTTCTAAAGTTTCAGAGACTCGCGCCGCAGTGTTACCCCAACCCGGCTCAAAGCCGAGTTCTTGGAGGTCGAAGCTAAATTTTTCATAAGGTTCATCAGGCGATCGCTCACTCAGCAATTTCAGCGCTGGCTTAATTTGTTTGGCTAACTCAATACCAGAAGAAATGCGATCGCTCAACAATAGGCGAATATCATTGCATTGCAACCTATGTAATGCTTTAAATAACATTTCTACCCAATATTCAGAGTCAGTCAACAATTTATTGCACAGGTAACGGTTGAGAAAGGCTAAACCTTGACCAATATTTCTCGCATCGTCAATTCTTGGAGAATTCTCATAGAAGGGGTGGAGGTCGATTTCCAGAATATGGGGTTGGTAGCGGTTGACTAGACGATCTCTCACATCTAACAGCGCTTGAGGTGTCATCTGCTCGAACCTGCTAAAGTCAGCTGTCAGTTGCCAAACTTGTTGATTAGCAATCCTCGGTCGAATCACAAACCAAGTACTTTCCTCTTCAATAATTATTTCGTGGGTGTATTGTATTAGTTTGCCAACAGAAGAAGAGTAGTAAAAATAAGCTGGCTTTTGGGATTGATGACAGTAATCAGCAAAAGCTTGCAAAATCTCATTTCTTAGGAAGTAATGCTTACCTGAAATACTCAACGCATAAATCAACTGATGTAGAGCAGTTTTTTCATCACCGTTGGACAGAGCTTGAATTAGTTCATACATGATGACGAATTCCAGAAATTTAGCTAGGTAATAACCTCATTTCTCTTTCCAGTTTTCGATTTCGTGAGGTACATTTCCCCCATGATGCTAAATTACTATAAAAATCTTTGCGTCTAGCTATGGGATGAGAATCTGCAACCCTACATCCACCTTTTTTTGTAAAGTAAAATTGGAGCGATCGCTACTAGAACATCACCCCATGATTAACAATTCAAAATTCAAAATTAAAGACATTTTCAGACGTTCGCGTAGCGTCTCGCAGAGAAGAGGAGTGCGGTACTAGCCTCTCAATAAGTGGTGTAAACTGTTCAATAATTCTCTGGCTGTATAGGGTTTTGATAAAACTGCTTGCACATTAACATCAGCAGCTTGAGCAAACACTTCCATTGAGTTAAGCCCGCTACAGGCAATGATTTGAAGCTGCTTGTTCATTTTTCGTAAGGTGCGAATAGCGGTAATTCCATCCATTTCTGGCATCATTAGATCCATCAACACAGCATTGATTTGATGCTTGTGTTGGGCATAAAGTGCGATCGCCTCTATGCCATTACTAGCAGTAAGTATCTGATAGTTGTGATTTTCTAGGATGATTGTGGCAATCTCCCGAATTTGGGCTTCATCATCTACAACTAAAATAAATTCTCCCTCTCCTGGAAGCAAATCCAGGTCTTCTATCTTGAATACTGGGGTTGCTTCCACAGCTGGTAAAAACAGGTCAAACTTGCTGCCTCTACCGACATTGCTAGACACTTTCATAAAACCGTCATGGCTTCTAATGATACCTAACGCTGTTGAAAGTCCTAGTCCCGTACCTGTGTTGACCTCTTTTGTGGTGAAAAATGGCTCAAAAATTCTATCTAATATTTTTGGCGGTATCCCAATTCCGTTATCAGCAACGGTAATCACAATATAATGCCCAACCTTGGCATCAAGATTCATTCTGGTATAAGCTTCATCAATAAACTTATTTTCCACAAAAATATTGATATTGCCACCATCTGGCAAAGCATCGCGGGCATTTACTAACAGATTCATTAACACTTGATGTAGTTGTGTAGTATCCCCAGCGATCGCGCAAATTTCTTCTGGAATAATGATGGAAAATTCAATAGATTTGGGAAATGTCTGTTTAGCAATTTGGATAATTTCTGAAATCAGATACTGGACTTGAATAATTGTCGGCTCTCCTTTATATCCCCGTGCAAAGGATAAGACTTGCTTCACTAAAGCTGCTCCGCGTTTGGCGTTGCTTTCTACCAGTGCCAGCAATTGCCCAGAACGCTCTTCGTCTTGGAAAAATTTTCCCTGTAATAATTGAGCCGATGCCAAAATTGGTGTCAATATATTGTTCAAGTCGTGGGCAATACCACCTGCAAGAGTACCAAGGCTTTCCAATCGCTGGGTGCGAAAAAACTGCTCTTCGAGTTGTTTCTTTTGGGTGATGTCAGTGTCAACAGTCAGAATAGATTTGGGTTCTCCCGCAGGATCGCGCATCAGTGTCCAACGGCTTTCCACAATAATTTTCTGACCAGATTTTGTAACTTTATGTAACTCACCTTGCCACGAGCCACACTCAATTACGCTTTTTATGGGTTCTTTCAATTGCTGCTGAATTCCGGCTGGGTATAAAATATCGTGGAGGTCTTTGCCAATAACCTCTGTAGAAAGCCAACCATACATCCGCTCTGCACCTTTATTCCAGAATAAGATTTGAGACTGGAAATCTCGAACTAATATGGCGTCGGTAGCGATATCAAGTAAAGCGGCTTGTTCGGAGATTTTTTGTTCCGCCAGCTTGCGCTCGGTGATATCCCTATTTGTACCGATGATCCGGATCGGCTGACCGATTTCGTTATAGTAGACCTGACCTTTGCAGTTTAACCAGTGTAGGCTGCCGTCGGGCCAGATAATTCGATACTCTATAGATCCTTTTCCTTCCTCAATCATCCGAGCTAAAGTCGCAGCTACAGATTCGCGGTCTGCTGGATGGATTAAATTGAAATAGTCTTCAACAGTTGGACACAAGGTATTGCTCGGCAGACCATAAAGTAGCCCCATATTGGCAGACCAAACACAAGTATTGGTGATCGGGTTCCGATCCCATATGCCTATTTGGACGGCTTCGGTCGCTAAACTCAATCGCGCTTCACTTTCCCGCAGTGACTCTTCAGCCAGCTTGCGCTCGGTGATATCTTCAGCAATGCCACCATAGTAGTTAACTTGTCCTTGGTCATTATAGACAGCAAAACCCCGATTCCAAATCCAGCGGATCGATCCGTCAGGTCGCAAAATCCGATATTCTGCTGAAATGGATTGACTTCCACTAAGCAGTTGCTCGATTGATTGGGTGGCGCGATCGCGATCGTCTGAATGAACTGTGTCTACCCAAGATGTTGGCTGCTCAAATAGACCTTGGGAAGATCGACCCCAAATCTTCTCATAAGCAGGACTAATGTACAAAGGGTAGAATGAATCTGCGCTACGAATCCAGATCGTGGCGTGGGTATTTTCGGAAAAAGTGCGAAATTTCTCCTCACTTTGACGTAGTGCTGCTTCGGCAAGTTGGCGCTCGTGTAGCGCGGCTCGCTGTTCGGTAATATCTCTGCCTACCAGTTGTATTTCAACAACCTCTCCTTTGTCATTATGAATTGCGATCGCATTCCATTGAAACCAGCGAATACCGTTGACTGTCAATGCACATCGCTCATAATTAGTCAAGGGATGGGATGAAGATCCTAAAGCTGTGATACTTTCCATCACTTGAGGCAAGTCATCTGGATGAAGAAACTGGAAATATGACTGACCACAAAACTCATCTTGTTTCCAGCCGAAGGTTTGACAAGCTGCTACATTGGCAAAGGTAATCTGCCCCTGCAAATCAATGCGAATAATTACATCAGTTTGGCTTTCCACAAGCTGGCGATAGAGGTTTTCGCTCTGCCGTAATGCAGCTTCTGCACTTTGGCGTTCAATAATTTCTTGTTGCAACAGGACGTTAGACATCACAAGTTCTGCTGTCCTTTCCGTCACTCGTTGTTCTAACTCCTCGTAAGCTTGGTGCAGTTTTTCTTTCACAACCTGGAGTTCTTCGAGGGCTTGCTGAAGTTCCTGATTAACTTGCATCATTTGAGCCGATTGTGCCTCAACCGATAATTTTAAGTTATTTTGTTTAACTTTGGCTGCGGACTTGCTCTATTTCAATTGGCTGAATATTTTCTGACCGATCAAGACAATAGCTTCGACTAAAAAACTATCAGGGCTAATCGATTGTAGAGAATAATTAATAACATGATTTAAGCTAGCTAATTTAAGCAGTTGCTCGTTGAATCTTATGGTTAATTTGTCAATCATAGCGTTCTTCCTGGAATTTATCTGAATATAATTTGAGGATTTTGTGAAAAAACCGCTAAATCAGCCTGAAAGTATTACTTAAGAAATATATATAAGTTTTGCTAAATAATTAAGTATTTTAACTATCCTCACAAGTTCCTTATATTTGAAGACTATAGTCAAAATATAGACAGTTTGTTTTAAATATTTACGGGCTTCTCAAGTAGCTGCCCTGAATTGCAATAACACTTTTATGAACAGGATTTGAGAAAAATATGAATTACTGTCCTTGCTGCTCAAGCTTACTTTTAGAACATATACGTGGTGCAGAGACTTACTGGTTTTGTCGCCACTGCTGGCAGGAAATGCCTGTTTACGATTGGAACCAATCCAGTTCATTCAGCGATGTTGTAATGGGTAAACTACCTAGAAAAACTCCAAAAGAAAAACGTAGCAGTACTACTGTTTACGTAGGCCAATGGCAATCTATTACCGAATGGATTGGGCTAGAAGAGTTATCTACTTAATACAACCTAATACAATTGACTAAAATAGTTTGGTATAATTATTTCTCTTGTTCTCAGTAATAAATTGCCATAAAATGCGAGGCTGCAACCCAATAGCAAGGTATTAGCTGACACAGGTAGAACAAGAAAACAGCCTTAATAGAGAATTATTGTATTGCTATGCTATCGGTGGTTTTCTTCTCTTTTCCAGCACCTAAGCCATTCATCAAGATTTATTGCTGACTTTAATAGTTTCTTACTTATAACCCCCGATTAATTCGAGGGTTTTTAATGTTGAAAAATGAATTTGTAATTTTGATTTTATTGGGATGTAGCTAATGGTGGTTCAGCTTCTAAATGCAGTCTCAATCATCTTCCCATGATTCGTGATTCAGTAGGTCGATAATTCTATCTCTGAGTAAAAATTCATTTTTTTCTAACTCAAGTTCAAAATTAACCCAGTCACGATGAGGAATATATTTACAGATGGTGTAAATTGGGTGCTGACGGTTAAGAAGTCCCTTTTTAACAAGTTGAAGTGCCTCTTCCTTGATAACCTTGATGTCGTATTTAACCGTAGTAGTAGTGTTCATAAGTCCTTCCTTTGTTTTCAATCAAGGAATTAAGACTCAAAACAATAGTTGCTTTGACTCTCTTTTAAACTTATCAAATAAAATTGGAGAGAATTGTGAAGAATCAAGACATTAATAGTTGCTATAAGTTAGATACAACAGATTTCAACTTCTCTACCAACGCGAACAGCGTGTCGGAGACAGAGGCTACGCCAACGTAAAATGCAGAAATACTCCATAACCTTCCCCTTAGTAAGAGTCACCACTACGTTGAGCAGTCCGACTTGTTTGCTCTTAGCGTTCCCGATATTTAGCAAGTGGCGTGAGGGTTGGGGAGGGGTGTACTTTATGTAGTTACAAAACGTTGTATGTCATATCATTGCTACATCTATTTACATTCTTTGTCACCAGATGTTTAGAGCAAGAAGACTCCCACAACAAGCTGCAAAGACCAAAAAAGGATGTAGATGCTCTCTGGGCGACTTGTCAGAAGGTAGGCTAGGGTAAAGAATTCTCTAGAAAACTTATATTATGCTTCTGAATCTTGATAAAGTTCGTCAATATTTCCCGGCTCTAGCTGGTGAGTGGACTTTTTTTGATAATGCTGGCGGGTCACAAACCCTGAAAAAGGTAGTAGATAGAATTAGCGAATTTCTCTTGAGTTCTGATGTCCAGTTGGGAGCTTCTTATGGGGTTTCTCAACTTGCTGGAGAACGATTGGCTTCAGCAACTAGGGGAATGGCTACTTTCATTAATGCCAATTCTGATAAAGAAGTGGTTATGGGCCCATCTACTACAATGATGTTGAAAGTTCTCTCAATGTGTCTGGGTCAAACCTTTACACCTGGTGATGAGGTTATTGTTACTAATTGTGACCATGAGGCTAATATTGGTGCTTGGGTCGCTCTTGAAAAACAAGGAATGAAGGTTAAAGTGTGGAAAGTTCGCCCAGATACTTTAGAACTTCATTTAACAGATTTAGAACCATTGATGAGTCATAGCACCAAACTGGTAGCCTTGACTCATGCTTCTAATGTTCTGGGAACCATCAATCCAATCAAAGAAATTGCTGCATTTGTACACGATCGCAATGCCATGATTTGTGTAGATGGTGTAGCTTATGCACCTCACAGATTAGTTGATGTCCAAGATTTAGATGTTGATTTCTATACTTTGAGTTTTTATAAAGTCTATGGGCCGCATCATGCCTTACTTTATGGCAAAGAAGAACATTTATTAAGATTACCTGGTCTTAACCATTATTTTATTGACCAGACAGATGTACCTTATAAATTTCAATTAGGGAATGTCAATTTTGAATTAAGTTATGGAATGTTAGGTTTATGTGATTACTTAAGTGAATTAGCACAACTGCACTACGGAAATGAAACTGCACCTGATTTGAGAAATCAAATGGTGCAAGCGTTTGATTTAATTAGCATACATGAAGAACATATTAGCGATCGCCTCCTAAATTACCTCAACAGTAAGCCGAATGTGCGAGTGATTGGTCAATCAAAGGCTGACCGTAAATTCCGTGTACCAACTATATCTTTTGTCGTTGATGGAATAAATAGCTCAACTATTCCCGCAAAAGTTGACCAATATAATATTGGGATTCGCTACGGCGATTTTTATGCTAAACGGCTGATTGAATACCTGGGGTTAGCGTCCCAAGGTGGAATAGTCCGGGTGAGTATGGTGCATTACAACACCCTTGAGGAAGTTAACAACTTGATTCAGGCTTTTGAGCAGATATTTTAATATTGGGCATTGAAAAGAGGCAGAGGGGAAAACTCTTCTCCGTTGCTCCCTGCCTCCCCACTCCCTACTCCCCATTAGCCATTACTAAGCTGCAAAACTTGCACTTCTTCTTGTGGAGAAATTAATGTTTTACCCACAGGTAGAACAGCTAAGGCATTGGTTTGAGCTAAATTAATTAAATTGCCGGAACTGTGACTACCACCAGCTTTGTGAAATTCATAAACTCCATCAATTAAATGCAATTTACCCCAAAGGTAAGTTTCACGTTTGCCGTTCGATCGCAATTCATCATGCGATCGCACTTTCAAAAATACTGGTTCCCAACCTTCAGTAATTCCCGAAAGTTTCTTGATTGCTGGTAGCACAAACCGCCAAAACGTCACCAACACAGCAGCAGGGTTTCCTGGCAAACCAAAGTATAGTGCTGAGTGTGGAGAGACGCGATTAATCGCGTCTCTACTAGGGAAAGTGGCGACAGTCAGGGGTTTTCCTGGACTAATTTCCACAGCCCGAATGTGGATTTTTGCTTTTAGTGACTCTAGAATTTTGTCAATATAGTCATAATCTCCCACTGAGACACCACCAGAAGAGAGAACTATATCAGCGATCGCAATGGCGTGAGCAATGACTTTCTCCAAAGCAACTTGATTGTCTTTCACAATGCCTAAAATTAACGGTTCTGCGCCACTTTGTCTTACTAAAGCTGCCAGCGCATACTGATTAGAATCCACAATTTGCCCTGGTTGCAACGGTTGCTCAACTGCCACCAACTCATCACCTGTAGAAAAAATTGCCACACGCGGGCGGCGGTAAACACTTAATTGCGGACACTGTGCTGCTGCCAATACGGCAATTTCTGAGGCATTTAACTTAATTCCTGCTGGTAGTAGTTGTGTTCCAGCTTGATAGAAAGATGCTTTGTGTCTGACAAATTCTTGCGGTTTTGGTGCAGCTAGAATAAATACGCGATTTTCCTCACGGCGTGTTTTCTCTTGCATGATTACAGTATCCGCACCTGCTGGGATTACCGCACCTGTGAAAATCCGTGCGGCTTGCCTTGGTTGAATCGTAGACTTGGGCTGATACCCAGCCGGAATGTCTTCAACAATTTCTAAAATAGCTGGTTGTTCGGCAGTAGAGTCCTGTACATCTTCGTAGCGGACTGCGTAGCCATCCATTGCCGAATTATCCCAATGGGGAAAATCTAGCGGACTGGTGACAGGTGTTGCCAAAATGCGACTATCTGCTGTCAATAAATCTACAACTTCTGTATCCCGTTGACGATCCAACGGTTGCACCAAATTTAAAATAATTGCTTGTGCATCGCTGACTGATAACATAGCGATCGCCTCCGATTTTTCTTTTATTCTTGGGTAGCTTTGTCTAGATTTCTATAAGCGGTAAATCCCAAACTACACACTGCTAGTAAACCGATAATTATGCTTCCTTCGGGCACTTTGGATACCTGAACTGAATTGTTACTTAAATCTAGTATTTGCTCTGTGCCTGCTGCATCTCTATTGATCAAATGAAATTCTTTAGCTAGAACCTGATTGCTAAAACCTTCATCTATGAGTGCAAGATTATTATTAAGCCATGTGTCCCCAGGAAGCGCATCATCCTTGCCAACATCAAAGGGACCAAAGATTTGCTCTTTAGTGCTATCAAAGTTGAATCTCAAAAAGCCGTAGTTAGAGATCCCACTAAGCACTGGAGTGAAACTATTTATCAGATTACTTAAGGGATCGAAGAAAGAAATTGAGAGAGATTGCAAGTTCTTCGTAGCTCCCAAACCAGCTTCAGAAATGACGCTTGGAGCAGTTGTTGTATCGTAGTTAAATGAACCTTTAGCTGAATAACCAGTGTCTCCTTTCCAGTTAAATTTGAACTCAGCAGCATGAGCTAGGTTGTTGGTGGTTATGGCGATCGCTAACGCTAAAGTAGTAGTCGTCAACAGACTAATAGCTGTTTTATGAAACAGATGTGTCATAGATACAACTTCCAAATTAATTAAAATGAAGTTTCTACAACAATACAATATAGATGTACAACCCTACTGTATGTTGCATCCATGACGTGTAGCGGCTACTCTATGAGATGCCAACCAAGTACCCAAAGGGTATCAAAAGTTCGTTAAGTGCTTAATCCTATTTTTGAGTCGTGCAGTTGGTAGTTGTACAAATTTTGTTGGCTAGTTTTTGTTTTTTTACAGCGCAGCAACTAACCAAGTCATCATCTTAATATAAAAAACAGGAGCGATCGCTATTTCCCAACCCCTAAATAAAAATACTTATTTTGTATGACTATCGAACGAGTTCCCCAAAAACACTATCCCAAGGCTGAGATTGGGCGGCGAGGTATGGCATTGGGACTTGATTTCCTTGGTGTCTGGTTAGTCAGTTCCCTACTAGGAGGCAGTGATATCGGTATTCAATTTGTGGAAATCTTAGTTTTTGTAATACTTTGGCTGGTTTTGCGGGTGCTGGTGGTATACAACAATAAAGGGCAAAGTTTAGGGCGTTGGGCGTTCGATTTAAAGGTGCTGGAAGTCGAAGATGGGGAAGTAGTGGGCAGAATTCCCGATTTGCTCTCACTGGTGAAGCGAGAGGCGATTATTGGCTTGGGTGCTTTATTAGTGTCAATTGCCCTGAGCAATATTAGAGCCAATCCCACTGCTATACTGCTAGTAATTCCCCTAGCAATTGATTGTGGGACTGCCTTCTCTGATACCCAGATGCGGCAGGCTTTACACGATCGCTATTGTGGAACTTTCATCGTTTCGTCGCGTCGTGGCTACTCGCTCGATATAAAAATTAAAAGATTAGTTGAAAATATGCGGCGGAATGTGAGAAGATAGTAATTTGTGTTAATTCTCTTCAGGCTTCACTGTTTGTAAGATTATGGCTAAGAGTAAAGGTGCCCGCATTATTATCACACTAGAGTGTACTGAGTGCCGGACAAATTCAGATAAGCGTTCTGCTGGTGTTTCACGTTATACCAGTACCAAGAATCGCCGCAACACCACCAACAGGCTAGAACTGAAAAAGTTCTGCACCCACTGCAACAAACATACTGTTCACAAGGAAATTAAGTAGAGATGAGTTATTTCCGTCGTCGTCTGTCTCCGATCAAGCCAGGAGAACCAATCGATTATAAAGATGTTGATTTATTGCGTAAGTTTGTCACCGAGCGGGGTAAGATACTGCCACGTCGGATTACTGGGCTTACGTCTCAGCAACAGCGAGAGTTGACATTAGCAATTAAGCGATCGCGGATTGTGGCTCTGTTGCCATTTATCAATGCGGAAGGCTAGAGCAATTTTGGATTTTGGATTTTAGATTTTGGATTATAAAGAGAAGCTGTATTTAAATAAACATTTGGCTTTATCTTTCTGAGACCAAAATCTCAAATCTGAATCAGAGAGTGTAAAATAGATTGCTGCATCAAAAACGGTTGGATTTAGGATTTAATACCAGTTATGAAATCCAAAATCCAAAATCTAAAATCTAAAATTATTAGAGTGCGAGAGTTGTGGAGAAGGGGACGCTAGTTGAATTTAGGGTTCAAGGCGATCGCCGTCTGGGCATCGTAGAACGTCCAGACGGTAAAACCCGCTGGTTTGTGGTAGACGAACGTGGTCAATCCCACAGCCTCGCGCCTAGACAAATAACTTATACAGTTACCGGACAGACTTACAAGGCTTCTGAGATTGCCAGCTTTTTGGAGCAAATCGAGCCTTATTTAGACCCATCTAGTTTAGAAGTGGCTTGGGAATTACTGGTTGAAGATGGCGAAACAGTTACCCCAGACCAAATGGCGAATCTGCTATTTTCAGAATCAGCCGCGCCTCCTCGTTACGCTGCCTATTGCTTGTTATCAGATGACAAACTTTATTTCAAGCAAAAAGGAGACGCTTACGAGCCGAGAACTGCCGCTCAAGTGGCAGAACGCAAGCACCAACTGGAAGTAGAGGCACTAAAAGCTAAAGGACAGCAGGAATTTTTAACTCGCGTAGAGCAGGCGCTCAAAGGTGAAGCAGTAGAATGGCAGCGCCACGATCGCCAGCGCTTAGAAGGACTAGAAAAATATGCAGCGCTAATAGCTGACACGGTGCGGACGGGAGTTAATTATGACTCCTTGGCTCGCGCTTATCCGCCCAGCGCTCCAGTATTAGAAACTATGACCATGCTGGGACGGCCCACAACGCCCCAAGGGGCTTTTCAACTATTAGTAGATTTGGGTTGCTGGAGTCCTAATGAAAACTTGTTCCTGCGGCGTTCTTCAATTCCGATTCAATTTCCTCATAAGGTATTAGAAGTGGCGCAACAGCGTTTGGATTTCCCGCCAATTGACTCAGATACAAACCGCCTTGATCTGACTCACCTGAAGGTTTACACCATTGATGATGAAACTACCACAGAGATCGACGATGGTCTAAGTTGGGAAGTATTGCCCGATGGACGGGAGCGCCTGTGGGTGCATATCGCCGATCCCACTAGATGGTTAGTACCGGAAGATGAATTAGATTTGGAAGCCAGAAAGCGCGGTAGTACAGTCTATTTACCGACGGGAATGATTCCCATGTTTCCAGAAGTGTTGGCCACTGGGCCAATGAGTCTAATCCAGGGAAAAGTTTGTTGCGCCCTCAGTTTCGGGATTATTTTAGGTACAACTGGGGGAGTAGAAGATTACAGCATTCATACCAGCTTCATTAAGCCGACTTATCGTCTCACCTACGAAGATGTAGATGAAATGCTGCAATTGCGTGTACAGGCAGAACCGGAAATTGCTGCGATCGCAATTTGGGCACAGCGGCGCAGAGCTTGGCGTTACGCCCAAGGGGCAATTAGTATCACCATGCCCGAAACGACGATCAAAGTCAAAGGTGAGGAGATCCACATTGATATTTTGGACGATTCCCCATCACGGCAACTGGTAGCAGAAATGATGATTGTTGCCGGTGAAGTTGCGGCTCGTTATGGTAAAACTAATAACATACCTTTGCCTTTTCGCGGTCAACCGCAACCAGAATTACCTCCAGATGAGGAATTGCTTCTACTTCCAGCCGGATTCGTTCGCGCTTGCGCCATGCGTCGTTGTATGCCCAAGAGTGAAATGAGCATTACGCCTTTGCGCCATGCTGGTTTGGGCTTGGATACTTACACTCAAGCAACCTCTCCCATCCGCCGCTACAGTGACTTACTTACCCACTTTCAAATTAAAGCCCATTTGCGGGGTGAAGTTCTGCCATTTTCCGCAGATCAGCTTAAAGAAGTGATGATGACTGTCACCAGCATCACCCAAGAGGTGACGATGGTGGAACGACAAACTAATAGATATTATGCTTTAGAGTATTTACGGCGTCATCCAGAGGAAACTTGGGATGTGACAGTGTTGATGTGGCTGCGGGAAGACAGCAACTTGGCTCTAATTTTGATAGAAGATTTGGGCTTGCAGTTGCCAATGGCTTTCAAACGTTCTGTGAAGTTGGGCGAACAGATAGTGGTGAAAGTTAGTCACGCCGATCCACAAAAAGATATGATCCAGTTTCAAGAAATAATTTATCAAGAAGCTCAAACAGCGGCGAATTAATTCGTAATTCGTAATTCGTAATTATTATCAATTACGAATTATTTTAGCCTTGCTCCAGTTGCTTTCGGTTACGATATAGAGTAAATGGAATGAGGTAATAATTGTGAATATATCTTTGACCCCAGAACTGGAGCAGTTGGTTAAGGATAAAGTTAATAGTGGTCGATATCACTCAGTGAGTGAGGTGATGGGTGAAGCATTGAGATTGCTAGATGAACGCGATCGCATTCAAGAACAACGTCTAGCAGAATTGAAAGCTAAAATCCAAGTTGGTATTGAAGAACTCGAACGTGGTGAGGGCATTGATGGTGAAGAGGTATTTGCAGAAATAGAGGAAGACATTCGACGCGCCCAAGCCCAAATGCAACAAGCTGAGGTTGCTAAATAATGAGTAGGTGTATTTTAGCGCCTTCAGCTAGATTAGATTTGAAAGAAATTAGCAGCTATATTGCTCGCTATAATCCTGATGCGGCTCTAAGACTCAACAAAAAAATTAAACAGCAGTGTAAACTGTTGGCTGATTTTCCTAATATGGGGCAAAGTTACGATACTTTTGCCAGTGGTTTACGGAGTTTTCCAGTAGAAGATTACTTAATATTTTATCGTCCCATTGATGGCGGTGTGGAAGTTGTACGTATTGTCAGTGGTTATCGGGATTTAGAGACAGTTTTCTTAAGTGAGGATATTCCTTAATATTGCATTTGATGTAAGCGATCGCTATCTCTAGCCAATATGTCAGAAAATAATCAAAAAGTAATTATTTTTGATACCACCATGCGTGATGGAGAATTGACGCCTGGTGTAGAAATGAATTTACAACAAAAAATCGCTATCTCCCAATTACTCGAAGAAATGGGAGTAGATATTATTGAAGTTGGTTATCCAGCAAGTTCTCAAAAAGATTTTGATGAAGTCTTTAATATTTCTAAAATAATTAAAAATTCTACTATTTGTGGGCTAGCTAGTTCCAATTCAAATGAAATAATCACTCTTACTGAAGCAATTAAACCAGCCACAAAAGGTAGAATTCACACTTATACTCCGGTAAATCTTAAAAATCAGTCTAATTTAAGCAAAGAGGAAGTATTAGAAACAATCAAGGAGAGTGTTTCTCTGGCACGCAATTACTGTGATGATGTAGAATGGAGCGCTTTTGATGCTCCCAGAAGTGAGCCAGATTTTTTATGTAAATCTATTGAAACTGCAATCAAGAGCGGTGCTAGGACTGTTAGTATTCCTGATAGCTTAGGCTTGGCATCACCAGAAGAGTTTTCGCAACTTCTGCAAATGATTTTTAATCGAGTACCCAATATTAACGAAGTTGTAGTTTCAGTACACTGTCATGATGATTTGGGCATGGCGGTAGATAACTCACTCATTGCTTTAAGTTGTGGCGTGAGGCAAATTGAATGTGCAATTAATGGTTTGGGTGCGAGGAAAGGTAACGCAGATTTCAGTCAAGTTGTGATAGAGGTTTTAAAAGAGGGGAATTATCAACTTGAGATTAACACTTCGCTAATGAGTAAAGCGGCAGAGTTAATTTTTCAAATCACTGGGATTGAAAGGCAAAATAGCTAATATAAGTAAATACAAGTAGACATAAATCAATATAAGTATAATTTTAAACAAAATTAGAAAAAAGAGGATAGCATATTAGTTTTACAGCAATTTGATATCAAATCCGTCACAAAGATCGTAAACTGTAAAAATGTTAAGAATAGTATTTAAAGATGGCAGCATATTCAATTGACTTA
>NZ_JBALDU010000028.1:0-87221 GCF_036917235.1 Nostoc sp.
ACAGTGCGCTTATGGGATATTCACGGCAACCCCATTGGTAAACCTTGGCACGGACATGAAAAAGAAGTCAATTCTGTCGCCTTTAGCCCTGATGGTCAGTGGATTATTAGTGCCAGCAATGATTCGACAGTGCGCTTATGGGATATTCACGGCAACCCCATTGGTAAACCTTGGCACGGACATGAAAAAGAAGTCAATTCTGTCGCCTTTAGCCCTGATGGTCAGTGGATTATTAGTGCCAGCAATGATTCGACAGTGCGCTTATGGGATATTCACGGCAACCCCATTGGTAAACCTTGGCACGGACATGAAAAAGAAGTCAATTCTGTCGCCTTTAGCCCTGATGGGAAATTCTGTATCAGTGCCAGCAATGATTCTACAATCCGCTTGTGGGATATTCACGGCAACCCTATCGGTCAACCTTGGCGCGGGCATGAAAAAGAAGTTAATTCTGTCGCCTTTAGCCCAGATGGTCAGTGGATTGTCAGTGCCAGCAATGATTTGACAGTGCGCTTGTGGGATATTTACGGCAACCCCATTGGTAGTCCTTGGCGCGGGCATGAGTATTGGGTAAATTCCGCAGCTTTTAGCCCTGATGGTAAACTGATTGTCAGTGGTAGTCTTGATGGAACAGTCCGCTTGTGGCAATGTGGGTGGCAAGAATGGTTGCAAGTTTGCTGCAACAGGTTACATTATCATCCCGTCTTTCAAAATCCTGAAAATGGCAGTGATGTAGAAATTGCCCACGAAACTTGTCAAAAATATGTATGGAATCCACAATGCCCTAAACAGTTGAATAACCAAGGTGCAGCAAAGCTAAAAGAGAAAACTTTTTCAGCAGCTTTGGAGGACTTTAACCAAGTAGTTCAAGTTAATTTCACATCGCACTGGAAACATGGTCTTGCTTGGCAATCAGTACCCACAGAGAACCAATAACTCGGACTACGGTTTGTTTAACTGTACTAGTACCGCAAGGCGGAAGTCAAAGTATAGAGCAATCGCATCATTGATTGGAATTTTTAAACGCTGCGATCTGATAAGCGTTACTTTATCACAGGTCAGAAATATGCGAGATACCGTAAGAATCAAGTAATAATATACACTTTTGTTCCAAATTATTTATGTAACATATCGTAAAAATCTGCTTATTTTCGTCACAAATGTTACAAAGCTAAACTTGCATGGGCATATTAAGAATGCTTATTATTGCAAGAAAAAACAATGACAGCAACTTTATCTGGTTATCAACTCCTCGAAACCCTTCACTCCGGTAGTAAAACCGTCATTTATCGTGGACGGCGAGAAACCGATAATGTCCCTGTAGTGATTAAAACTCTTCTGTGCGAACATCCCCCCCTGGAAGATATTGCTCGACTGCGCCACGAATATCAAATCATTGAGTCCCTGCGAATTCCTGGCATTGTTAAAGCCTACGAGTTAAAGAATTATCAGCATGGTTTGGCTTTAATTTTGGAAGATATTCCAGGTTGCTTGCTCAAAGAAATGATTACAACTCAAAAAACTACCTTGATTACTTTTCTCAAGGTGGCGATTAATTTGACACAGACTTTAGGAGAGCTACACGCCCAAAAAATTATACATAAAGATATTAAGCCGCACAATATTTTAATTAATCCTGAATCAGGGGAAATCAAACTGATTGACTTCAGTATCTCCTCGCGCCTCGATCGAGAAAATCCTACTTTGAGCAATCCTAATTTGCTTGAAGGTACACTTGCCTATATGTCGCCTGAGCAAACAGGCAGAATGAACCGAGTGTGCGACTATCGCACCGACTTTTATTCGTTGGGTGTCACCTTGTATGAAATGCTAACAGGTACGCTGCCATTTTATGCTAGTGACCCGATGGAGTTAATTCACTGTCACATCGCCAAAATGCCAGTCGCACCCTGTAGCGAAACCGTGTGTCGTGTTCTGGAAGATGTGCCAGAGGCGATTAGCGCAATTATTTTGAAACTGTTAGCGAAAACAGCAGAGGAGCGGTATCAAAGCGCTTGGGGACTGAAAGCGGATTTAGAGGAATGCTTGTTTCAACTTCAAGTGATTGGCAAGATTGAAAACTTCGTACCAGGAAGACGGGACAAATCTGGGCATTTTTTGATTGGACAACAACTCTACGGACGCGAAGCAGAAGTAGCAACATTAATGACTGCATTTGAGCGTGTGGCAGGAGGTAGCAGCGAACTCATGCTCGTCTCTGGTTATTCGGGCATTGGCAAGACGAGTGTCGTCAATGAAGTTCATAAACCGATTGTGGGGGCAAGGGGTTATTTCATTGCAGGCAAGTTTGACCAATTCAAACGCAATATTCCCTATGCATCGTTGATTCAGGCATTCCAATCTTTGATTGGGCAATTACTAACTGAAAGCGAAGCCCAAATCCAAGTGTGGAAAGAGAAACTGTTAACCGCATTGGGAGAAAACGGGCAAGTCATTATTGATGTGATTCCAGAAGTCGAACTAATTATTGGAACTGTGCCACCTGTTACACAACTGGGAGCCGCAGAATCTCAAAATCGTTTCAATCGCGTTTTTGGGCAATTCATTGGGGTATTCACGAACCAAGACCATCCCTTAGTTGTTTTCTTGGATGACTTACAGTGGGCAGATTCGGCATCACTGAACTTAATTGAGCGATTGATGACGGATACTGAGCGCAAATATTTATTACTAATCGGGGCATACCGTGATAATGAAGTTTCGCCCACCCATCCATTGATGATGAGTTTGTCCAAAATTCAATCCTCTGGTGCATTGGTGAATAACATCGTCTTGTCATCATTGCAGTTAAGGGATGTGGAAGCATTAATTGGCGATACATTGAATCTCATAGAACACATTCAGCCACTAGCAGAATTACTATTCCATAAAACCGGGGGGAACCCCTTCTTCTTAACGCAACTGCTGAAAACCCTACACCAAGAAGACTTGCTAACATACAACTTCCATTCCGGGGTGTGGCAATGGAATATTCAACATATTCAAGCGATCGGCATTACTGACCTGAATGTTGTTGAACTGACAGCGAGAAATATTCGCAAACTGTCATTAGAAACGCAAAAAGTTCTTAAACTGGCTGCTTGTATTGGTAATACTTTTAACTTAGATGTATTAGCGATCGTCAACGAAGCATCTTCTCTAATAACTGCGGCGCAATTGTGGTCAGCCCTGCAAGCTGGGTTAATTCTGCCGTTAAGTCAGGACTACAAAATTCCCTTAGTGTTTAGTCAGGAAGAATCTGACGGAATTAATTTAACTGATGTCAAGGTTGATTACAAGTTTTTACATGACCGAGTACAGCAAGCGGCCTATTCTCTGATTCCCAACGATCGCAAGCAAGCAACTCATCTAAAAATTGGTCAATTACTGCTGCAAAATACGACACCAGAAGAACGCAAAGAAAATATATTTGCTTTAGTTAATCAACTCAATTATGGTACTGATTTACTGATATCTGAAGCAGAAAAATATCAACTTGCAGAACTAAATCTCATTGCAGGTCAAAGAGCAAAAGCAGCCACAGCCCACGATTCCGCCATCAAATATTTGCAAGTTGGTTTGGGACTGTTAGCAGAAGAAAGCTGGAAGTGTGAATATGCACTGACATTAGCACTGCACTCAGAAGCGGCAGAGGCAGCTTTTTTGAGCGGTGATTTTGAAGAAATGCAGAGATTGTTTGAGATCGTCCAAAACCGTACTGTGACGCTACTGGACAAAATTAAAGTGTATGAAGTCCAGATGCAAGCTTATATGGCACAGAACAGGCTGCTAGAAGCGGTTAACACAGCGCTACAAGTTTTAAAGCTGTTAGGGGTGGAGTTTCCCCAAGAACCGAACGCGTCAGATATTGGGCAAGGATTGGCGGACACTGCGGCAATTTTGAGTGGAACGCGAATTGAGGATTTAATTGAGCTACCTCAAATGAGCGATCGCTATAAATTAGCAGCCATTAGACTTTTGTCAAGTATCTTTGCTCCTGCATATATTGTTGCTCCTACACTGTTGCCCTTGACGGTGTGCAAACAAGTACAATTATCCGTCGAATATGGTAATGCTGCCGTTTCTCCCTTTGCTTATGCCAATTATGGTTTTCTTCTTTGTGCCATTGTGGGAGATATTGATTCAGGTTATAAATTTGGTCAGTTGGCTTTAAATCTAGTGTCAAAGTTAAATGCTCAAGAAATCAAAGCCAAGACAGTTTTCATCGTAAATCTATTTATCCGACATTGGAAAGAGCATCTGAAAGAAAGCTTAGAGCCTTTGCTGTCAGGTCACTCTAGCGGAATGGAGACAGGAGATTTAGAATATGCAGGATATAGTTTATTCCAGTACTCCTGTTTAGCTTACTTTAGCGGTAAAGAACTAACTGTCCTTGAAAGAGAAATAGCAAGAAGCAGAGATGCTATTCATAAAACCAAGCAAGAAACAGCGCTTTATTATATAGAAATCTATTGGCAGGCTACCTTAAATCTACTGGGAAAAAATGCAAATCCCTGCCTGCTCAAGGGTGAAGCCTGCGATGAACATATAAGGTTGCCACTCCACCAGCAAGCAAACGACAATGGGGGAGTTGGCTACATATATTTGAACAAATTTTTGCTTTGTTATTGGTTTGAAAATTACTCGGAAGCGATTGAGAATCTCGCTATAGCGGAGAAGTATTTAGATGCAGTGGTAGGAATGCCCCTTGTTCCTCTATTCAATTTTTATGATTCTTTAGTACGGCTAGCGGTCTATCGCGATCGCTCAGAGTCAGAGCAAAAGGCCATCCGCGATCGCGTCCAAGCTAACCAAGAAAAAATCCAAAAATGGGCGGATTATGCCCCAATGAATCATTTACACAAATTCTATTTGGTAGAGGCAGAACGGCATCGAGTTTTAGGCGAAAAAATCGAAGCGATCGAGATGTACGACAAGGCGATCGCACTTGCTAAAGAAAACGAGTATATCAACGAAGAAGCGATCGCTCACGAACTCGCAGCCAAATTTTATTTGTCATGGGGTAAAGAAACGATTGCTCAAATCTACATGACTAATGCCTACTACGCCTATAGCCATTGGGGTGCTGTTGCTAAAGTCAAAGATTTAGAATCACGCTATCCGCAATTAATTTTGCGGTCAAACACAGAAAAAATAGAAACGAATTACCTACACACTATTCAAACAAGCTCTACTACTACAGGAGGCGCTCACATTCTCGACTTCATGACAGTGATGAAAGCTGCACAGGTGCTGTCAGAAGAAATGGTGCTAACTCAGCTACTCGAAAAATTGATGAAGATTGTGGTCGAAAATGCTGGCGCTCAACAAGGTTACTTTATTACCAAGCACGAGAATCAATGGATGTTAGAAGCGACGGGAATAGTTATGGGTAAGGAGGTTAGCGTTGTTGTTAACACAGAAGATAAAACTAATTCCCTCTTACTCCCGGTTGCCTTATTAAATTATGTCGAAAGAACCAGAAACAATCTGGTTTTAGACAATGCTGTTAAAGACTCCCGTTTTGCGGCTGATGCTTATATCACCACTTACCAATCCAAGTCAATTTTGTGTTTGCCGCTAATTCACTCTGGCAAGTTTACTGGTATTATTTACCTGGAAAATAATCTCATTTCTGGTGCTTTTACTCCAGAACGGGTGAATGTGCTGAGTCTGCTGATAGCACAGATTTCCATTGCGATCGACAACGCTCGTCTCTACACCAATCTGCAAGTTTACTCGCAACAACTAGAAGCCAAATCACAAGAACTCGAAGCTAAAAATGAAGCTTTCCAAGCATCCGAAAAGCGCGAGCGAGAAAAAGCTGAACAACTTGCACAATCCCTGCACAAACTCCAACAAACCCAGGCTCAACTTGTGCAAACCGAAAAAATGTCAAGCTTAGGGCAACTAGTAGCTGGCGTTGCCCACGAAATCAATAATCCAGTCAATTTTATCTTTGGCAACCTAACTCATGCCAACACCTATACCCAAGAGGTGCTGAGACTGCTGGAACTTTACCAGAAACATTACCCATCTCCCCATCCAGAGATTCAGGAAGAAGTAGAAGCAATGGATCTAAAATTTCTACTAGAAGACTTGCCCAAGTTACTGTCTTCTATGCGGGTTGGGGCAGACCGAATTCGCCAAATTGTCGCTTCTCTGCGAACTTTCTCACGCATGGACGAAGCCGAAATTAAAGCCGTTAATATTCATGAGGGCATTGAAAGTACCCTGATGATTCTGCAACATCGCTTCAAAGCAAAGTCAGATCGTCCGGGTATTGAGCTTATTAAACATTACGGCAATCTGCCCCAAGTGGAATGCTATGCAGGACAGCTAAATCAAGTATTTATGAATGTGTTGAGTAATGCTATTGATGCTTTAGAAGAGTCATTAACAGACAATCAAGGACAAATAAAAATTCCAACTATTACTATTCATACTGAACAAATTAATGCTCATCAAGTCGAAATTCGGATTGCAGACAATGGGATGAGTATACCAGAGCCTGTTCGGCAACGCTTGTTCGATCCTTTCTTCACCACAAAACCTGTGGGTAAAGGAACAGGTATGGGCTTGTCGATTAGCTACCAAATTGTCACCGAAAAACATGGTGGTTCACTGTCTTGCACTTCAGAACCCGGCGAGGGAGCGGAGTTTCAAATCCGTATTCCAGTTTGCCAGTAAGTTAGTAACTGTTGATACTTCAACTTAGTATTATCAAGTAAGGCGATCGCTGCTTTTTTCTGCCTAGTTTCAGTTCGTAGCCGAGCTTGCAATTCATTAATAGTGTCGCTCTGAGGAGCGATTTTTACCACTGAATTTTGAGTAGTTGCGATCGCTCCCTCACAACCCCAAATCTAGCATTAGCCTTTGAAAAGGATGTCATAAAGTGACAGTAAAACCTCTACCACAATCAAAATCACCACATACCACTCTACTCGCTGACTACTGCTATGCTGCATGAACTCCAGCACCGTTTGGGCGGTTTGGGCAATTAGCTCTAGTTTACGTTCCAGGGCATGGTGACGCTCACGGATTTCGTATTCATCTTCCAAGCGCAGATATAAGTTTTCTAGCTGTGGGGCTTCCCAGAGTAACTCCGGCTTATCGATAATTTCTACTTGACCCACAATCTTATGTTGAACTAATAGGGTAGTCCCAAGTTGACGTAGTAATTCTCGGCTTTTTTGTCTACTCCTGTTTTCACGCTGAAGACTAGCTGCAAACGGTTCAATTTGATCGAATACAGTCGCTAGGCTGGTTTCATAGTGAGACAGTACAACACTTTTGGCGAGAATATCAGCCACTATTTGCAAGCGTTCTATACTCAATTCATGCAGTAAAATTTTTCCTTCTTTAGCTCGTTCACTCTCACTAATACTGAGATGAACTTCCACCTCTTCTGTTTCCGGGTTGGCAAAAGGGCCGCTAATTTGAGAGGATAGTTTCGTCAAAAAGGCTACCTTTTCTACAGGCTCAAGATTAAACAGGACAACTGCACCATAGCCCAAGAGTACTGCGTAGCCTTCTTCACCGACTTTAACCAATACTGGCATACTCGCCAAGCAAACGTAATTCTCCAGCGTCTGTAAATTAATACCTTTACCAAGGAATAGGGCCTGCGCTCTAAATCTATCTTTGTCATTAAAAAGGAGTTTTTGCATTGTTGCCCGGAAGCTATATTCTGCCTGCTTTACTGCTCTGGGAGCGATAGTAATTTATGCCTGTTGTCAGAAATAACTACAATCTCAGCTTACCATTTCGTCTTTCCCCTACACCCCATACCCTGTTTTAGATACTCTTGCGCCCTGAATAAATTACAGCGCTTTTCAAGTAATTGAATGACACTCCCTCCAAAATTGTTAGAGTAAATAAAGTTATGAGGACGCAAATATGACTAACAAAAATCGTTCTCAATGGGACTTAGGCAGGTTTATCGAAACCCTGACTTACTTTGAGGTAATTCCTTTCCTTAACTGGGTACAGCAGTTAATCCAAGGTCGTCCTAAGGATAATCAATATAGACCCAATGGAGGAAGCAACGTGGGTGTAATATTAGTAGCAGGTGCAACAGGTGGTGTCGGTAAACGAGTCGTGCAGCGATCGCTCCAACAAGGTTATAAAGTTCGCGCCCTAGTTCGAGACATTGACAAAGCGCGGTCAATTCTTGGTAATGATATCGATTTAGTAGTTGCGGATATCACGCAACCAGAAACTTTAACTCCTTTAGTTATGGCTGATATCCAAGCTGTAATTTGTTGTACAGCAGTACGCGTACAACCAGTTGAGGGAGACACAGCAGACAGAGCTAAATATTATCAAGGTGTTAAATTTTACCAGCCAGAAATTGTTGGTGACACTCCCGAAAATGTAGAATATCAAGGAGTCAAAAACTTAGTTGAAGCAGCGGCAAAATATCTACCCCAAGCAAAGGAACAACTAATATTTGATTTCACCAAGCCATCAGCAGAATTAAAAGATAACTGGGGAGCATTGGATGATGTCGTTATGGGTGGCGTGAGTGCCAGTAATATCCAATTAGTAGAAAATGCAGCTTTATTTGCAGGTAATGTTTCCACTGCTAACTCTGGCGGATTTGCTTCTATCAGAACTAAGAATTTTGATCCACCCTTCAACTTATCTAGTTATGAAGGTGTGAAATTGCGTGTCAAAGGTGACGGTCAACGCTATAAAATCTTTCTGCGGACAGATACAACATGGGATGGTGTTGGCTATAGCTATTCTTTCGATACCGTAGCTAATACCTGGATAGATATTGAGATTCCCTTTGCAGATTTGATTCCCGTCTTTCGGGCAAAAGTTGTCAAAGATGCGCCGCCAATTGAGCAAAGTAGAATTTGTTCATTCCAACTGATGTTGAGCAAATTTGAACATGATGGCGCTTTAAATCCCAAATTTTCCCCAGGTGGTTTTGCTTTGCAGTTGGAATCAATTAAAGCTTATGGCGGGACAACTTTACCACAATTTATCCTCGTCAGTTCAGCAGGAGTAACTCGTCCCGGCCGCCCTGGCATTAATTTAGATGAAGAACCCCCAGCAGTGAAATTAAACGATCAATTGGGAGGAATTTTAACTTGGAAGTTGAAGGGAGAAGATAGTTTAAAAGAAAGCGGAATTCCTTATACAATTATTAGACCTTGTGCTTTAACTGAAGACGCAGGGGGTAAGGAATTAATATTTGAGCAAGGTGATAATATTAGAGGCAAAATCAGCCGTGAGGATGTGGCAGAACTTTGCGTGCAAGCGCTAAAACTAGGAATAGCATCTAACGTCACATTTGAGGTTAAACAGGGAGAAAATACTGTCAATATCAATTGGCAGAGTTTATTTTCTAACTTACAACCGGATAAAAGATGAAATATCTACAGATTTTTAGTCTGTAAATTATCTCAATCAAGTCTACTTAGATAGACTGTTCTAACAAGTCAGCTATTGATATGAAAAAAATCAAGGTGCTAGTAATCGCCGGGATTTTAGTAACAATTATCTGGGGCAGTTTTTTTTCCAGAACTGCCTCATCGCAGCAAGTAGAGTCGCGCATCTACAACCTGGAAGCAGACTTTAATCGTATTGAGTCGCGGTTAAATCAGCTAGAGTCTCAGCTAGGTAGAACCCGGCAGTCTCCATCCCCAAGAACAACACTTACCCCACGACAGTCAACTGGTTCTAGAAGGAACTTAGCACACCAAGATCCGATGTTTGATCGACTTGCAACTTTAGTAATTGAATTGAAGCAACAAGTTAATAAATTAGAGGAGCGAGTTGCTAAATTAGAATCACGCTAAATATTTAATCAAATTTAAAAAGGCTAGTACGGCAAGCGGAATTAAAAATTAAAAACGAAGACAGTTGTACTATTTAAGGCAAGAGACGCGATGAATCGCCGTCTCTACAATAATCAGTCTTTCGTCTTGACGGCAATTTGCAACTTCAATTCTTGTAAAAGTTCATTGCTAATAGGTGATGTTGCCAGAATTGGATGCTTAATACCTCCCCAAATACTTCCAGTGCGGATACGATGGGAAACTAACACTTCAGGAATTTGATTAGAGATTAAAACCTGTGGTGGTGCAAGTTGTCCGATAGCTCTAGCTCTCTGGTAATGATATGATTCTGATAAAGCTAAATCCAGTTGTTCGGCAATAATTTCTGGGGTTTGTTTTGCCGAGTCTAGTAATAAAATATAGTGGGGAGGATCGGCAATTGGCATTAAGCTTTTAAAATTAGTTTCTTGCAAGTTCAACAGAGTCAGAGCGTTATTTACAAAGGTTTCTTGCAACTTTTCGCCCACCAAATCGCTAACGGCTTGATGTCGTCCGAGAAACTGTAAACAGGGAGTGTGGCGATAGTAATGAGTTACCCGGATGCGATCGCCAATTCGATAACGATATAATCCCCCTTTCTGCGATAAAATAACCGTGTATTCCTTGCCAGTATTGAGTTCATGCAAACCATACAAGGAACCAGCCTCATCCTCAAACTCGAAAAATACTTCATCGAGAACTGGCACACATCCCCCAGCGACAATCAAAGGAATCGTTATTGGGGCTTCCGTTGCTAGTAGTCCCTTACCTTGAATTAATACACCTGGAAATTGCGATCGTAATCCCTGAGCTTGATCTGCTGCATTGGCACTATCCCAGCAAGAAATCAGCTTCAAATTTGGCCAGAGTTGCATCCAGGGAATATTACTTTCGCAGAGGAGTTGCAGCCGATGATGTGATATCCGGTTGTGTAATTCCGTTTGCAATAAATCCTGATTTTCTTGAATATATTTTAAATTTACTTGTAGAAAACTAGGACTCCAAATAGAAATAATTTCTAGTTTTTCAGCTTCTAATAATGCCAAAGCTAGTTGATGTTTAAACAAATTCGCATCATGCAGTTGATTAAGTTTATTTGGCATCACCAACCAAGGACGCAAAAACCAACGCAACCAGCCATCTAAATAATCTAAATCGTTCTGTAAACTTTGATTATCAGCTACATCTAATTGTGGCGAGATACAAGCATAAATCTTGCCTGTATTAAATTTCGGGCCATTTACAATCAAATCATGCGCCCATACACAGAACATCTGATTAAACGATCGCCGTAAAGATTGAGTATAAGGAATCAATTTCACCGCCCCACTACTACCAGAGGTTTTTTCATAGAATAAAATAGGTTCTGGTGTGAGGGCAATTTGCTGCTGTTTTTGATTTAAGTAGGGTTCGAGCGCATCATAATCTACAATTGGTACACGTTGCCAATCGTCTACAGAATGAATCCCCAAGGTTTTACCATACTCGCTTTTAATTAGGCGATCGCAAATTTCCCTTTTTACAGATGTCTGCATTAATGGGTTATCCAAAGCTCGATAAAATCGCTTCGCAACTGGCGCGAGGATTTGCCCAAAAAGCTGAATAATCGGACGCATTATTGCACCTTTTGATTAGGATAAAGCTTGGTAGCTGCTGGTAAATAAGAACCATCAGCAACGACTACACCAGGAGCAAGATTAGATCCAGCCCCCACAAAAACATTGCTGCCAATCTGGACTTTTTTGACATACAACATTAAATTTTGCTTGCGGGGTTTAATGATGTGGCAATAGATACCGACACCATGCCCGACAACGACGCGATCGCCAATTTCTAATAAACTGCGATCGGCAATCTCCAATCTTGTTGTCCAGTATACATCTCGCCCCACTTTAGCACCCCACAATCGCAACCAACAGGAAAATACCCCCGGAATCAGTCGCAGCACTGCTTCCAACACCGGAATTGCAATATAAATTACTTGGATTTGATGACTACCCCACCAAGGACTATATTCTTCACCTAGTAGATAACTAATACCCTCGCGCACAGGATAAACCAATTCATGCAAGCGGTAAACTAGCACTGGTAGCCCATAAATAGAAAGCAACACCGCCAGAATACTAAAGATGTTGGGTGAATAAGCGAGGTAGATTATTGCTGCACCAGTTAGCAATAATATAAAGGTGGGGAAAAACGAAAGAATTTTGCTGATAACTGTCATGAAAATGGGAATAAAAGTTTTTGGAACAAGTTTAATGAAATTGTAATTCCAATTATAGATGGCAAATTTTCGCTTTCATAATATGTTCTATGTAACTTATCCCAAATTTTCAGATTAGCCCCATAGTTATAATTGTGGATTTCGCTGCAATGATGCCAAGCATGATCTTGTGGTAAGATTAACCAAGAAGATAAAAGTTGATATAGCCTGCTATTTCCAGGAATGATTAAGCGGCTATGTCGCCATAAATCTAAAGCAGAAGTTAGACTGACTCCAAGTAAATAACCTGTGGGATCGGCTAACAGAAATATAAATAAGGTGTGTATCCATAAATAAATAATTAACAAACTTGTCCAAAGTGTGTTGCGAGAAGTTCCTAATACATCCATCTGAGTAACAGTATGATGGACTTGATGAACTTTCCACAACAATTTAGTATGTAATAAACGATGATTCCAATAATATAAATAATCAACTATAACAAAACTGATAATAAAAGTCGGTACTAATGATATTTTTAAACTTCCTTGTTGCACAGGTAATAAATATTGATATAGCGAATAAACTAAAGTAGCTTGTAGTAAGGGAATCAAAATTCCTTGAATCGTTAATCCTGTACTGTCTAGCAACCAGTCTTCACGAGTTTTTATTTTAAGTTGAGTTAGTCCAACCTGATTGGTAATAGTCCAACCAACTAATCCGATAAAAGTACTAAAAATTAGTAATTGTGCAAAGCTTTGTATTTCCACTTTTGATTACTCACACTGATTTTAAACATGGGTTTTACCCCACCCTAACCCTCCCCTTATAAAGGGGAGGGAACCGGATTTTCTAATCTCCCCCCTTTACAAGGCAGGGCTGATTCATTCCCTAAAGAGCTTTAAAAATCAAGGGTTCTAGCGATTAAAAATTAGTTATTTTGTTCCTGGCGTACCGATGAAACCAACTATTTTACTGATATTTCAGTGCTTAAATGTTCATCTCTTCGTCATGCTTACTTACAATTTTCTTGCTAAACATCTTGACAAATCCTGTTTGAAATGGGATGAATCAGCCCTGCCTTTACAAGGGGGGATTAAGGGGGGTAATTACGAATTATTTTTAAACCCAAAATGTAACTTCTACTGATTGATTTGGCAATAAACGCGGATCTTCTCCACGAGATATAGCCGCTATAATTGACTCTACAAATATATGAATTGTGTCCGCAGGCGTATTATAAAATTGTGTCCCGTATTTAGCGATCGCTTCACCCTGAATACCCAAAATTTCCACGTCTTGGCGGATAATGTGTTGAGCAGTCCACCGCACAAAGGGACGCGCTAATTTATTCCAAATACCGTAGTTATAGGTGACATCGGTGTAAACGAGAGTTGAATTATCAGTTTCTGGAATAGATTGACTGGTAATGAACAAATGACGATTGCGTGCCATTTTATACTCTACAGAGGTAATATTTGGCATATAAAAGCGATCGCTATGTTTAATCTCTGCATTCTGCAAATTCAGAAAACGGCTGTACCATCCCAAATTACTGTTTTCGTTGCGATACTCCACCAAAACCGAACCATTGCAGCGTTCTACAGTCATCTCTAACTTTTGTTGGCGGGAAGTACGGAAAACACCAGGATGAACAAAAGCCGTATGGGGAATATCAATAAAGTTCTCTGCACAATTAGTAACATTGTTAGCAAAACGGTTAATTACCCGCACCGTCTCCCATCCGGTTTGTCCATAGTGAGGCATAGAAAAGGTTTCAGTCTCAATACTTGGGGCAACGCTTGGCGTATCAGCTAACCGCACATAAACATAGCCATCTTGTTCTTTGGTAGCGTAACACTTGGCTCGACGCTGTGGGGAAGGTTTGAAATCATCTCCTTCGGCTGGAACTGCAATAACGTTTCCAACCCCGTCATATACCCAACCATGATAGGGACATTGTAAAGCACCATCACAGATTTTACCTGTTGATAGACGGCTATTGCGGTGTAAACAGCGATCGCGCAAAGCTACGGGTTGTCCATCTTCACCGCGAAATATCGCTAACCATTCTCCTAAAACGGTGCGTGGTAATACCTTGTTGGCTTGTAACTGTTCACTGAGTGCGACAATATACCAGAAATCTGCAAATTGCATAGTAGATGTAATGAAAGAGTATTAGGAATAAAAAGTCAATCTAAAAGATTGTTAGACTGATTCATATTTCGGGAATACTGCACACAGTAACCAAATATTTGTATGTAGTTAGGTGAGGGTATAACACAATAATGAAATTTGATTTTGATTCTCAATTTATCATCGATCTGCTAGCTAAAGCATCTAGATGCACTGTTATAGAGAGCGAAGGTATCTATCAAATAGTTCCACGCCGTCAATTTGCTCAAGATGTCAAGGTTAATGCTGATATTGAGAACATCAAGCAAATTCTTAAAAATATCAAGGCTAAGGAAATTTATGACGAAACCACATTATTTGATGATTTTTCATGTGAAGTTGTTGTTAGAGAGGAGTCATCACTTCCTTTCCGACGGTTTCGAGAAGATAAGCTTGAGATAAACGATGTCGAAGGAGGAATAATATATGAGTTATCCCATTGCAGTGATGAATATTTAGTTTGGTTGTTGACAAATATTTCTCAGGAGTCATCTTTTAGAGATTATGGGTTAGGGATGATAATAACTCCTAATAGGGTAAAGAAATTTTTGGAGGAGAGCAATTCAAGATTATCAATATTTGATTTTGTGCGTTTTACATCATCTCAACTTACTACTCTTAAAATCACGTCTAATAATAGAATTAATATTAAACGTTTCTCACAGCTTATTTATGCATTTCTATTTCAACTTGGTTACAACTTTGACCTGGCTTTTGTCCCTCAAAGATCAATTGAGGATATGTCTCGTCGTAGTCGAATAACAAGAATGCGACGCTCCTCTGTAGTCGAAGAAATAGATCCGCCACGTCGTTTATATAATGATGATTTAATCCATCATTATTTACTTGCAGTTTCAACTGACAATCCAGTGGTAGAGTTTCTATCTTACTATCATGTTTTAGAGCATTTTTTTGAGGATTTATTTAATGATGAATTGTTAGAAACAGTAAAAATTCATATTACTCATCCTGGGTTCTCTTATAAAAGAAAGAAAGATATAGGACAATTAGTCAATGTCATCAAAAAGTCTTTGCAAATTCGGAGTGAAACTATTACTTTCAGCGAAAGTGAAGCCTTGCGCTTGTGTTTAGCTAAATTTATAAATATTCCAGAGCTAGTAGCAAAACTTAATGAATATGACGAGGATTTAATAAATTATTATTGTGCCAATAGCGTATCCTTTTCTGGAGGAGCTATTCTAAATCTAGAAAATGCCGATATCGATCAGATACTGCGACAATTAACTAAAAGAATTTACTCTACTCGCAATGCTCTTGTACATAGTAAGGAAAATGAGTTAAAGAAATACAAACCTTTTGTGGATGAACGAGCTTTGTTGAAAGAAGTGCCTTTAATGCGATTTATCTCAGAGATGGTTATACTATCAGAGTCCACTGTTTTGTAAATAGCAACTTTTATCCCTATTTCCTAAATGCTGGCAACTGAGAGCCACAATTCATTGGTTTCATCGGCAATGTGTACGATCGCCTCCTCATTCGCTCTGGTTGGGCAAACCACCATAACCAACACTGCGTATCTAGCAAAAGTTTCACTCCTCACCGCCCTCAAATGCTGCCAACATCTCATCCGGTAAAGGAGTATTAAAGTCCTCTGGCACTACAAAACGCCCTTTATCCTGTCCTAAACTATCGCGGCGATTTGATGAGGTGCGAAACGGAACCAACTTTGCAATAG
Source organism: Nostoc sp. (assembly GCF_036917235.1). GTDB lineage: Bacteria > Cyanobacteriota > Cyanobacteriia > Cyanobacteriales > Nostocaceae > Nostoc. The sequence continues at coordinate 15,905 of NZ_JBALDU010000028.1, forward strand.
GAATACCTTGGTCAGAAATAATGATTTCTTCTCCATGCTCTACCCGCAATAAAAGCTGTGAGAGATTCGTTTCAGCTTGATGGATATTTACAGTTTCCATGATTTTATCTAAGTCTCTAAATTGAGTTTAACCAATTCATCCTTCCAGCCTGCAAATTTCAACATTACCGCGAAATAAAGTTTATTAATTTGCTTTTCGTTGGTACAAATTAAACAGTCTTGGGTAAAAAGAAAACTGATGTCAATTTTATGTGCTAAATATCTAACTCGCTAGAGACATCAAAGACTTTAAATAAAGGTCTATTTCCACCGCTAGAAAGTCACTAAACGTATCATGGCTTTTAACAAAATAAGGCTCTTCCTGCCCTTCGCAATATGAGTAAGTTGGTGGGTTATCACCTTCTGAAAGCCTGAAAAAGCTAAACTGATAACCCTGGTGCATGAAAAATACAAAAGCATCCTCTGGTAAAGCTTCAGGAAAATCATTTTCTTCCAAAAGTTGTTTAGCCCATTCTTGAATTTGCGGTAGATGCTGGTAGAAGCAATCTGAACCACGCAAAAACTTACCTGCACCATGCCCCATCATTTTGAGAAAATCTTTGTAATTACTGGGCAAAGTAATACCATTTTGTCGTTCAAATTGAATTATTTCCAAATCTGAACATGGCGAAGGCTGATTCTCGTTAAAAATAAGCTGAAGTGGTTCGGGTAAATTGCGAATTAACATTTATACCGACTCCTTTACGCAATGTTTCCGTGATGTACATTTAGCTGAATGTTCGGGAAAGTTTGTCTAAACTGCTTAATGACATACTCACACGAATCACATGGCTCTCTCTCGGTGAATAACTCAATCTTACCCTTTACTTCTCTATTATTTGTATATTTTTGGGCAATAGCTTCTAATATTTTGTATTCTGAATCTAAGTCTCTTCGGTGTCCGGTAACTTCAAAGGTTTTAAACATCGGTTGAGTCGGTACATCAACCGCTCCCTCTCGCAACAGCTTACCACTAAAGGCGAATAGCTCGGAAAACGTCTCATCTATCCAGACTCTAGCAATAGCAACATTTCGGGCTGGTGCTGGCACGTTACAAGTTTTACGAATTTCTGCGACGCACTTTAACCAATCCATACTTGTTCTTTTTATTGATTTTAAATCACCATCTAAATCTTACGAATTTCAACATTACCTGTAACATTAATCTGACAAGCTAACCGTGCATGAGGATTATTAGGTGCTAAAGTTTCCAACATTTCCTGTTCATCAGGTTGAGAAGGAGGAATATCGCCAATAATCTCAACCAAACAAGTGCCACAAATACCAGTCCGACAACCAAATAAAACAGGTGAATTATTAATCGTCAGATGTTCAGACAAATTTTTATGACATTCCAAAGTGATAGAAGCAAAATCACTTCCCGGAAACGATATATTACATAATTCAGGCATAATACGCAACAATTTTACCTAAGCAACGCTCTTCCATTCCTCTCTGCCCCTCTCCGTCTCTGCGTGAGCTAAAAATAAATCCCCTCGGTTTTCAAAACTTTGAAAAGCCCTTTGTTGAGTTGCCAAATATCGAAAAATTGAATTAGTAGCCATCAGCGACATATCCCGATTACGTTGCCAAAGATAATCAAGATTTCCAACATAGACCTGATAAGATTTCATCGCTTCCTGATGAGTTAAAAAACTGCGATGTAACCCTTCTGACTCTTCCGTAAAACAACGCCGCATCATTTCTTTAGCATCTTTGTCACTCATCTCAAAAATAGGCGATCGCAACACCTGATAAATCTTACTATACAGCGCCGGATCGTACCAAAAAATCCCGTTAATCGCAGCCGAAAAATGAAAATGATCGCGCTGACATCCCAGCAATCCTAAATTAGCTACCAGTCGCTCAAAAGCAGTCGGTGGCTTAAGGCAAGTGACAACATCATGAGATATAATTGTCGAACTATTGAAGTGAAAACTTTCATCCATAAAGTGATAATAAGAGACTTTAGCAGGAATTGGTGCAGCTTCAGGATGAGAATGTTTTTGATAATAATTGCTGAGTTTATGCTGTACTAACTTGCCGTTTAGTGTCCGCACTCCCCGAACTGTAAAATACTGACAAGCCAAAAAAGTATTATTAGCAGAAATCAACCCAAAGTATTGAAGTTGAATTTTTTTCCACCAGGTTTTTAGGGCATTGGTGTCAGCATAAACCATTGTTTCTGTAAAGGGGCCGCGCATGGGGTAGGTAAAGATAAGTTCCCCAAATAACGCTTGTTCAACCTGTTTAGCAATTGTGCGGAAGGCGTTAATGTGCGATCGCTCTTGGCAAGATTCCAAATCTAATGTATCGCAGATTAAGCGGAAATCTTCTTGAGCGTAAAGTCCGGCTGCACTGGTTTGATTGAAAAAGATAGTGGCAATTTCAGCAGAAACAATTTGTGAGTAGTAAGCTACCCAATAAAGTTGGTTCAAAATTATACGCTGATGTTGGCTGGACTGTTCCCATAAAGGTGTACCATATAACAGGGAAAACTCTTCTGGATTCCAATACTCGTTTTGACAATCTTCATAACAAAACTTGGTGACAGCTTCATCCATTAAAGCAGTATGGTCTTGCTGTTTGTTGCGAGTGTGGTTAATTTGTAATTTGCGATGAATAGTTTTTTCCATATCCGTTTTGATTTAACGCAGAGATGCAGAGATAAGATTGATATTGATTACACACATCGATGGGCGGGGAGGGGTTGAAAGGCTCCGCGTTCTTCCAAAGTTTGCAGGATAGACTGGGCTGATTTTATCCCCATAAGCGATCGCAATATTTGTAATCGCGTTCCACTGTGGGTTTCAGTATCCAGTTCTTCTAGAATTTGGATTTTTTGCGATCGCGTCAGATGTCCCTTTACTTGTTCAACTGCTGCTAGTACACTTTGCGGCCCCACCTGTACCATAAGTAAAAACTGTGCCAATATATCGAGAATTGTTGTTTGACTGGATGCAGAAATAGAAGTTTGGTTAAACAAGGTAGTTCCCATAGCGTGATGGCGGGATTCAGATTGTAAAAAACTGGAAAAAAGTTCTGTTAAAACTGGATGGCGACATTCCTTAGCTAAACGCCGATAATGGCTTAAACCCCATCCTTCTAAAACGACTTGCAGCACAAACAATAAAACTGTTTTATCTGCACTTTCAACCACTTCTGATAGTAAGCGCAAAAACGGATCGTCCGTGCTAGTTACTTCCATTTCTGGTAAAAAATGGCTAATTTGGTGAAGGTGGGTAGCTTCATCAGCCGTAAACAATCCATAAAGAATTCGTTCTTCAACTGTTTCTGCTAACAGTACCATTTTTGCCATGTAGCCAACGCCTGCTTTCTCAATGAAATATGATTCTTCTAACAGGCTGCGGTTGACAAGTTCTAGAATAACAGTTTGTTCCGTAATATTAGATTCTTGAAAAGTTTTGACTTTCTGTAAATTAAAAAATTCAGCATCCCAATAATTTAATTGTGGGTACTTAGCATAATTATTATGATTGGGTAATGCTGCTGTTAATATCCGTCGTAAACTATCATGAGAATTTGTGTGTGGTAGATCAAAACCAAGAATATTATATTTATAATCCATGTTTTTCTGCTCAATTAAAGTGAATTCAGGGTATATTATTCGAGGATATGCCAATTTTTCACAAACTCACGGGACTGACGCACAACCTTTTAGAACTGTCTTACCTTTGCCTTCTTCTCTGACGAGACGCTGCGCGAATGCGTTCTTTGCGGTTCATTTAATAATTAACTGCATTTTCATAGCAAATTAGTATTAGGTGTTGCTAAAGTTTGAATATTTGGATAGTTAACAGTGTCCCAAGTTCCCCAGCTTAAAGCTTTCTGATAATTAACGTGCTGAATAAATTCCAGAATAGATTGATCTGCTTTAGTAGGAGTTTTCAAATCAAACTGAATTGTCTGAAATACCTGCGTATCACCTTTTGCAAAGTAATTACCAACCTGCTGAGTTAACCATAACAAACCACGATTTAAAACCCATCCCCAAAACCCCGAACGCTTAGGAGTTACAAGAATTGTTTGCCCTTCAGTTTTTCCACCTTCTATCATTCGCAGCGTAAATATAATATAGAAGTGCAGAAAATCCGGCCCTAGCGTCACAGTGCCAGTGCTGCCATACCAGTAACACATACTATAAGTAACTTCGTTGCGATATAGAGGACGAATCAGGCGAATTAACCAAGAATCATCCCCTCCTCGTGTAGTGTTGCTGAAGGTAATAGCATTGGGGTTGAGGTTGCGAGAATCAAATACAATCTCTAAAGGCAGATTGTGTACTGTATTGAAATGGTGAGCATCAATCGCATTAATTAGCAAGACATTGGGATGGCAGTTTTTGACAAACCGAGTCCCCAATATGTGATCGCAATCTGCCTGTTCTAACTCTGGTACAAAAGGCAGCGAACTTGGCTTTTCTTCTCCCACCCAAACCCAAATCATGCCGTATTTTTCCGCCGTGTGCCAAGTTTTAATACACACAGGTAGCGGTTTTCCCAGAGAAGGAACATCTACACAAATTCCGCGACTGTCATACTTCCAATTATGAAAAAAGCAGCGAATTCCATCACCCTCTACCTTCCCTTCTGCTAAATGAGCGCCCATGTGTTGACAATAAGCATCTACAGCTACTACCTGACTACTAACTCCCCGATAAATTGCCAGATTCCTACCTAGCAAATTTATAGCTTTTACCATGCCAATTTTTAATTTTTTTGATGGTAATGCCCAGTACCATCCCTCTAGAAATTGAGTTGGATTATTAAAGTTTGATTGTAGGTTTGTAGATACCATAAAAGTTAAACAAGAACACAATCTTGCACAAATTTTAACGATGATTCTGACTCCCACATCCGTTTTCCAGCACGAGTGAGATTGTCATAGTTAATTTCAGTTAAACAAACTAATTCATCCCCGAATCGATAACCTGGGTTTTTTTCTTCAAAAAACTGGATATGGGGATTAGTCTGTCTTCCTGGGGGGATTTCAATCAAACCCTCACGAAGAATTTGGGGATGCTGAAAATGGACGATACCAGTTGCTTCTTGGTACAAACTACCATAGTATTCGCGTGCTAAATTCCCCATTAGATTTTTAACATCCGCAGGTGTTGTAACATCATAACGTGGATAGAAATCTTGCCAAAAAGTAGGGAGAAAACGATAAGTGCGAAAACCAGAGCAAATTAGCAGCCAGTAAAGTTTCTTTTCTGCATAGTGTTGACGCAGAAAATTGATGGCAGCAATCCAACTACGTGGTAGTGTTGTACTCGACCAAGCACTAGGATCAACAATAGTGTCGCCTGAATACACCACACTAATTTGTTCTCCCAAAAAAGTCTTTTGGCATAACATCAAAGTTGAAAATCCTTTGAGTGCGTTGGATGTTTCATCTCTCAACAACAAAACCCAGTTTTTGCGCTCTAGATCGACTAGAAACCCATCCCAGGTTATGCCTTGGAAGTGATTTTGCAGCAACGCATACATGGCGATGCGATCGCTTTGTTGCAAATTTTCAACAGGAATCAGCAAACTCTTCATTGCGCGGAAATTACCTAAACTCGATTTGTATTATATTTAATTAAAACTTTATCGACCATTATGGTAAATTTACGGTGTAATGTGACAGATTCCAGAATGGTTATTTACGCTACAATTCCGTATTCACATCTTGCACCTTCTCAATATAGAGTTGATGGAAATCGCCTACTCTACAAAATAATTAAGATGTATTTAGATTAAGAAACAAAACGCAACATTACCAAAGCTTTTGTTGCGTTACGCGATCGCTAATCCAACCTACTATTCTACACCCCTATTTTTTGACCATCGAGACAGTTCTAGCTGATTCACATACTTCATATATTCAGCTAATGGCTGATCAATACTAAGGAGTAACTTTGGATTAAAGCGAATATTATCGTAAATTTTGCCATCTTCATCTCTAAGCATATAGTAAGCCAAGCGAGTACAGAATAGCAAAAACTGATTAAGCAGATACCCTATAATACCTTGACGTTTTTCAGTTACATAAATCGGTTGAATTCTCGTTCTTCCAGGTGCAATTGGAGTATAAGCATATATCATATACAGTGGCGGAAAAAGCCTAACATCTTTCATCATTGTTAACAAGCCAATGCAACCATGAGCATAACGCATTGAATACTGATATGTAGAACCAAGAAATTTTTGACCTAACTTTTCTCTCCAAGTAGTTTGAGGGAATTTTCCTCGCATTGTAAAGTCTATTTGTGTCCCTAATTCGCTGCGATGTAGCGACAAATCTATTTTGATATCTAAATGATGAATTGTTTTTAAATGTTGAGCATCAATCCCATTCATCATACAAATATGATGATGACAACTTCTTTCAAATGCAATATCAGCTTGTGCAACAATTTCTTTTCCCTTCAATTCATCAAAATCAGCCACTCCCTCTGGTGCTTTAGCATCTGGATAAATCCAGATAAATCCATACTTTTCCTCTGTTGCATAAGCTTGTAACTTAGCTTGAGCAGGAATTTCTGATTGACAGGGAATATTTTGACAAAGCCCTGTTTCATCAAATGCCCAATGATGAAATGTACAACGAATCCAATTACCATCAACCTTCCCAATTCCTAAATCTGTTCCTAAATGAGGGCAGTAAGCATCCAAAGCCCGTATTTGCCCATCTTCACCTCTAAAAATGGCAATTTTATGACCGCATACTTCTACAGATTTTGCTGTTTTTTTAGGAATTTCATGGCTATGACAGGCAATATACCAACCCTTAGCAATTACATTCCAGTTATTGAATATTTGCATAATTGTTTGATAGATAATTATTTAATATTTCTTGTCGTTGGCGAATATCATCTTGATATTTACCCGTTAAAATTCTAAATAACATTTTACCTAAACAATAAGAAGCCCGCCAAGAAAATACAGCATCTTGTAAATCAATATGGCTACGCTCAAATAAAAAATGTCCGGTTAATCCCACCAATTGAGTTATCGGTAAGCCCAAGAGCAACCAAAAGTTTTGCAACTTCCAAGTATAAAAAAGTAAAGTATAAAAAAAGAATATTCCTAGAATGTGTAGAGTAATATTAATTGGATGTTGATGTTTAAGAATAAAAATATCCCAATAGTCTGTAAAAGGATGATCCAGAATTTGATGATTAATTCGATTTCTTACCTTTTGTTTAGGATTATAGTTGATCTCACTCATGAAAAGATGTGAGTTTCCTCAGATATCGTATGGGATTGTCGCCTTACAAACAAAGGTTCAAGACTACTGTCTTCAAAAGCGGATGACAATCAAGACTGATTTATTGAGTCTGCTGCCTACATTAATAAGGATGATCTAGCTTGCATTTTGATTCAGTGATTTGTTATACCCCCGCTTGATTGGGAGTCTTACCAGTCTATCTTTGTGTTCCGTTTGTTTTCTTTGTAAATCGTTAAATATAGCTTGCAAATCATATTGAAATGATTGAGCGTAATCTTCTCTGTACTTGTGAATTTCTTCAACTATTTCGTTTTTGTACATGATTAAGTTTCCTGATTATATCCTATGAATTCATAAGTTGTACAAATAACTGGTAAAACATATCCAAGTTCAGAGCTAATTTGTGATAACTTGCGCTGGATTTAATCATCAAGGATTGTAACATACTCAACCTTTGAGATGCGATCGCTGGATCTCCCTTAGCTGCTTCATCCTCAACAATTTCTGAAGCATAGAGAATGAATAAACTACGATTTTCATTCCACCAGTCTTGTGTGATCTTGATGTTGGCAGCAAGAATGAGGTTGTCTGTTGCTCTGGCGGTCAAGTGACCTAAAATGCTGGTTTCAATGTAGATGCTTTCCTTCACGGCAACTTATGATTCCTTTTGATCCAAACTATCCCCTTAATTTATACTATTGATGGTTTTAGCCTCCCAGATAAACTAAAACAATCATACTTACCAGCGAGTAATAGAATTTATACGTTAATAGTCATTGTCAGCTACACAAATACCTTTACATTTAATACCGTTCGTAGCAGTGCGCTGACAATGAGAACATAGAACTTTTTCGTTTTCTGTTTCTTTCTTTATATTTATACTAGTGCTTTCCTGTAAATTATCTTCGTCGGTCTGAAGTTTTACATTCATAAAAATAAGCATAAAGAAATTTTTTGCTATTTAAATTTTACAAGTTATTGAGAAGTGATTATCGGTGAGGCACAATTGCTGAATAAAGCGATCGCAGCGATGGCCGTAGGCATTGCTCTACAGATAAGGGTTAAACGCACTAGCAGCAGATAACCTTTGCAGTTTTAATGAGGAGGTATAAACTTATTTACCAGAGATACAAGAATTGCAGTGGCTAGACTTATGCAAGCGATCAAAACTGGATTCCAAACGATTCGCTCTTGCCGTCTGGCTTCTTCCTCTTTTCTTTTATACTCCTTTGCTTGCAGTGCTTCTTGTCTTTTACGCTCAAACTGATTGAGATGATACTTCGCCATTGCTCTTAGAGTTTCTTCTGGTAGTCCATAGATCCCAATACGCTCCCCGATTGGCTTTTCATCTTCAACCCAAGTATGCAAAGTTACTTCAGTTTGTCTCTCAAATAATGGTTGCAGTTTTTCAATTGCTTGAGCTTGGGCTGGCGTTTGCACAGATGCGTCTTGCACTTTGGCTAAAAAAACGTGTGCCTGATGTCCTTGCCACAAAGTTTCCTCAAAATCAAAATCTCCCATTTCAAAAAAGCAATGCGCCATAGTGATGTGGTACATTGCCCATGCTGTTTGACGAACATTGTTTTCTATAATAGCCTGGTCTGCAATCTGGGATAGTACAAACATTTTAAAAGCAAAAAACTCTCTTCGATCTTTATCTTGAGTCAGACGAATACAAATTTCATCTGCATGGTTTTCATCATCCCAATCTACTCCATCTAATAAAGGACTGTTTTTGAGAAAGAGTTCTGCTTTATCTTTATAAAACTTTAGTAAAGTTTCTAATTCTGCTTCTGATTTTGGCTCAACCGCCGCTAAAAGCATTCTGACTGTTAGTAAAAGACCATTTCTAGTAAAGAACCCTCTTCGTCTAGGGCTAAGTGAAAAAGGCTCCATTAGAACATGAAGAGATTCTCCCGCATTGACAACTAAACCTTGTCCATTTTCTGCTGGTGTTGGTGGAGTGTAGATAGTTTTGCCACACTCTGTACAGCTTCTTGAGACATAGCAACTTACATTACTACTTAAGGGTACAAGGCTTAAGCCACACCATGAGCAAAACCTCTGTTGCTTTACAAGATTTTCCTGTTCTAGTTCCTGCTCAGTCATGCTTTGAGTTTTGCGATTATTTTCTCTAGGATAGCTTTCCCAGTCAAAGTTGGCAGTCTTTAAGGTTATTGGCTCATAAGAATGTTTCAAGAATATACGGAAATTTTCTGTATATCACACTAACCAATTTAGCTAGGCGAAGGATTACAAACATTTTAAGTGAAAATCAATTAAGACCCATCTCCAAACCTCTCCCCGAAGCGGAGAGAGGCTTAATTTCCGTAATATCTGTATGTAAATTTAAGGTAACTAAATCTTTTCCGGAGATGTCTAATTCACCCAGAAAACAAAACACTTCCCAACTTTTCACGCCCCAAGCGATCGCTCACCTTACCCGCGCAAACAACCTGAATCCTATTAATATAAGTTCCTTTTCATAAGTATATTATATTGATATATCAGATATGATATAAATACAGTATGGGAGATCAAAGTAAGCCTTTAGTTTGGCTGCATGGTGAAGTTAAAACCCCACCTTTCAGTCAAGAAGCACGCATCGAAGCGGGTGTTCTGCTCAGACAATTACAGGAAGGTGAATCTCTTGGGTTGCCACATTCGCGCCCTATGTCAAGTATAGGAATTCACTGTCATGAATTACGTATTCGAGATGCAGATAAAAACTGGAGGATTATTTATCGAATTGATGACGATGCAATCTTGATTGTTGAAGTCTTTAATAAAACAACGAGAACAACATCCAAGAAAGTAATTGAGGTTTGCAAAAAGCGCCTGAGCAAATATGATACGGATCAACAGGAGTAATGCAATGGATCAAGCTAAGAAAGAACGTTTGGAATCTAAAGGCTGGAAAATTGGCACAGTTTCAGATTTTTTGGAGTTAACACCCGAAGAAACTATCCTTGTTGAAATTAAGCTAGCTCTCAGCCAAAACTTGAAGGAGCGTCGGCAAAAATTGATGACTCAAAGTGAACTTGCTGCTAAGATTAGTTCCAGCCAACCTCGAATTGCTAAAGCTGAAAATGGCGATGCTTCAGTATCAATTGAATTGTTGATTCGGGCAATGTTAGCAACAGGTGCAACTCCTCAAGATATTGGGCAAGTTATTGCTGATGTGGGATAAAAGCAATTCAATCCTAAACTCTCAAACCTCATCTTTGCGTCTCTGCGTAAAATAATTCAAGCAGGAAACAAAACACTTCCCAATTTTTCACGCCCCAAGCGATCGCTCACTTCACCCCGACAAACAACCCGAACCCCATTAATATAAACCCCTTGCACAATCTCATCCGAACCACGCTTAACCATCCGAGGTTCACCATCTAAAACGGGATCTGATATCTGCACTTGCGGGCTAATTGGCTGATTTAAAGCATTGGGATCGAGTAAAACTATATCCGCTTTCGCACCAACTTTGATAACTCCCGTATCAAGACCAAACCAACAAGCAGGTTCTCCGGTAACGCGGCAAATCGCAGCTTCTGGTGAAAGGAACTTCGTTGTAACTGCTTGTTTGAGCAAAGACAAAGCTCCATCATAGTAGCCCAGGTTACGCACGTGAGCGCCAGCATCAGTAAAACCAGGCAAAATATGAGGATGCTGCATCATGGCTAAACGGGGTTTTAGGCGATCGTTTGCTCCTGTCGCCATCCAGCGTAAGTCTGTATCGTATTTTTGTAATGCGTGGATAAATAAATCTACTGGTTCTTGTTGCTTTTGACGAGCAATTTGGGCAAAACTTAAGCCTTGCCAACTTGCTTCAGGACAATGAATAACTTCCATCAAATCTAACTGGCGATGGAATGATTTATGTCGTTTACTCAGCCATTCTTTACGAAACTGACGACGAAATATTTCCGATGCCCATAGTTGTTGTCTTTCTTCTGGTGACTGACAGCCATTGAGTTGTGCGCCTGTGGAGAATTCTTCAAATAAGGGAGTCACAGATCCATCAGAGTAAATGGTGAAGGGTTCGGTTAGGGTTTGAAAGCGCACATTCCCATTTAGAAGCCGATTCCAAATAAAAAGTAGAGGGGAAAATATTCGCCATAGTTTGCGATCATGTACGGCATCTAAGGCTGAGAGGACTGTTAGCCGCAGTGGTTTTTGTCCAATCCCTGAACCCATCCGCAGAATCTCTACAAAGGAAGTAAGTCGTTGTATGTTGGGTGTGACTTGAAAAACGCGATCGCACCGCCGACACAAATCTGCTAACATTGCATATTCTTTAAATTTAGCGTGTTGAGAAGGAATTGTACAGCCTTGCCATTCTCCACTCATCCGATGCCAGGGAAACATATCAATAGAAATGCCAATAAAGCCAGCATCTATTGCATCTCTGGCTATGCGCTGCATAAGTTTTAGTTCAAATTTTGTCGGCTGAACGGTTAAGCTGCGTTCTAACCCCATTACATGAGCGCGTAAGGCACTGTGTCCAAACATTGGGGCAACATTGGGGCCAAGGGGTAACTGTTGCAAATGCTGTAAATATTCTGCTGGTGTCTGCCAGGAAACCGACTTTTGTAGCCATTTTGCAATCAGCCGATGGGAAAGTGTCTCTACCCTCTGAAAAATATCAGCTAAGATTTGGGGTTCTGCGATCGCAACAGACAAGCTACAGTTACCAATAACCACGCTGGTAACGCCATGACGCACTGATTCACTCAATCCTGGTGCAATTTCTAACTCTAAATCGTAATGAGTATGAATATCTATAAATCCAGGTGTCACCCATAACCCAGATGCATCAACCACTTCACACGCTGGGGTAGTTAACGAGGGTGCAAGGGTGACAATGCGGCCGTCTTGAATGCCGATATCTCCGCGAACAGGTGGAGAACCTAAGCCATCGAAAATTAACCCGTTTTGAATCAGCAAATCTAACATGATGTTTGTTTTTTCTAACCGCTATGATTTTCTTGGATGTAGTTCAAAAGCTAAATCTGTGCGGTAAAAACATACATCAAACTCTGCAAAAAAATTTGTATGTCCAAGTATCAGAGGTACTTCCCTGCATTTTGTCCAAGCAAATACCAAAAGAACGGGTGAAAACTCGGCAATTGTAGCTGATAGCACTAAACCGCGTGCTTCCATTGGAGCCAGATTACCGCTTAACTGGACTGGAACTTTTTGCTCTTCCCAAACTGCTCCTAATTGCAGACCAATTTCATAAGGTAAGACATTGACACTTGCACCTGTATCCAGTAATGCCATAACTTCCAAAGACCGGTTTCTGTAGGTCAACATTAATGGCAAATAGGGCATTGTACTTGGTATACCGAAACTATTGTTCCGCTCAATAAAAGGAAATTTTTTGCTATTAAGCATTTCCTTCCTGCTTTGCTGCCTTAATAAGTTCAGACAATGTTTCAGCAGCTTCGTAAGCCTCATAGGGAGACCAGACAACTGCTTCAGTAGAAGCTAGTTGCTCTAGGAGTAAGTTTTCTCGATCTTGTTCATCGGTTGGTTCTAACTCGCAACCATCTTCTCTAGCAACCTCTCGCAATAGAAAATGTATAAGGCGTAACTTGTCTTGGTGTGATAGTTGACTAACAGCAGGAAGCAGTTCATTTAGAGGCATACTGTTACTCTCAAATGGGAGTTTATTGCCATTATAGACTGGGAGTTTATTGGAAATGGCGCGATCGCTTGTCTTTGAATAATTATCAACCTACCAATAACCTCTGCTTCCAGTAAGTAAGTCGGCATTAATATTTCAAGTTATGTTAAGAAATTTAATAGGGTGTGTTGTCACCAAGCGCCGCACCATCAGGAATCTAAGGTGCTACAAACTAACATGATTCTCCATTTTGATAATCTCAGCAAATTTTATTTGTGTTCTTGATAAAACTGAAAATAAATTTTATATTTATTTTTTTTTGCATTTGGTTTCTTTAAATTTAAAAAAATTAGATATTTTGATTATTTTCAGAACGTCCATTAAGATCATTGATAACCTTTATTTTAAGAGGAAACCCTGCTCTGCTTAATAATTTATCAGCATTAAATATAGATTATTTAAATTATTCTGACGCTTGTTTGTATCATCTATATTCTCGATGTTTACTTACTCCAATTAACATAAAGTATTTCTTATGTTTTTTTATAAGATTATCTGATTCTTCAATCATACTTTCTTCCACCACGATGCTCAGTTTTTACCCAGTGCGATCGCTCCCTTTGCACACACATCTTTAAAGTCGTCACAATCATCACAGGAATCCAATGCATCATGTATAATGACCCTTGAATTGTTGCCGAAACTAAAGACCATCCTCGTAAATTTTGAAATTGGTAAAGTCCAGCAATAAAAGCAATAGTCAGAATGATGCTGAGTAGTGTCTGGAGTAGAAACAGAACAGGATGATGGCTATAAAATATTGTCCAAAGTAAATCAGGGATTAGTCCAATTGGCAGAAGAAATTGCAAGAGAAAAAACAATAGTAAATCAATTTGTTTCGCCCAACCTAAAGTAAGAATTTGCGGGAAATAATCTAGGTAACGCTGATAGCCACCTTCAGCCCAACGACAGCGTTGATTCCAAAGTTTTTCCCAGGTAGTTACGCCTTCTTCCTGAATTGATGGAACTGTAACAAACTCAATTTCTGCACCTGCTAAATAGAGTTTGAAACAAAGATCCAAATCATCGGTGACAGTGTTCTCATTCCAACCTTGACACTTTTCTAACAATTCCCGACGAACTAACATCCCATTACCCCGTAGTTCAGACATTCCACCAATAGCAATGCGATGGGTTTGTAAAAAGCTATCACAGCACATTTCCATCTGCTGACAACGGGTTAAGAAGTTGGTATTAGCATTAGAAATCGATTTTCGCACTTGCACTGCACCGATCGCTTGCTTCTGAAACAGAGGTACTGTTTGCTGGAGAAAATTGGCTCTTAATTGAGCATCTGCATCGCAGACTAGAATAATCTCCCCTTGGGTAAAGGGAAACACCGCATTCAATGCCCCTGATTTACCACCTTTTGATTCCCGTCGATGAACTTGTAAAGCTGGGAATTGAGTTTGTAATTCCTTCAATATCTGGGGAGTTTCATCGGTACTACCATCATCAACAATCCAGATATCTAGGGAATCGCTAGGATAATTCAATTGGCATAAGCTGTAAACTAGATTAGCCAAAACTGAACTTTCATTTTTAGCCGGAACTAAAATCGAGACTGGCGGTAAATAAATCTCACTCTCCATCACTGCCGCCACTGGTTTTGATAGCAGCATCTGTAATGTTTGCACAGTCAGGACTGCCGTTAATCCCAGCATCAACCATTGTGTTTCTGGTAGCCAGTGCAGCAAACTCACGCCACCCCAAACTAATAAAACTACTATGGTTGCTTTGAGACGGCGATGAAAACTAATATTTTTACTGGGCTGATAAGTACTTATTCCCACTTTATTTGCTATATCCTTTCGGTTCGTGGCTTAGTCCTGCGACGTAATAATAGCATCGTCGCTGCTCCCAGAAGGAAACCGCCTACACCTGCTGCAACTGCTAGAATTCGCCCCCAATTGTTGAGCAGCATTCAACACTGGGTTATCCAGTAAATTGGAGGAGAAATGCAGCGATTGAATCGTCCATTTATCTTGGAGTTTTTACAGCACTGCTGTCCATCGCAAATCTGGTACACTATCTTTTAGTTGGCGCTGTCGCAAAACCTCAACTCCCGCGACTGTCGCCACTCTATAAAAAAATGTAGGTTGGGTGGAGGCTTTGCCAAAGCCAACATCCTGATATATGTTGGGTTGCGCTCCGCTCCACCCAGCTTAGGTCTGCACTGACGGTGCGTTACGCTGACGCGATACACACCCTACAAAACTACAAAATGAGATTATCGAGTTAGGAAGCTGAGAAATCTAAACTTTGCCGAAAAGAGATCAGCAATTCATTCAATACAGCCATATCAATTAAAAATGCATCATGTCCGTGGGTTGACTTCAGCCATGCCAGTTGAGCATTAGGGATTAAATTTGCCAATTCTTGTTGTTCTACTGGAGGATAGAGGATGTCAGAATCAATTGCGACAACTAAAGTCGGTTGCTGGATGCTTTGCAGAATATATTCATAATCTGACAAATCAGGACTGGTGCGATCGCGTGCAACATCATGGCGATCCATTGCGTGGGTGAGGGTAATGTAAGTATTAGCATCAAACCGTTCTGTCAGCTTTTGACCCTGATGCTGCAAGTAACTGGCTATAGTAAACTGCTCAGATGTATCATACTCGCGTCCAAAGCGAATTGTAAAACTATCCCAAGAACGGTAAGTAGACATCGCCATCATTCGGGCCACAGCCAATCCTTGGTTTGGGGGCGCATCCAAAGTGTAGTTCCCTCCTTGCCAGTTTGGATCGGCATAAATTGCCTGTCTTTGGGCTTCACTTAATCCAATACACCAAGCTGAATGTCTGCCAGAAACAGCAATGGGTACAATTCCTTTCACTTTTTCTGGATATAACAACGCCCACTCCAGTGCTTGCATCCCACCGAGTGAGCCACCAATTACTAACCGCAGAGATTGAACACCCAGGTATTCTAGTAGTGCAGCTTGCAGGTGAACCATATCTCGGATTGTAATCTTAGGGAAGGATACGCCATAATGGTTTGCCGTTATAGGGTTGATAGTAGTTGGCCCAGTTGTGCCGTAACAACTTCCCAAAATGTTGCTGCATACAATAAAGTCGCGTTCTGGATTGAAGGCTTTTCCCGAACCAAACAAAGGTTCCCACCAATCATCAGCATCAGCAGAACCAGTTAAGGCATGACAAATTAGTACCCCATTATCGCCTTGAGCATTTAACTGTCCCCAGGTGCGATAAGCAACCTGAACCCCAATTAATGTTTCGCCGCCTTCTAATTGAAATGGCATCGTCAGTTGGTAAAACTGGGTTTGCGGTGAGATGAAGTCTGAGTAGATCATATCTAGGAGTGGGGAGATGAGGGAGCAGGGGAAGCAGGGGGAGCAGGGGAAGCAGGGGGAGAAGAATTAATAACCAATGCCCAATGCCCCATTTCCCATTCCCCATTTATTAACTCCTAACTTGCTGGAATGCCTGCTCAAAATCTTCTTTGATGTCGTCGATATGTTCAATTCCCACTGATACTCGCACCAAATCGGGTGTCACACCTGCTGAAAGCTGTTCGTCATTACTTAGCTGTTGATGGGTTGTGGAAGCAGGATGAATAACGAGAGTTTTCGCATCACCAACATTTGCTAAATGACTCGCTAATTTCACATGATTAATAAAAGCTTTACCCACCTCCAGTCCACCTTTGATGCCAAAGTTTAAAACTCCCCCAAAGCCATGCCGAAGATATTTTTTCGCCCGTTCATGATGTGGGTGATTGAGAAGTCCGGGATAATTAACCCATAATACTTGCTCTTGTTGCTCTAACCACCGAGCCAATTCTAGGGCATTGCTCACATGACGATCTACACGTAAAGAGAGAGTTTCTAATCCTTGCAGTAACAGAAAGGCGTTAAATGGACTCAAGGACGGGCCAAAATCTCGCAATCCCTCGACTCTGGCGCGAATAATAAAGGCAATGTTACCAAAGGAACCACCGGGACCAAAGACTTCTTGGAAATTTAGCCCATGATAGCCGGGTGCTGGCTCAGTAAATAGAGGAAATTTGCCGTTACCCCAGTCAAATTTACCCGAATCGACAATTACGCCACCGATGGAAGTACCATGTCCACCAATCCATTTAGTTGCAGATTCCACTACTATATCTGCACCATGTTCAATTGGCCGAGCTAAATACCCACCAGCACCGAAGGTATTATCCACAATTAAAGGAATGCCATTTTCGTGGGCAATGTGAGCTAAAGCGGCAAAGTCGGGAATGTTGAATTGAGGATTGCCAATGGTTTCAACGTATAATGCTTTCGTGCGATCGTCGATCGCCTGACGAAAACTTTCTGTGTCATCTCCCTCAACAAACTTGACTTTAATGCCTAAGCGTGGTAAGGAAACTTTAAATTGGTTATATGTTCCACCATAGAGAAAACTAGTGGAAACAATATTATCCCCAGCCTGAGCGATGGTGCTGATTGCCAAGAATTGCGCTGCTTGCCCACTAGCGGTTGCTAATGCTGCTACACCTCCTTCTAAGGCAGCAATCCGCTTTTCAAATACATCCGTCGTCGGGTTCATGATGCGGGTGTAAATGTTGCCAAATTCCTGGAGAGCAAATAACCGCGCTCCGTGGTCGGCGTCGTCAAAAACGTAGGAAGTCGTTTGGTAAATTGGTACAGCACGAGCATTCGTTCCAGGAGCCGGCTCTTGTCCAGCATGAACTTGCAGGGTTTCAAAACGATATTGTTCTGACATAAGCAGTTATTTGAGTTTCCAATTATACAAACAATTAATAATAATTGAGCCTTGTTTTGGATAAATCAACGGTAATTGGCAAGGCTTACCGTATTTTAACTGGTTGCGCCCAGGATTCCTCATCTTTAGCACAACAAGTTTGGTATAACTTACTCACTCACTTAGCGATCGCCACACTGTTGAAGAAGAATTCAGAAGCCATAATTCAGGAGCGGAGCCGGAGACGCTCCGCCTCCGCTCAGAATCAAGACGCTCGTGACGCTTGAAAACTCGCTAACGCTGCGCTATCCACCAGCAATACACTGAGTTTCGACTGCGCTCAACTACCGCACGTTGTTGTGTCATACAGAATACCCAACTGAATTCTGACTCCTGACTCCTGAATTCTGTTCGATAAGACAATTCAAATGGCTCAAGGCTGAATAGTCTTCGCCGACTGGTTAAATAACAATTCTCGTAACTTATTTGGATCGAGCGCTTCAGTTTTGAATGCTTCGGCTTTTTCGTAGGCGCGAATTGTTGCTGGACGCGCTTTTATTGTCTCAAACCAGCGTTTAACATGAGGAAAATCCTCTAAGTTTTGACTTTGGAGTTCATGCGGCACAATCCAGGGATAAGCAGCAATATCGGCGATGGAATAATCGCCAGCCACAAATTCTTTATCTGCTAGTTGCTTATTTAGCACTGCATATAAGCGTCCCGTCTCATTTACATAGCGGTTAATGGCATATTCAATCTTTTCGGGAGCATAAGTACTAAAGTGATGATTTTGTCCCGCCATTGGCCCTAATCCTGCCATTTGCCAGAACAACCATTCTAAAACTTGAGTACGATTTCGTAAATCTTGGGGGATTAATTTCCCGGTTTTTTCTGCCAAATATAGCAAGATTGCGCCAGACTCAAATACCGAAATTGGCGCACCTCCATCTGCTGGCTCGTGGTCAACGATCGCAGGCATACGATTATTAGGAGATATCTTCAGAAATTCCGGCTTAAATTGATCCCCAGCCGCGATATTCACAGGAATTATGGTGTATGGTAAGCCGACTTCTTCCAAGAAAATTGTGATTTTATGACCGTTTGGAGTTGCCCAATAGTAAAGTTCAATCATGGTTATTTTCCTAAAATTGCGCGATTGTTTTGTAGATTAATAGTGCGTTACAGACATCTCTTAATTACGAATTACGTTAGCGTAGCGGGGCGAAGCCCATTAGGAATTACGAATTAGATTGTGGTGCTTTTGCGATCGCAGCCCAAACTCTATGGTGAACCTGAAGAATTGGTGTAGGATATTGTGTTTCGAGCAATGTTGCCAATTCCTGGTCAAATACTTCTACTTTTTCTGGTGTCAAACTGGCTCCCACACCAGCACTCGCCCGAATTCGTCCCCGCCAATCTTCGTGTGTATAAGAGACAAATACATCATAAGAAAATGTGCGGATTTCTCGGAATCCTCCTTCGCCAATATCTTGTAACCACAGAGGATACAATCCATTACCGCCGTCCAAATTCCACACGGGATTATGAGCTTTGATCAGTTGTTCCGTTGCTTGAACTACATTACCTTTTAAGGGTATCCAATCAAAATGTGCGATCGCGAGCAAGCCATTTACTCTCAATATACGAGTAATTTCCTGGACAGCAAGTGGACGGTCAAACCAATGCCAACACTGTCCAGCTGTCACCACATCCGCACTGGCGTCTGGTAACTCGGTATGCTCGGCAGTTGCGACTCGATAATCTACTTTCAGTTGGACAGCTTCGCTTAACAGTCTCGCTTGTTCTAAAAGTGAGGCTGATGGATCTATGGCAATGACATCAGCACCTCTATCGGCAAAGCCCCGCGCTAGTGTTCCTGTTCCGGTGCCGAGGTCAACAATATTCTGCCCTGGTAAACCTATACCATATTCAGAGAGTTTGTTAAATAATGAACTGGGAAAACCAGCGCGGTGTTTTGCGTAATCAGTAGCAGTTGCACCAAAATCAATTTTCATACCTACAAAACTATTTTTGTAACAATTGTTTAGGTTAGAAGTTCTCTACCCACGGACGTAGTTCTACTTCATAAGTCCAAGCACTGCGAGGTTGGCGGAGAATACTGAGATAAGTTTGAGCGATCGCATCCGGGTCAAGAGTACTATCAGGATTATCTACTGGATCTTGGCGGTCTGCGGATCTGATTGCTCCATCAATCACGAAATGCGCCACATGGATATTCTTTGGTGCTAATTCTCTAGCAATACTCTGAGCCAAACCGCGTAGTGCAAATTTACCCATTGCAAAGGGAGCGGACAGAGGATAACCCTTAACACTGGCTGAGGCTCCAGTAAAAAATATAGCACCACCACCAAGTTGTAAAAACCTTTTGGTAGCAGCTTGAGCCACAAGAAAGCCACCATAAGCAGTGACATCTAAGGTTTTTGCCACTTCACCAGGGTCTAGATCGACAAGAGGCCCCCGCACCCGGAAACTGGGATTGTAAACGACAATATTCGGGGAACCGATTTTATTGTCAACATCAATAAATAACTGTTCTACTTCATCTGGCTTTGAGGCATCAGCGGCGAAACTAACTGCGCCAATTTCACTACTCAATTGAGTAATTTTTTCAATTTGGCGAGCCGCTAAAGCTACGGTGAATCCTTCTTTGGCAAATAGGCGAGCTAAAGAAGCGCTCAGTCCATTACCTGCACCGACAATTAAAGCTGTTGTTGCCATAAATTCAATTCTCCCGATCCTGCAAAATTTTAGTTCCCCTGCTCCCTTGGGGATAAGGAGTTAGAGGATGAGGGCTTGAGCAATTGTATGTAAAACTAACTCGATATCATTAAATATTTGCTCATTACTAAAGCGAATCACAGTCAAGTGATTAGATTTTAACCAGTTTTCTCTGATAAAATCTTCAGCCTGCTGATTTGCATGAATACTACCATCTAATTCAATAATTAGTAATTTTTCGTGACAATAAAAATCAGTGATATATCTACCAATATTATGTTGTCTGGGAAATTTTGTATTTAACAAACGTCTATTTCTTAAATATTCCCATAATATTTCTTCTGCTGGCGTTTGTTGTTTTCTTAACTTGCGGGCGCGTTCTAATAATACTTTCGGAATTTGTCGGTTACTACCAGCTAATTTAGCAATTTCCGCCCTCACCCCTAGCCCCTCTCCCTCTGGGAGAGGGGAACAAGATAAATCTTGTGGATATTTATTCTCTTCTTCCTCTTTTTCTTGACTCCCTCTCCCCAAGGGAGAGGGTTGGGGTGAGGGCTGATATTCCATAATTCTGCACCTACAACAAACTCATCTGTCCCCTTATCTTTCCCCTTTTTTATCCAGACTTAGAACGGTTGTAAGTTTTGGTTAATCTTTCAGACAATGCAAATTACCAAAAAGTTGCTGCACATCGAAACCAATTTGCGATCGCAGCTTAATTTCTACACCTTTTTTAAAGTAACGCATACAATGGACGGCTTCTACTGCCAGCAACGGAGGCAGCAACCCAATGAGCAGCATTTTCAGCCGGAGAAACAAGATTTGAAAAGGGTTAGGGCTTAAGTATGACACTAATCCCCTTAACCCTTACCCCTTCTTAAGCGTTAAGCGCTTCTTCTTGATGGGTTTCGATAACGCAATCAGAAGTGGGCCTGGCAACGCAGGTAAGAACCCATCCTTCGTCAATTTGATCGTTGTCTAAGAAGTTCTGATCTGATTGGTCAACTGTACCTGAAATTAGCTTCCCGGTACAGGTAGAGCAAGAACCAGCGTTACAGGAATAGGGCAAGTCAAGCCCATTTTCCTCGTTAGCGATCTCTAGGATATATTCATCATCAGGGACTTCAATTACGTGTTCACCTGCGTTTTCACCTTCTGGGATACGTAATGTAACCTTGTAAGTTGCCATGTAAAAATTCCTAACTCAATATAAACTCCATTTTCGATACTACGGGTTTATGTGCAGCTAGTCTAGAGTGAAATCTGGTTGATTATTTTACATCTTGAGACGCTTAGTTTTAATCGCAAGTAAGAGTAAAAAATGTTGCGATCGCTTCAGCAAATCCCTCAAATGAACTATAATCTCTAGCCACGATAGCAACATTCATACCCAACTTTTGGGCATTAGCAGTTGTATAAGGGCCAAAACATGCAATAACACAATGTTCGTAATCGCTTTGCGAGTTGACCATTGTCAAAAAGCTTTCTACTTCCGCTGTGCTACTAAAGGCAATTACATCAATAATTCCTTTACGCATCAGGTTTAATTCCATACCATAGATAGTTTTATCTAAACCCTGTGTAATGTATGTGGGTACGCGAGTTACTTCTATACCCAATTTCTGCAAATCCGTAATCAAATTGGGTACAACATCAGGTTCAGACAAACCCACAACTTCTGGAGCCGGGATCAGCACTTTTTTCTCGTGAATTTGCGGAATTTTCGCTAATTCAGCTACAATTCCGGCTGGGCTAGATTCTGTTGGGATTAAATCTACCTTGCCACAAAAAGACAATAAGCTTTCTGCATCTTTTCCTAATGCACATAAGTGACATTTTTCTACTACAGATATAGGAATATTCAAATCATTTATACGCTGAAAAAATGCTGTGATTCCGTTTCGACTTGTGAAGAGAATCCAATCAAATTTGTTTATATCGGCTAAAGCGGCATCTAACTGAGTGTAGTTTGATAAATAGCAGGTTTCGATAGTAGGCATGAGAATAGGTAAACCACCTTGTTTGATGATTTGTTCGGATAACCTATAAGCATAATTTCTCGGTGCTGTTACTAAAATTCTTTTGCCATAGAGAGGTAATTCTCTAGATGGTGTGAGCAGGTTGATTTCTCTTGATTGGGTGTGCAATTTGTTTATCTTTCATTTCATGGCTATTCCACCTTATAATGGGCGTTGCTTAATTTATAGCGGTTTTCAGTTGAGTTCAATACAGACCTAACCCCCAACCCCTTCCCTACTCGCTCAAATTAGCACCTCTCAAGTTGGCACTACACAAATTAGCGCCAGTAAGATTAGCTCTACATTCAGCAACGCCAAGAGCTTATATAAATCCTAGCCATTTTTCTAGGGTGAATTACTCCCCATTTTTCCGATGTCATCTGTGTTGATAAAACGGCACTATATGAACATCTAAGAACGTTTGCACAAAAATCTTATGTCTTCATTACTGGCTTTGTCCAACAGTTTAGCTGACACCGTAGAACAAGCTGGAAGTGCTGTAGTTGCGGTAAATGGCGGTACTCGTGTTTCCCCAAGTGGCATTCACTGGCGTAATGGTATCATTGTTACCTCTGATGAGTGCCTCCAGCGCTATGACGATATCACGATTACCTTATCAAATGGTAGCACTGCACCAGTAACACTCGTCGGTCATGACTCTAGCACCGATATAGCTGTTTTTAAACTAGAAAATGCAGAAATACCTGTGGCCAAAGTTGGCGATGCTAAAACGCTCAAAGTTGGTCATCTGGTACTAGGACTGGCAAGAGGTGGCGAAGGTGACTTAAGGGCAGCTATGGGTGCAGTGAGTGTGGTTAGCGGTGCTTGGCGGAGTATGAATGGTGGGAATATTGACCAATTTATCCGCCCAGACATCACCTTATACTCTGGCTTTGCAGGTGGGCCGCTCGTAGATGCTGCTGGTTTTGTGGTAGGTATGAATACATCGGGGCGGCGTGGTACTGCTCTGACAATTCCCACTGCGACTGTCGATCGCGTGGTTGACCAATTAGTAGCAAAAGGACGCATTTCTAAGGGCTACTTGGGTGTGGGGATGCAACCTGTACGTTTACCAAATAATCTGAAAACTGCTCTCAATTTAAGTTCGGCAACTGGGGTAATTGTTGTCAATGTTGAGGCTGCGGGGCCTGCTGACAATGCAGGTATACTGCTTGGCGATGTTTTGGTAACGTTCGATGGCGTAACTGTGGGCGATACAGGTGATGTGTTAGCGCTGCTCAATAATAGCGATCGCATTGGTAAAGTTGTCAACGTCCAAGTTGTCCGGGGTGGAGTGTTAATTGAGTTAGCGATCGCAGTTGGCGAACGACCTATTAAAGAAGAATAATCCCAATTTGGGATAGGTTCAACTAGCTGTGTCAAGATTTATCTAAATTTTCTATTCATTTGAGCTTCTGAACTCGGAACTTGCACCTTTTTACTCGAACGTTGAGCCTCTGAACTCGGAACTTCGACCTTTTTACTCGAACGTTGAGCCTCTGAACTCGGAAATTGCACCTTTTTACTCGAACGTTGAGCCTCTGAACTCGGAACTTGCACCTTTTTACTCGAACGTTGAGCCTTTGAACTCGGAACTTGCACCTTTTTACTCGAACGTTGAGCCTCTGAACTCGGAAGTTGCACCTTTTTACTCGAACGTTGAGCCTCTGAACTCGGAAGTTGCACCTTTTTGCTCGAACGTTTGATTGATTTTACTTTGACACGCTCAAAAACTGTATAACATGGCAAACACAACATTAACTAACATCGCTGCTGAATTGACAGAGGTAGCTGCTAAACTACGCGATCGCACTGTCAAAGTAAAAAGCGGCTCTCTGGGAGTCGGTTCTGGTGTAATTTGGCAACCTGACGGACTAATTATCACTAATGCCCATGTCGCAACCAGCAACCGCGCAACTGTGGAATTGGCAGACGGAAGGATATTTGATGCGGTGCGTACACAATTCGATCCACAGCAGGATTTAGCAGCCCTGAAAATTGTTGCCACTGATTTAACTGCTGCAACTATCGGTAATTCTGAAGCGCTACGCGTGGGTGAATTAGTCTTAGCGGTGGGTAATCCCTTTGCTGACAGTGGGGCTGTGACAACTGGAATTATCCATGCAAATAATCCACGAGCAGTTATGGCCGATTTGCAGTTGTATCCTGGTAATTCTGGGGGGCCACTTGCCGATTGTCAAGGTCTTGTCGTGGGAATTAATACGATGATTGTTAATGGTTTGGCTGTGGCAGTTCCCAGCAACACCGTTGAGCGTTTTTTACAGGGAAATAGTCGTCCGCAACTGGGAGTTACACTGCAACCTGTGCTTTTAAGTAGGCGTAGCTTGGGTTTATTGGTGTTGTCAATTCTACCTAACAGTGCAGCAGAAAATGCTGGTGTACAAATCGGCGATATTTTAATTGGAGTTTCGGGGCGATTATTCACTAGCATGAATGACTTAAGCAAATATCTCCATGAAAGTAAAGGATCTGTGCCGCTACAACTCCTACGCGGTAGACAGCAATTCGTGATTTATGTTGCCGTGCAGTCCGATAAAACTGCTGTGGAGGCGACATGATCCGGGTGATGGTGGTCGCTACTTCCCCTGTGGTGCGAGCAGGGTTATCAACTGTGGTGACTACCAATCCTCGGTTGACGGTTGTGGGGAGTGCATCCGATTTGGATGTATTGGCAAGTGAAGTTGGGCAATTACAGCCGGATGTGGTGCTGGTAGATTTGAGCGGTAATTTTCAACAAGCGGTGTGGGAAAAATTGCTGGTTATTCAAGAACAGCAATATCCATTAGGAATAATCGTCATTGTTGAAGAACTCGACAGCATCGACTTAGAGACGGCGTTACGTTCTGGTATCCGGGGGATATTGCCCAGTAATAGTACAACAGAGTCAGAAATTGTTGCGGCTGTGGAAGCGATCGCTTTTGGTTTACTGGTGCTGCACCCGGATGCTGTAGAATTACTGTCTATCCGCGAAAAAGTGGTAACGAATCCCGTACAAAGCTTGACACCACGCGAGATAGAGGTTTTAGGAATGCTTGGCTCAGGATTGGGAAATAAAGCGATCGCAAAACGTTTACATATTTCTGAGCATACCGTCAAATTTCATCTTTCATCCATTTTTCAAAAGCTCAGTGTCTCCAGCCGCACCGAGGCTGTTGCTGTGGGTGTGCGGCTAGGTTTGATTATGCTTTGATCTTTAGACTTCTTGTATGAATCAATGAGCTTTCACCCTAAATCCCTCTCCCAAGCTTGGGAGAGGGACTTTGAAATTGGCTCCCCTTCTCCCAAAATTGGGAGAAGGGGTTGGGGGATGAGGGCGAATTTTGCATTTGTGCCATTCGTCTAATACAGAAGTCACCATTCATCTGGGTATTCTGACCGAAAAGCAGATAGCGCAGCGTCTATACAGTTCAGAATGAGCAACAAAACCCAGATGTAGAGACGCGATTTATCGCGTCTGGAAAGACCAATAACCTTTAACCCAAGCTTATATTTCCAAATGTTGAGCTTTATTTAGCCTTAGAGAAATTTTGGGCTGGTTGGGAATGCTAAAGAAAGCACCTGATTGTCCTTTTATTTGACAGTTGTGGATAACGTTCATTAGCCTCATACCCAGTTCATCGTACTACTCCAGCCTTAGAAAAATGATACCTGTCCTTCCCGGTTACAACTTTATTGAAGCTCTGCATGAAGGTGTGAATACCGTTGTTTATCGCGCTTCCAAGCAGTCAGATCAAACGCTTGCGATCGTTAAAGCCCTGAAAGCCGAGTATCCCAGCCTCGAAGAACTGACGCGACTCAGACATGAATATAAAATATCGCAGACATTAGTATATATAGAAGGAATTGTCAAGTCTCTAGCTTTAGAAAATCATCATAACGGTCTAGCCCTCATTTTGGCAGACTTTGGTGCAGAATCTCTGAAAAAGTATATTAGCGATCGCCAATTATCACTAACCGAATTTATCACAATAGCCATTCAGCTAGCATCCACTCTCACTCAACTGCATCAAGCCAAGATTATTCATAAAGATATTAAACCTGACAATATCGTTATTAACCCAAAAACCGGGCAAGTTAAAATTATCGACTTCAGTATTGCATCGCGGTTAGAAAAAGAAAATCAAAGCATTAGCAATCCCAATTTATTAGAAGGCACTCTCGCCTATATGTCACCGGAGCAAACCGGACGAATGAATCGATCAATTGATTACCGTACCGACTTCTATTCTTTAGGCGTTACCTTTTATGAAATGCTGACAGGTTCGCTGCCTTTTAATGCCGCTGACCCTCTGGAATTTGTTCATTGCCATATAGCCAAAACCCCAATAACGCCTCAAGAGTTCAATCCCAAAATTCCTTCAGCGGTTTCTGATATTGTCATGAAATTGTTAGCTAAAACTGCTGAAGATAGATATCAAAGTTCTCTAGGACTAAAAGCCGATTTAGAAACCTGTCTGACTCAATTACAGACGGATGGCGAGATTTACCACTTTATTGTCGGTCAACTCGATTCATACAGCCAATTTTCCATTCCGCAAAAACTCTACGGACGGGAAATAGAAGTTGCTACTTTGTTAGAAGCATTCGATCGCGTCAGTTCTGGTAGTACAGAAATGATGCTAGTTTCTGGTTACTCAGGCATCGGTAAATCGTGCTTAGTTTCCGAAGTTCACAAACCGATTGTGCGCCAGCGGGGTTATTTTATCTCCGGTAAATTTGACCAGTTCAAGCGGAATATTCCTTTTGCTTCCCTAATTCAAGCATTCCAAGATTTGATGCGGCAATTGCTAACAGAAACCGATGAACAAATCGCCATTTGGAAATCAAAACTAATAGATGCCCTAGGTTCCAATGGTCAAGTGATTATAGACGTTATTCCCGAATTAGAACGCATTATTGACCCGCAGCTAGCAATTCCTCAATTAGGGTCATCAGAATCACAAAACCGATTTAATCGAGTATTTCAACAATTCATTCATGTATTTAGTCAACCCGAACACCCGCTAGTTTTGTTTCTGGATGATTTACAGTGGGCGGATTCAGCTTCCCTCAAGCTTATCCAGTTAATTATGACCGACCCAGATAGCCAGTATCTATTGCTAATTGGTGCATATCGAGATAACGAAGTAAGTGCCACTCATCCCTTGATTCAGACCTTGGAGGAGATTCAAAATACTGGTGCGATCGTAAATAACATTATCCTCCAGCTTTTGGATATCGCTCACGTCAACCAGTTAGTAGCCGATACTCTTCGTAGTGAGATTTTAAAGGTAAAGCCGTTAGCTGAATTAATTTTTACAAAAACCCAAGGCAACCCCTTTTTCTTAACTCAGTTACTCAAATCTCTTTGTCAGGATAACTTGTTATTCTTTAACTTTGAATGCGGTTTTTGGCAATGGAATATTGAGTTTATTCAGGGAGTTAATATAACTGATAATGTCGTTGAATTGATGGTCAGTCAAATTCAAAAGCTGTCTGAGAAAACACAGAATGTGTTAAAGTTTGCCGCCTGTATTGGAGACAAATTTACTTTAGATATGTTGGCGATGATTAATAAAACATCTCAGTCAGAAACAGCAGCCGATTTGTGGGAAGCTCTGCAATCAGGTTTGGTTTTACCCCTCAACAATTCCTACAAAACACCGCTCGTTTTCGACTCAGAACAAATGGAGACTGAGAACAGGCGATCGCCTATTACTAATCACCCATCACCCATTACCTATAAGTTCTTACACGACCGGGTGCAGCAAGCATCTTATTCTCTCATTCCAGATGATCAGAAAAAACAGACTCACCTAAAAATCGGTGAATTGCTACTCAAACATACCTCGGAAATGGACATTGAAGAAAACATTTTTGAAATTGTCAACCAACTTAATGTTGGTGCTGAATTCATTACCCAACAGCCTCAAAAAGATAGACTAGCTCAACTCAATCTTATAGCTGGACAGAAAGCAAAAGCAGCAACAGCGTATGAATCATCTGTTAAATATTTAAATGTAGGTTTGGAACTTCTTGCGGCAGATAGTTGGCAGTGTCAGTATGACATGACACTCAATCTCTATGTAGAAACAGCAGCAGTAGAATTTCTCAACACTAATTTTGAGCGAGCAGAAATACTTTCTGATGTAGTTTTATCACAGGCAAAAACCCTACTCGATCGAGTCCAGGTATACGAGACAAAAATGCAGTTTTATATTGCTAAAAACCAAATGCAAGCTGCGTTAAATACCGGATTGCAAGTGCTGAAAATGCTAGGTTTGCCTTTATCAGAAAAACCCCCAACAAGACTGACTAGATTGAATTTAGGAGGAAAACGAATTGAGGATTTAACAGAATTGCCAGAAATGACTGATGTTTATAAATTAGCCGCACTGCGAGTTTTGAGCAATCTGATTCCTCCAGTTTATATTGCAGATCCCGAACTTTATCCCCAGGTCGTTTTTAAAATGACCAATCTCTGTCTCAAAGATGGAAACTCTCCTTTGTCAGCTTATACGTATGTACTTTATGGAATGTTGCTATGTGGCGCTTTTGAAGACATGGATTCTGGTTATCAATTCGGTCAGCTAGGCTTAAAGCTGTTAAATCAATTCAATGCTAAGGAAATGACGGCGAAAATCTATGAAACATTTAATTATTTTATCAGGCATTGGAAAGAACCAGCTATTAATACTATAGAACCGTTAATTGAGGGTGTACAAAGAGGGCTAGAAACAGGAGATTTAGAATATGCTTCTTATTCGGCTTGTTTTTATTGTACGCATTTGTTTTTTATCGGTGAAAATCTAGAAATAGCTCTCCAGAAACAGGCGCATTATATTGCTTTGATGCAAAGAACCAAACAAGAATTTCAAATTATTTATGCTAAGATAGTTCGACAAACAGGTTTAAATTTAATTAAAAAAACGGCAGAGCCATATCGATTAATTGGCGAAAGTTTTGATGAAAATAAAATGTTGCCAATTCTGATAAATAGCAATAATTATATGGCTATTTATCCTATCTATGTTTCTAAACTGATTCTGGGTTATTTATTTAAAAATTACGATCGCGCTGCTGAGGATGCCTTGCTGGCAGAAAAATACGAACAAGGTGGACGAGGGTTGATGTATAGAGCCGAACATAAATTCTACTCCTCTCTGACTCTCCTGGCTTTGTATCCCAGTGCATCAAAAAGCGATGCCTACGGCGGCAAGCTACGCCAACAATATTTTAGCCAAGTGATAGCGCAGCAGAAAAAAATGAAGCAATGGGCGTTGCATTCTCCTGCCAACTATCAGCATAAGTACGATTTAGTGGAAGCAGAAAAAGCACGAGTATTGCAACAAGATGCCAAAGCGATCGCGTTTTACGATCGAGCAATAACTGGAGCCAAAGAACATGGATATATTCAAGAAGAAGCCCTAGCCTTAGAACTAGCAGCAGAATTCTATTTTGCTTGTGGGAGAGAGAAAGTTGCTAATACCTATCTCAACGATGCCTACTATGGATATGGTTGCTGGGGAGCGAAGGCAAAAGTCAAAGACTTGGAAAAAAGATATCCCCAACTATTTCGGATATCAAAGCGAGAAACCGTCAGTAATGATGCGACTCGGATGATCAGCTATACGGATGAAAATGCTTCCGACTCGCTGGATTTAGCCACAGTTATGAAAGCATCTCAAGCCCTTTCTGGTGAAATAGTTTTGGGCAAGTTACTCGCTAAATTAATGACAATTGTACTAGAGAATGCTGGCGCTCAAACAGGCTATCTAATTTTAGAAAAATCAGGAGACTTGCTAATAGAAGCATCAGGAGCAGCAGACAAAAACGATATAACTGTGCTACAAGGAATACCAGTATCAACGAGTCCGCAGCTACCAATTTCACTGATTAACTATGTAGCCCGAACTAAAGAAAATGTTGTCCTCAGTAATGCAACTCGTGAAGGAACATTTACCACAGATACATACATCGCCACCCATCAACCCAAATCGGTTTTATGTACACCGCTTATCCATCAAGGAAAACTTAGTGGCGTCCTTTATTTAGAAAATAATCTCACCATTGGCGCATTTACATCAGATCGCTTAGAAGTATTACAACTGTTATCTTCTCAAGCGGCAATTTCCATTGAAAATGCTCGTCTTTATAAAGACTTGAAATTAGCCAACACTAACTTAGAAGCCAAAGTACAAGAGCGAACTTTAGAGTTACAAGAAAAAAATGTGCATCTGCAAAAAGCAGAAGAAATCGCCCAATCAGCCAACCGTGCTAAAAGTGATTTCCTCGCTAATATGAGCCATGAACTGAGAACACCACTTAATGGCATTTTGGGTTATGCCCAAATCCTCAAGCGTGAAAAAAGTTTAACTAACTCACAAAAAGATGGTGTAAATATAATTCATCAGTGTGGCGATCACCTCTTGAACCTAATCAATGACATTTTAGACCTCTCTAAAATTGAAGCGAGAAAAATGGA
Organism: Nostoc sp.; assembly: GCF_036917235.1. Lineage (GTDB taxonomy): Bacteria > Cyanobacteriota > Cyanobacteriia > Cyanobacteriales > Nostocaceae > Nostoc. The sequence continues at coordinate 46,819 of NZ_JBALDU010000028.1, forward strand.
ACTCCACCTAACGGATTTTCATTTTCCAGAATTTCTCGAAGGCATTGCCGAAATCTGCCGTATCCGCGCGGAACAAAAAGGTATTTGCTTAATTTTTGAACAGATTACTCAACTTCCTACAGGTGTCAAAGCTGATGAAAAACGGTTGCGGCAAGCTTTGATTAACTTACTGGGTAATGCCGTTAAGTTTACTGAAACTGGAGGCGTGGCTTTCAAAGTCGGCTATCAGGAAGGTAAAATTCGGTTTCAGGTGGAAGATACAGGAATTGGCATGGCACCAGAGCAATTAGAAGAGATATTTTTGCCATTCCAGCAGGTAGGAGATCGCGAGCGCAAAGCAGAAGGAACGGGATTGGGACTGGCAATTACCCGCCAATTAGTTCAGATGATGGGTGGCGAAATTCAGGTAAAGAGTAACTTAGGAAAAGGGAGTGTTTTCTTCTTTGATTTAGATTTATCTGAAGTTTCTAAATACGCTGATGTTATCAAAAAAGAACAACGAAATATCCAAAGTTTTAAAAGCGAGAAGCGGAAAGTTATCGTAGCAGATGACAGAATAGAAAATCGTACAATTTTGGTTAAGATGCTATCGCCTTTAGGGTTTGAAATGATAGAAGCAGTAGATGGTCAAGATTGTCTCAATAAGGCATTTGAATTAAATCCAGATTGTATCTTAATGGACTTGATGATGCCTCAAATGAATGGTTTTGAAACTACACGTCGCATTAGGCGATCGCCTGAACTAAAGAATGTAATAATAATTGGCACTTCTGCTAGCGTTTTTGATTTCGATCTCAACAAAAGTAGAGAGGCGGGTTGCAATGATTTTCTACCTAAGCCCATCCGCATAACAGAGCTTTTAGAAAAGTTACAGTATCACTTAGAACTGGAATGGATTTATGAAGATGGTGAAAAAGTATCTAAAGGTAACAAAGAAGAAAATTCTCAGCAATCATTGGTAGCTCCCTCGGCAGACGAAATTGCAACTCTGTTGAATTTAGCAATGAAAGGCGATCTAAAAGGTATTGTTGAGCGAGTTACTCACTTAGAAGAAATAGATGTTAAATATGCACCTTTTGCTTTAGAGTTGCGTCAATTAGCTAAAGGTTTTCAAGTGAAAAAAATTCGTGAAATTTTAAAAAATTTAGGAGTAAATTAATGAGTATTTTAAACATCGAAAATGGCATTATCTTAATCGTTGATGACAACCCGACAAACTTAGGAGTGTTATTTGATTTCTTGGCTGATTCTGGCTTCCAAGTTTTAGTAGCGCAGGATGGCGAGGATGCAATTGAACAGGTCGAATATGCTCTCCCCGATCTAATTTTGTTAGATGTACTCATGCCTGGTATGGATGGGTTTGAAACTTGTGAACACTTGAAAGCTCAAGAATCAACTAAAGACATCCCCGTAATCTTTATGACGGCGCTTTCTGAGACGGTGGATAAGGTCAGAGGGTTGAATCTTGGGGCGGTGGATTACATCACTAAGCCGCTTCAGCATGAAGAAGTTTTAGCCCGTGTCAAAATCCATTTAAGCATCCGAAATCTGACTAAAAGACTGCAAGAGCAAAATGTGCATCTAGAGCAGGAGATTCAAGAGCGGGCTAAGGCAGAGAACGCCCTCTTAAAACTGACATCTGAGTTAGAAGAACGGGTGGAAGAAAGAACGGCTGCACTTGGAGAATCTAATCAGCTGCTGCAACAGGAAATCCAAGAGCGCATTTTGACAGAGCAAGCATTGCAAGAATCAGAAGTACGCTATCGAGAACAAGCCAATCAGCTAGAACTTGCCTTTCGCCAACTTCAAGAAACTCAAAGTCAACTGGTTCATAGTGAGAAAATGTCCAGTCTGGGACAATTGGTGGCGGGTGTCGCTCATGAAATTAATAATCCCGTCAACTTTATTTATGGGAATTTGACTCACGCCTATGAATATACCCAAGGCTTGCTCGACCTCTTGAACCTCTATGCTAAGTACACTCCCTCACCGCTACCTGAAATTCAACAACTAGCTGAGGCGATAGATTTAGAATTTCTGAGTGACGACCTACCTAAATTGCTGAGTTCGATGAAGGTTGGGGCTGACCGCATCCGCGAGATTATTCAGTCGTTACGGATTTTTTCACACGTGGATGAAACCCAAATGAAGCCGGTGGATATTCACGCTGGGCTAGATAGCACGCTGCTAATTTTGCACAATCGGTTTAAAGCCAGTTCTAACCAACTAGGTATTCAACTCGTTAAAGACTATGGCGACCTACCGCTTGTAGAGTGTTATGCAGGACAACTCAACCAAGTGTTTATGAATATACTGGCGAACGCAATTGATGCTTTAGAGGAGTACGATAAAGAGCGATCGCCCCAAGAAATTTACTTTTGCCGCAGTACAATTTGGATTTGTACTGAAGTAACTGACAATAAGTTTGTGACTATTAGGATTAGGGATACTGGCCCCGGTATAACAGAGGAAGTACGCGATCGCCTATTTGACCCCTTCTTTACAACAAAACCCGTAGGTAGAGGTACGGGCTTAGGCTTGTCGATTAGCCAGGAAATTATTGTCTCCAAACATGGTGGTGAAATAAAGTGTCTTTCAGCACCTGGTCAGGGAACAGAGTTTATGATTAAAATTCCGATGCGATGGCGTAACCGCCCGCCGGAGGCATCGCACCCTTTAGAATTGACTGTGGCTGCACCGTTCTATTTTGCCTAAACCAAAAACTTTTGAAAACGAGTCTAATCAAATGATGACATACAGCCTCCAATCAAGTCATGGTGTATGTATCACATTTGAGCGATCGCTTGTATGAACATTTTAATGCTATCTTCCACCTTTCCCTACCCACCAACGCGCGGAGGAACCCAAGTTAGAACATTTAATTTACTTAAGTACTTGAGTCAACGCCATAATGTCACCCTCGCGACTCAACGCGAGAGCGATGTTACAGACGCAGAAGTAGCAGGATTACGCGATTGTGTAGATAATCTAGTTATTTTTGAACGCCCGCCAGATTCTCGAACCACCGGAATATTCAAGAAAATACAGCGATTTGGGAGATTTTTGCAGCAGGGAACACCGCCAAGTGTACTTAACCGCTACTCAGTTGAGATGCAAACATGGGTTAATAGCTGGGTGGAAGCGGGAAAATGTGATGTCATTACCTGCGAACATAGCGTCAATGAAATTTATGTGCAGCCACATTTTCAGAAACAACTAAAAACTATCGTTAATGTTCATAGTTCTGTTTACGCTAGCTGTCAGAACCAATTAGCAACAGGCATTTCCGAAAATTCACTCAGAGACAAAATTAATCTGCCACTTTTGCGGCGTTACGAGCAAAACTACTGCGCTAAATTTTCGGCAATTGTGGCAACAACAGAAGAAGATAAAATTCAACTACAACAATTTAACCCCAATAGTGAAATTACAGTTATTCCCAATGGCGTAGATTTAGTTTCTTTCCCTAACCGTACCACCGATCCCGGAGGACATCGCCTAATTTTTATTGGTGCAATGGATAATTTAGCAAATATTGATTCTGTCTGCTTTTTCAGCAACAAAGTCTTGCCAGAAATCCAAAAATTATATCCCGATACAACTTTCGATATTGTCGGTTCTCACCCAGTGGCAGAAGTTTTAGCACTTGATAAAAAACCAGGAATTAATGTGCTGGGGCGTGTACCTTCGATGGCAGAATATTTACATCAAGCCACCATCTGCGTTGTACCGATGCGGACTGGGTTTGGTATTAAAAATAAAACTTTAGAAGCAATGGCAGCTGGTATACCTGTAGTAGCCAGCGATCGCGGCTTAGAGGGATTAGCTGTAGATGCTGCTAGTCATCCATTACGGGCATTACGAGCCAATAAACCAGCAGAGTACGTCACCGCTATTAGTCAACTATTCGATCGTCCACATCTGCGTTCAGAATTGTCTCACAATGGCAGAGAACTGGTAGAAAAAGAATTCACTTGGGATATTGCTGGTAAAAGCTATGAACAAGTTTGTCTTGGGAGAGAGTAATACTAATTTGTAATTCGTAATACTTCTCTATGAGAGGCTGCGCCAACGGCTACGCTCAGTGCAAGTTCGTAGTTCGTAATTAGCACACATTAAAAATGCTTGTATTCAAAAATCTCTCACCACTAACTCTAGATAATTTCTAATTCTTCTTTCTTGTCTCTGTGTGACAAATATGTGTAGAGACGTTGCATTGCAACGTCTCTATTCGGTTGTGCAAATGATCTTATCTAAATCGTATTGGTTTTTAGTTAGCTGGGAAATAAGCACGTCAATTATTGTCAAATCTAGTCGAACAACCTAACACAAGTAATTTCTTCTGCTTACGCTTATTCTTATTCTTGAGAGTAATCAAATAATTATCAACATAGCGAAAAGCAGCTGCACCGTCATAATCAGCAATGGCTATAGCTTGTAAGAAAACCTTTGAGGGAATTTCAAACCCTAAAAATTTTTCTGTTAAGATTAACAAATCTTCATCTGTAGCAGGAAAAGTAGTTTCTTCTGTATCTTCGTAATCAGAAAATATATCATCGATTAATGCTTTATACACTTTGTACCTCCCCAAAAGCATAAGATGCAAAGCCTGTAATGAAGTTTAGCTGCTGATCGCGAGTTTGTAAGTTAACAGGGAGTTCAGTACCAGCACATCCGATTTCCCGTAAAATTTCCAAACAATAAGCACCGAGTTGAGTGTATGGAGCTTGCTCCAATTCTTGAGCTACTTCTAGAGCCATCTCCAGATTGACTTGGATAACCGTCTTTACAGGGTTGGTCATAAATCCGCCCTAATAAACTGGATGCTCTAAGTTTTGATCACAAGCAGAAATAGCGTAACGGTGTTTTTGCGGAATTTATGAAGAGGGGAAATTAAAGTATCAGCGCATTTGCGGTAATGTATCCGAAATTATGCAAACTAGTCCCAGAGTAGGCAATTTATATTTAAGTGCGATCGCTTGTCATAATACGTATAAATATGTACAAATATTTCAATATTATTGCCAATATACTTACTTTTTGTGGGGTAAGCCGCAAAGCCCACCCCACAATATTAGATAATTTATTTGTTATAAATCCCTGATATCTCAATACTTGTCGGGTTTTGGGAAAAAGGGCAAAACGTAGTTTTCTTCGCCACCAGCACACTTTCGAGCAGTAATTGAAACTCGCCGATGCGATCGCTCGGCACTTCTGCGATCATGAAAAATTCGCCAGCTTTTAAGCGAGTTTGGTAGATCAGCCGCTTTATCTTCTGGCATCCCCTATGTTGTTTTTGCAATAAAGATGACCAATCAATTTTGGATTTTAGATTGACTGCACTTATAAAGGGGAACCACACGGTTGACAGGTTCCCCGACATAAAGGATCTAGTCGCATGGATGCGTCTCCCAACTTGAGGCGACTAGCGTCTAGTTGTGTTGGCGCACTAACCAATTTTCAATTCCAAAATCCAAAATTGGCATCGTGAAGAGTTAGATGCAAGCAGATTAATCCTTTCACACTAGTTAAAAGCAGGGTTGATTCCTGCTTGTAACTAGTTTCAGAGATAGTCATCTTCAACTCAGACGTTATCAGCTATACACCTACAGGAGTCTTAGCCCCTTCTGCTGGCTTTCTACCATCTGAGTCTAGTGCCTCGCCTTCAATAAATGAACGGAGCATCCAAGCTATCTGTTCATGCTGTTCGAGTAGTCCAGTTAAAAAGTCAGCAGTTCCCTGATCGTGGAACTTTTCACCAGACTGATCCACATGGTCTCTCAAATTACGAATAACCTGCTCGTGATCGTCCACTAAATTAGCTACCATTCCTGTTGCAGTGGGAACATTACCAGCGTGTTCCTTGAGGGTAGCAAGCTTGAGAAATCCCTCCAATGTGCCAACTGGATAACCACCCAAAGCACGAACCCGCTCTGCCAAAGCATCAATATTTAAAGTCAGCTTTTGGTAGTGTTCTTCCCAAAGCTGGTGCAAAGAGCGGAACTGAGGGCCAACGACATCCCAGTGGTACTTTTTGGTTTTCACCAACAGTAAATAGGCATCTGCCAAATCTTGATTCAACAGATTAATTACACCTTGACGCTGTTCTTCGGTCAAACCAATGTTTATCGCACGCATTATTTTCCATCCCTAAGCAAACTTATCTATTAATTTGCCAAATTTTCCATACAATCCACATCAACCAAAGGAAACATTATGAGTTTAGATTAATTATTATATTACATAATTATACCTATGCCTTAATAGGTAGTACTATTCGGTCGATAGATAATTTATAGCGTTTACTAATCACATGAGGTAGATCGTAGTCCCCGCTCTTCGAGAGGGGAGCAGGGTGGGGTTCTTGTACCTCACTCAACTGAGAACCGCTATATCAATATCAATTAGCTATGTATCCTTACTTTTTATCAGCTAAAAAAATAGAGATATTACTATAATAAATATAAATAATAATGGGTGATTGCTTTTACGCAATCACCCATTATTAATGAAAAATTACTAAGGTATTAACTCTGTTACTTACCTGTAATTTTGTCTAACAAATTATTTGCTTTTTCTTCCACAGATTTTGCACCCTGAGAATTTTCAGGACTCTTTTGCTTGTCAATATCAGCAGATCCTTGAACCTCATTAAGCCCTTCGCTAGTTTCCTTTTGAGTCTTTTTCAATCCTAGTGGTGGTTCTTTAGCGGCTTCATCAGTTTTGGCCTGAATGTCAAGCAGTTGTGTAGTACCTTCGGTGGGGTTACTTTGGTAACTATCAATTGCAAAAGCAGGAAAAGCATTAGAGAATAATACTAGGGCGCAAGTAAAAGCCACTACAAGAAAACGTACTGGACGGAAAATAGATAAAACAGAAGCAATTGTCTTCATTTGAAATCCTCGATAACAGCTTTAACAACGCAGAATTTTACACTAAAAGAGCGAAGCATATACCTTTACTTAACAATTTTAAGCAATAATCAAACTGGCGAGCTCCGCTTCAACTTAGAAGTTATTGAAAAACGAACCTGACGAAGAAATTTATTTTGCCTTTCTGCATTGGATTAGTAAGGGATAATAAGCAAATACCACCTTAATTTTTTAGCAAAATCATTAGATTTCATAATTGAAGTTCTTCGTTTCAGGTTCCCTGTTTACACTTTTACTTTGAAAAAGCTAAGGTCTGCATCAATCTGTAGAATGAAGTTTGCTGTATCTTTAGTTGCAATAAAATCAGCCTCTAGGTATATCGACTTAATCTAGTTTTGGCAGAGTAATGGCTCTACTATTTATGTTCAGTTAGCTCGACTTTATCCAATTCAAAGGATTTTAATGGCTATGCACCTGAGAGTAAATTTGTAAAGGATCAATTTATATAAAGATTCTCCTTAATCTCCTTTCATAAAAGGAGAAAAATAAATCTTTTCTTTAAACTTGATAAGTCTGCCTTATTACCTCTTCTATTGAACTTACCCGATGGAACATTTCTATTAATTCATGGGATCTTGTTTTTCGCTTTGCCAGTAGCACTTTTAATGGTGTCAAATAATGAACATCTGAATCGTCTCCCAAAGCAACTTCGGCTGCTTGTAAGACTTTTGTGGCATTCTCAAAAATATCTTCGTTGTCAAATGCTTCTTTTGCGGAAAGTTGGTGTAAGGCTGCATCGGGTACAGTTGCTCTACTGGGCAAGGTTTTATCTAATACCAAACCTTTCAATAATGTCAGCAAAGCTGCGTAGATAAAAAAATCATCACAGCTATCACAAGCCTTAAATTCGATGCGTCCCACTTCCGCCGGAATGCGGGCAATTTTTGTTAAGGCAGGTATGCTATTAATCAGTTGTTCTTCTTTTTGAACAAAAACCAGAGTTGCTGGTCTTTTTCCAGTTCTGATAAATGTTCGTACCGATAGTCCATCCCATAAATCTCCATTATAAAAGGGAGAGCTATAACTAAAAGGAACGATATAGGGACTGTAATAAGTTAACTTTCTGCCAATATCAATTACATCTTCAGTTGACAAATCTGCCACTGAAATATTTAAATCTGGTCCATAAGATACCATGTGAATATTCGCAGTTTGTTCGTCAGGATAAGCTTCTAGCTGTTTGATTTCATAATTGTTTAATGGGGGTTGAGGCTCAAAAGCTGGATTGTAGGGATTGAAACTAACCAAAACTGGTGATAAGCCAAAGTCAGCGGCAACCTTACGTAACAAGTCAAAACTTTCTGATAATTCAGTAATAGCGCCTTGAATATTAGAATGGATAGTTGTTCTAATTTCAATACCTTTAACATGACAATCTATCACTTCATCAGAATCTACAAATCTTTCAAATCCCTCAATGTACCATCTCTTCATCTTAATACCCGCATCGCCGACGCGGAGTTGAGGATAGTCACTGGGGTATGTAGGTAGCCTTGCAATAATTTGATTGAAATCAGAAAATTTGGTATGAGAAAAATCAGCAAACTTTCCCTCATTGTTCAAGAAAGCGACTTCATGTTCAATGCCAAAGAAAAACATTATATATACCTTAATTTTTTAGAGTTAACCTAATTTAACTAATGCCAAGCGATCGCAATTCCATAGAGAAGCAAGTAACATCAGTAAACGATTCATTAGAGAAAAGCGTCGGCGATATTTAGCTGGCAGGTTCGCATACTTAGAAAACTCCATCATTCTGTAGCGCAAATTACAGTCTTGAACCTTATAAATATTTGAGATAGTCCAATCGAATTCACTTTAAGTAGAAAGATTCTCAATAACGGTACAAATGGATTTTACCTTAAGACCGACTGTTGCGATTTGAAAACTTCTCTGATTTATTTTTCTGTGTTGCTTCTACTATCTTCATAGTCACTGCTTAGGGTAGCGTAGTAGTGACTGAGGAAAGCTTGAGACGTGAGTTTATGACAAGTACCGTTCAATCCCCCTACAGCAACGAACAGATTGCCGCTTGGTTGCGTGGACTGCTTACTATTGCTTGGGCTGATGGTAATTTTGATGACCAAGAACAGGAATTAATTGCCAGCATCACCGAAAATGAATTAGCTCCTAAAATTAAATTCGATTCACTAGAGGTAATTACCGCAGAGGAATTAGCCGCAGCGTTGGGTAAAGGTACACCAGCCGCAGAAAATTTCTTAAGGACAGCGATAATGGTAGCGATCGCAGATGGTACTTATTCTCCCAGCGAAGATGAGGTTCTGCAACAGTTCTGTCAAGCTTTGGAACAGCCAGAGAAGTTACTGGAAGCCCTTCGTCAAACTCTGGAATACCCACAGCAAATTATCCCCACTATCGCCAGCACTGGGCTGACAAAGCGTCAAATTAATGCCCTACACCCTCTGCAAGACTGGCTCGATGGGCTAGATATCCAAGACCCAAGAGTAGCCCGCTTTTTGTGTAAAATGATTCCCGCCCAGTGCCCCTTTGAGCGTGATGTCACCCTATTTGGACGCAAGATTGTGCATATACCACCGATGTGTAAAATTAACCCGTTATATGAGCAACTGGTAGGCTTACGTTTCCGCGCTCTCTCCTATTTAGCAGATAAATGCGGTGAAGATGTTTCACCATATATTTGAGTGGGGAGCAGGGGAGCAGCACTTCTCTACGAGAGGCTGCGCGTAGCTTGCTTCCCCGGAGGGGTACGGCTACGCTCTGTTACCGAGGATAAGTTGCAGTAAGTTTTTCCCCCCTGCCTCTTTGCCCCTCTGCCTCTTCACCAATGCCCAATAAATAGTTCTGTAGTTGAGTGAAAAATCTGACTCTGCTTTTGGGAATACTTGATTTATTCACCTGACTAATCTAGAACTCAGGCATTATCAATATGAAAGGGATTAAACCATCTCTATATTTTGTACCCTTTTCCTTACCTTTGTATTTGCTTTCTGGTTTAACAGCACAGGTACAAGCTCAGTCGTACCATGCCAATAAAACTTGGCAAATTAGTCAAACATTTAAGCCACCACAGCGGGGAAAACCTCCCGCAAGTGCTGGTGGTTCTACCCGTGGTAGCTCTTGTCTAACAGGCAAAAAACTGATCGTTCCCTTAATACCCCCAGATAAATTAGGGCTGACATTTGCTCAACATCCAACATTTTTCTGGTATATACCTCCATCTCAACTCAAAACAGCCAAGTTTCTGCTCTTGACTGAAGATCAGAACGTATTTTATGAAACCTCTTTTACACTTCCAAATAAACCGGGAATTATTAGCTTTAAACTTCCTGACAATGCCCCTGCACTTGCTGTAGGTAAAACTTATCACTGGTATCTAACAATTGTTTGTGATACTCAAGACTCTAGTCAAAATCCGACTGTAGATGGTTGGGTGGAACGCACTCAGCCAGAAGCAACCTTGTCGCAAGCGTTAGCAAAGGCAAATTTATACAAGTTGCCCACCATCTATGCAGAAGCTGGGATTTGGCATGAAGCGCTGACTAGTTTGGTGCAGCTACGCCGGACTGAGCCAAATAATTTCAAAGCAAGGCTCGATTGGAGACAATTTTTCAAGTCTGTAGGTTTGAATGCGATCGCTTCGGAACCATTGATTGATTGTTGCACATCTAAGAATTAACCACAAAATTAAAAAAGGGTATTGGGCATTGGGAAAACTCCAAACTCCAAACTCCTAACTCAGCACGGGCTAAACCCTAGCTATCCGCTAACAGCACTCAGCACTAAATATTATGTGGGCAAAGCTGAAACCGCACATCTGGCAATGGCGGGGTGTTTTACTTGCTGTTCCCAATATTACAGCTCTGGTGATTGCAATACGCTTGACTGGATTACTGCAATTGTTGGAATTGGCAGCACTAGATCAATTTTTTCTCCTCCGTCCACAAGAGCCGGCTGATACCCGCATTGTCATAGTTGAGATTAATGAGGCAGATGTCCGCAAGCAGGGACAGTGGCCTATGCCTGATGGAAAACTTGCTAGTTTGTTAGAGAAAATCAAACAGCAAAAACCTAGAGCGATTGGTTTAGATATTTATCGTGATTTACCCGTGAATCCCGGTTATCAAGATTTACTTAAGGTTTTTAAGTCTACTCCTAATTTGATTGGAGTCCAAAAAGTCTCTGATACGATTGATAGTTCGGCGGTTGATTCATCTCCAGAACTGAAGAAACTTAATCAAATTGGGTCGAATGATTTACCCATAGATGGAGATGGCAAAATTCGGCGAGCATTATTGTACGTAAATTTAAATAATGATGAGATTCTGGAAAGCTTTGGGTTAAAACTGGCATTGTTGTACTTGAAACCTGAAGGTATTACTGCCAAGCCATCGGCAATTAACTCTAATTACTTGCAGTTAAATCGGGGTGTTTTCCCGATTTTTGAAGCTAATGATGGAGGTTACGTCCGAGCCGATGCTGGAAGTTATCAAGTGCTGTTGAATTACCGAGGACGGATACAGCAATTTACTAAAGTCTCTCTTACCGAAGTGCAAGAGAACCGCATCCCACGAGATTTAATGCGAGATAAGGTGGTATTAATTGGTGCTACCGCCGAGAGTTTGAAAGATTTATTCTATACGCCTTACAGCAGTAATGTCTTGACTGACCCAGAACGAATGGCGGGTGTAACAATTCATGCTAATTTGATTAGTCAAATTTTAAGTTCGGCAATGGAAGGTCGTCCACCGATTAAGTGTTTACCTGAGCCGCTAGAATGGCTATTGATTTTGATTTGGTCAATTATTGGTGCTAGCTTGTGTTGGCTGCAACGGCACAGTAGCAACCAGAAAAACCTCATGGCTGTTAGTGTTTTGTTGGCGGGTGGCGGTTTAATTGGTGGTAGTTTTCTGGCGTTTTTGGCTGGTTGGTGGATTCCTGTTGTACCTTCACTGCTGGCATTTATCGGTTCTGCGATCGCACTTACTCAGTATATTGCTCAAAGTGCTACCGAGATGCGGAAAACCCTCGGTCGCTATCTAACTGATGAAATCGTCGCCAATATCCTCGAAACTCCTTCTGGGTTAAAGCTAGGGGGAGAACGCCGAAAAGTTACGGTTCTCGTGTCTGATTTAAGAGGATTTTCGGCTATTTCCGAACAATTGCCCCCGGAAGAAGTAGTAAAGATTTTGAATCTTTATTTGGGAACAATGACAGATGTAATTAACCAGTATAAAGGCACGATTAATGAGTTTATGGGTGATGGTATTTTTGTGATTTTTGGTGCGCCAATTAGTCGCAAAGATGATTCCCAACGAGCGATCGCTTGTGCTATTGCCATGCAACTGGCAATGCAGCAAGTGAATGAACAAAATCAGCAAATGAATTTCCCAATCTTGGAAATGGGAATTGGGATTAATACAGGCGAGGCTGTGGCGGGAAATGTTGGTTCTCAAAAACGCGCTCAATATACAGTCATTGGCAGTCATGTTAATTTGGCTGCTCGAATTGAATCTTATACAGTGGGAGGACAAATTTTAATTTCTGAAAATACCTGTAAGGATGCCAATATTGACCTACAAATTGCTGGGCAATTACAAATAGAACCCAAGGGTATAAAACACCCTGTGACAATTTGTGAAATTCGTGGCATTGGCGGTAAATATAATTTATTCTTGCCTAAATATGATGAAGAAACGATCGTTCTCACTCAAAAAGTGCCTGTAGAATACTCCATTTTGCAGGGGAAACATACAGTAGGAACAGTATTTATGGGGGAATTGATTAGCCTCTCAGAAAAAGGAGCGCAGCTGCGATCGCCACATTATTTAGAACTCTTAAGTAATCTCAAACTCAAGTTATTGATTGAAGCAGAAATGGCTACAGAAGAAGATATCTACGCCAAGGTGATCGAACAGTCTCATGTTGACGAGCATCTTTTTCTGCTTCGGTTTACAGCAGTTCCCCCAAAAGCTGACGCAATTCTCAATGCACTGCGTCAGCTAGGGTGAGATTAAGGCATCAATCTTGAAATGGTAACAAAGGGAGGTGTATGTAAATAGGGTAAACCGAAAAAGTAGGTAGTCTAGCTTTTTCTAAAACAGTAACAATTCTTGCTGATACAACCAGGCGATCGCGGTAAGATTTTGGACTTAAGCCCGATCCAACTCCAATAACTCATAATTTTCAACGAATAATTAATAATTCGTAATTTCTGCTATGAAGCAACTCACTTGAGTTCTGGAGTTAAAAATATGATTTCTTCTAAAACTGAGATTCAATTACATCCTAAGAACAAATGACAAACGGAAACAAATTTCAAAGATTAGTAGAACTTGCAAATGATTATGGAATTATTTGCGAACCAACACCAGAAGAATGTTTGATTGCATCCTTGCCTGGAGACGATGATTTCTTATTAGCTTTTACTTGGTCTGGTACAGTTGAGGGAGAGCCGCCAGAGCATGAATTAATTGCAATTAGTGTACAAGATATAGTCAAAGAAGTTACCGTTGCAGCTTGGCAGATTCCTTTTTATTTATTCGGAAACGTTTTAAGACAAGCTCAGATGCTTGTCGCTGCCCACAAAGATTTTGTTAGCTAAGAGACAACCAATATCTCAAAACTGCTATCCCTGTCAACTGTCTGTGGCAGGGATTTTTATTTCAACTACTGCTTTAAAGATTTATAAAATATTATCTGTTGGGGCGATCGCCTTTCTTTTTTCATATTAAAGTATAATTTTATGCTTACTACTCCCGGACTAAAAAAAGTTAAAAGTATTTATTCGTAACTTGTGTTCAAGGATAAAACCTGACTTAAGCATCGAAATTATAAGGAATGCTTTCAATAACTTACCTAAACTTCATCTTTTGACTAAATTCAATCAGCAAAATCTGCAATTGCTTTCTCAAAAGCTGCTTTTACTGTCTCAAAAGCTGCTTTTTATTTCTCATTTCAGTATATTCAGTAAGCAAAAGCAGCTTTTTCTTCTTCAAAAGCAGCTTTTTATTTCTCATTTTGGTATATTCAGCAAGCAAAAGCAGCTTTTTATGCCTCATTTCGGTATATTCAGCAAGCAAAAGCAGCTTTTTATTTCTCCTTTTGGCATATTCAGCAACGCCGAACGATTTTTAACTGTCTGCTACTCATTTCGTAATCAAAACGATAGCCTAAGAGAATCCAGGAACTCACACACACTGCATCATGTTACCCAAACCCAAAAAACACTGGACACCCCAGCACTGGGCAAGTTGGAAGCCTTTCGGCATTGGCGAACAGTACCCTAACAACTTTTGGGAGGTATTTCGGGCAATTTGGCTGTCTCGTGACAAACTAACTTATGCGTGGAATATTCTCGATAAAGGTGTCTGCGATGGTTGCGCTCTCGGAACAACCGGGATGAAGGATTGGACTTTAGATGGGATTCATCTCTGCAATGTCCGGTTGCGGTTGTTGCGGATGAATACGATGCCAGCTTTTGACCCTGTGCTATTGGCAGATGTCTCGCAGTTACAAAAGCAAAAAAGTGCCCAATTACGGGACTTGGGAAGACTCCCTTACCCGATGATTCGTCAACGAGGGGAAAAAGGCTTTCGTCGTGTGAGCTGGGATGAAGCTTTAGGGGTAATTAGCGATCGCATCCGCACTACTACACCAGACCGTCTCAGTTTCTATGTTACCAGTCGCGGTACTGTCAACGAAACTTATTATGCTACCCAAAAAGCTGTGCGGGCAATGGGAAGCAATAATATTGATAACGCTGCCCGCATTTGCCATTCTCCCAGTACAGCAGGACTGAAAGCTGCTCTCGGTGCAGGGGCTACAACCTGTTCTTATAAAGACTGGATTGGTACTGATTTATTAATCTTTATTGGCTCCAATGTTGCTAACAATCAGCCTGTTACCGTCAAGTATCTCCATTATGCTAAAAAAGCTGGCACAAAGATTGTAGTTATTAATACTTACCGTGAGCCGGGAATGGAGCGCTACTGGGTTCCCTCAATTGTAGAAAGTGCCGTTTTCGGTACAAAGTTTGCCGAAGACTTCTTCTTAATCAACATGGGCGGGGATATAGCATTTTTAAATGGCACTATTAAACATATAATTGCTAACAATTGGGTAGACCAGTCATTTATAGATTTATACACAGGTGGCTTTGCTGAACTCAAAGCATCGTTAGAAAGCCAATCTTGGGAAGAATTAGAGCGGCTTTCTGGGACATCCCGCGAGTCAATGTACGCTTTTGCCAAAATGGTCAAAGAAGCGAATAAAGCCGTATTTGTTTGGAGTATGGGCATTACTCAACATGAATGCGGTGAAGATAATGTGCGAAGTATCATTAACTTAGCTCTTACCAAAGGTTTTGTCGGTCGGGAAGGTTGTGGTTTAATGCCAATTCGCGGTCACTCTGGGGTGCAGGGTGGTGCAGAGATGGGATGTTACGCGACAGTATTTCCTGGTGGTAAACCTATTACCCCAGAAAATGCTGCCCAATTGAGTCAACATTGGGGCTTTGAAGTGCCGGCAAGTAAAGGTTTAATTGCTCCAGAAATGATTAATGCCGCACATCAGGGGGAAATAGATGTGTTGGTTTCTGTGGGTGGTAATTTTTTAGAAGTGCTGCCAGAACCGGATTATGTGGAAGCGGCGCTGAAGAAAATACCGCTACGGGTACATATAGACATTGTTCTCTCCAGCCAAATGTTGGTGGAACCTGCCGATACTGTGGTGCTTTTACCTGCGACGACTCGCTACGAAATACCAGGAGGAGTCACAGAAACGAACACCGAACGCCGGGTAATTTTCAGTCCAGAGATTCCGGGGCCGCGCATTGGAGAAGCGCGTCCAGAGTGGGAAGTGTTTTTAGAATTAGCAAGGCGGGTAAAACCAGATTTGGCAGATAAGCTGGCTTTTGCTGACACAGCTGCTATTCGTCAAGAAATTGCTCAAGTCGTCCCCCAATATGCAGGTATTCAACACTTACAGCAGGCTGGCGATCAGTTTCAATATGGTGGCTCACATTTGTGCTTTGGTTGGAATTTCCCTACAGCCGATGGTAAAGCACACTTTGGCGTATTATTGCCACGACAGAGAGAATTACCAGAAGGCTATTTTTTATTAGCAACCCGCCGAGGCAAACAATTTAATAGTATGGTGCAGGAACGCAAGGATGCAATTACTGGGGCGATGCGAGAGGCGGTGCTAATGAATGCTGCTGATGCAACAAAGTTGGGTTTAAAAGATAGCGATCGCGTCATTCTTAAGAATGATTTAGGCGAGTTGTTATGTCAAGTCTACATTGCCCCAATTCAGTCAGGAAACTTGCAAGTACATTGGCCAGAAGGGAATGTGCTACTAGATAAAAGTAAGCGATCGCTAGAAGGTGTACCCGATTATAATGCGATCGTGCGCTTGGAAAAAATCTGAATCATATCATCCCCGCATAATTAGTTATGCTAACCACAGTCAATACACTCCACCCCCAGCCCCTCCCCGCAAGCGGGGAGGGGAGACAAAGCATAGCTTTGGCGGGGGTGGGGTTCTTCGAGTTTAATAAGTAATCAAGTGGACTTGATAAAATTTGCATCAAGACTACCGCAAAGATCAGCATCTCTGCGGTAGTTCTGAGTTAACCACTATTAAAGTAGAGCAAAAACAGCCAGGTCTAACTTAATTTGCTACTTTCAGTTATCCCCAATTTTAGATACTCATTGAGAGTTCTTAGACTTCCTAACCTATCGCTTCCACTACACTCAACATGAAATTAATGCGTTGCTCAAACTCTAGATTTTTGATCAATGCGATAAATTCATCCGTTTCACCAGGAAGTTGATAGTCCGAGGGCACTGGAATTATGCTTCCATCCTCCATTCCTTGTGCCAGCAGAAACCAAACGTCTAATTTGGCATTGGGACTTAGACTATTATAGGTTTGGCTGATATCGTTAGCTGCACCATTAATAATGTCGCGTTGTGCTTGCAGTTGCTCTTCTTTAGACAAGTCCAGGAATTTGTCAAACACTGCTTTGGCAAGAGCTTCAACGCTTTGAGGAGGTGCTGGTTGTAGCTGCTCTTTAAGATCCAAATAACCGAACCAAAGTAGGGCTAGCTGAGTATCTACATCAAAGCGTTGAAAACTTTCTAAAGCCGGTTTTGTTGCTTCATCAATTGTGTAAGTCATAAAAAAGTCCAACTAAGTTAAGGCTGTTTTGGTTTCCTTAGTTACCAAGTAACTAAGAAAATGTGCTTTCAGTACCTTCATATAACTTAACGACCAAATGAAAATGGATAACCCTACTTAGGGTAGGGATAGGATCACTACATAAGACAGATATAAATAACTTAAGTTGCTAGTTACAAAAATGCCTGCTTTGATGTATATGAAAGCTAAGTAACGTCTGTGACTTTAAGCGATCGCTTAAAAAGATTCCTGATTATAGTACGCTTATAATTACTATCATTTATTCTCAACAACTTCCAGACCTGTCCTAGCTACTGATTTAAGATCGACATTCTGATTGTTTAGCAACACTACTATAGTGGTATTCTCACTGGGTAAATATGCCAGCAATGTTGCGAAGCCATAAGCTATACCACTATGCCCAATTGCTTTTGCTAAAGGAGATGAAAACCTTTCTACACCCAAACCATAGCTGTAGCTTGCGCCATTATCTTTAAATTTCAGCATTTCTTTCATCATCTTTGAGGAAAGTAAGGTTTTTTTGACAAATAACGCTTTGGCGAACTTGGCTAAATCCTCTGCTGTTGAAACTAATCCACCATCTCCCAAACCATTGCCATCATTGACTTCGGCGTAGCTATCTAGCTTACCATCTTTATTGCGATCGCTATAACCTGTAGCGACTTCTCCAATTGTCGGTTCGCGCAATTCCGTGAAGGTATGTTTTAATCCTAATGGTTTTAAAATCTGGCTGCGGATTGCTTGGGCGAGAGTTCCCCTAGTGATATTTTCAACAATCAGTTCCAAAAGAATGTAGTTGCAATCAGTATAAATAAATTTTTCTCCAGGATTTGCCTTTGGTTCTTCTTGATACATATACCGAATCGCTTCTCTAGCTGTCCAAGGCTGTGAACGGCTTCTTTTCGCTGTAGCTTGAATAAATTCTTTTGTATCTAGGTATTCAGCAACACCACTGGTATGGTTGAGCAGTTGACGAACTGTAATTTTTTCGCTGTTGACAATATGAGGACTGATGTCTCTTGGTAAGTAGGTTGCGATCGCCCGATCTAATTCTATCTTCCCTTGCTCCACTAATTTCAGCACAACCACGGCCATAAAAGTTTTACTCATACTGGCAATAGAAAAGCCATCTGTGGGTTTCATCCTGGTTTTAGTTGACAAGTTATTGACACCAGATGCTCCCAGCCAAGAACCTTTAGGTGTAGTAATATACATTACCGCACCAGGGATTTTCTGTTCTACAACTATCTCATTTAAAAGTTTCTGTAGTTGAGAACTTTTTCCTACGGTGGAGGTAGAAATCACTTGTTTAGCAAGAGATTTTTCAATTACTCTCTGACTAATGTTATTAGCTACTAAATATCCTGTAAAACCAAGGGAAATTACAAAGACTATTGCAAATAAAATTTTGCTGAAAGCCAAAAGTTTTAGGTTCATTTTACTTACTAAACAGAAACCGAGGCAATCTAGCTCGACTGCACAAAGTAGTTGGTGAGCATCAACCTGACATCTGATATACAAATAGCATTACTTTGTTCCCAGATTAGGATCAAAATTTAAAGTCACCAACTCTCATAAATATGAAAATGCCAACTAAAAGCAAGACCAAAGCCACTGTCTGGGTTGTGGAAAATGGTAAAATGCGATCGCGTTTAGACCAACTCACTACCGAAGAACCTTTAGAAATTCGCCTCCTCCCTCTCCAGAAGACGGTAGCTGTAACAATGCGAACACCAGGAGCAGATTTTGAACTAGCTGCTGGTTTCCTCTACAGTGAAGGAGTCGTTAGCCACAGAGAAGATATCCGACGTATTAGTTACTGCGTAGATGAATTGGTAGATGGTGAGCAGCGCCATAACATCGTAAATGTGGAACTGCGGGATGGGTTGATTCCAAACTTACAGC
Organism: Nostoc sp.; assembly: GCF_036917235.1. Lineage (GTDB taxonomy): Bacteria > Cyanobacteriota > Cyanobacteriia > Cyanobacteriales > Nostocaceae > Nostoc. Next base: position 65,838 of record NZ_JBALDU010000028.1, read on the forward strand.
CTTTGGAGCGCCATTTCTACACTAGTAGCGCCTGTGGGGTGTGTGGTAAAGCTAGCCTTGAAGCTTTACGTCTGCGGGGATGTCCAGTGATTCCTTCTGGCCCAACGGTAACACCTGCGATCGTATACAGCCTACCAGATAAACTCCGGGCTGCTCAAGGTATATTTACTGCTACAGGGGGTTTACACGCTGCGGCTATCTTCGATACTCAAGGACAACTGTTAAATCTGTGGGAGGATGTTGGGCGACATAATGCTTTGGATAAATTGATTGGTACAGCTTTGCTCAGTGACGAATTGCCTTTAAATAATTGTATTATTTTAGTTAGTGGACGCTCTAGTTTTGAGATTTTGCAAAAGTCTACAACTGCTGGGGTTCCTATTGTTTGTTCTGTTTCCGCTCCTAGTAGTTTGGCGGTGTCTGTCGCCAAGGAATTTGGGATTACCTTAATTGGATTCCTACGCGGTGAACGGTTCAATATTTATACTGGTTTACAAAGAATAAACGCTGTTTAATAACACTTTCGTAGTGGCGTCGCGAGGCTAAATTGTTGCAAACAAATTTGTAGGTTGGGTTGAGGAACGAAACCCAACACTCCTAATACGGTTCGGTTAAGGTTTTTTGATGAAAATTATAAATCACAAAGACGCGATGAATCGCGTCTCTTGCCTTAACCGAACAGTATTACCAACACACGACGGATCAATGTTGGGTTGAGCAACGCGAAACCCAACCTACATTTCATGCATCATTTTAAGCTTGCCACGCCACCAGATATACAGGGGTTTTCAATCCTGTATTTTAGCTGTCTTGAGCCAAGATATTGAGCCGTTAATTGCGATGAACAAAAAAATTACATAAAGAAAAGCAACAAATTTAACTTCTTTAACGTAATACAACCAAATACCAATAACATCAACAATAATCCAGTAATACCAACTTTCAATCCTTTTTTGTACCATGAGCCACATAGCAGTAAAACTCATGATTGTTGTGAGTGCATCTAAATAAGGAAAAGAAGCTTTCTCTAGAAATATTGCAGGGAGTAACAGGTGAATTTTACTCATCAAAGCTCCCGTTGCAAATGAAACTGCTATTGTAATTGCTGCAATTAAAACAATTTTACGCGGTGGACTATATCGAACCTGTAAAACTTTACCAGTATCAGGTTCAGGTGTAATCCATCTCCACCAACCATACACACTAATAACTAAGTAATAGACTTGTTCTAACATATCCGCATACAAACGGATTTGATAAAAAAGTACCATGTATAGCAATACGCTGACTATCCCAACAGGCCAAGTCAGAATCTTTCTCTGAGAAATTAGCCACACCGACCATACAGAAAAAATCGTTCCCAAGAATTCTACATAACTCATGGGATATCCCATAAGATTGAAGGCGATAGTATTGATACTCAAAAATTCAACCATTTGAATACACTTTATAAAATATTTTTTTTGAAAAATAAATCTCCTAAATTACTATACTTTTGGTAGCATGACACTACTTTTTTAACCATACTAATACGTGCATTTATATCGCCACAAATGCGGAAAAATGGAATTTTTCTAATAATTAAGTCGCTCTGAATCTGTTTTTGAAATATACTACGATTTGCCTCTCCAGAACGATCCCAGGTATCATCGTAAGGGATATCTGAATCACAAAGAAATATTAAATCATAGCGCGACATGGCTTGATGGGCAAGTTCTGCTAACTCTGGGGCAACAGTTTTGTGGTAATATAAAGAGAATTGATAGGTTGTCAATGCATTAGTATCTGTAAATAAATACTGGTTTGCTTGCAATAATAAGGCTTCTTCACGTTCTAAATGCCCTTTGGCAATCTCCACAAGTTGCGAGAGCGAAAGTTGCCTATTAATTTGATATTTTTCCCAATACTCGCGCCCATACTCTGGCATCCATACTGTGTTAAACTCTTTAGCTAATTGTGATGCAATCGTGGTTTTACCAGTCGAAGGAGCGCCCAGAAAAACAATATTGGCGATCAGATCGCGGTACACATCAGGATGTAAATACTCGCGAAATGCGTAAGCGTCTCTTCTTACTTGCGTTCCAGAAATTGGAAAAGTTTGGCGATCGCAATCTACGAGCCGATTAACTGCCCCCAGCGCCTGACTTACGTGTTCACCGTAAAATTCACTACAATAAAAGTGGGTAATTTTTTTGGATTTTAATTGTTTCAAAATGTAATCTTCGTGCTTTTGCTTAATCTCAGGAGTATCACCAACCTCAGTTGGGCCATCCCACGCTTCAATCACCTGAATTTGTGGATAAATTTGACGCAGCCAATTCGCTCGAACTGTTAAAGGAATAGCAGTCACTTCTGGACACTCATAAATCATCACAAGTACCTCATCCATCTCTGCTAAGGCTGTTTCAATCACCAATTGATGCCCTTTATGGAGAGGCGCGTATTTACCTAGTGTGAGTCCGCATTTACCAGTCATTATAGATATCTATTACTCTAAAAAAGAAGTAATCAATGGTCAGGAAATATTGATTAAAAAAGAGTTTATGCCTGAAAAGGAAGCTCGTTCAGGAATTGCTAAGTTTTTTCTTGGTTCAAAAGAAGAGTACAGAAATCCCTTCACCTTATCGATCTAGTATCGCAAGGCGGAATTAAAAAATAAACGCCGTCTCTACAATAATTAGTCTTTTGTAGAGACGGCGATTTCTCGCATCTTTAGCGATACTAGAATTCAGATGAGATATTAGCTAACTTAGTCCATTAGATGCTGCTGTACTTGTGAAACTAGTTCATTTGTCCAGTAGTTGGTGAGTTCGGCATTGGCTGCTTCCACCATTACTCTGATGACTGGTTCTGTGCCAGAGGCACGAACCAAAATTCTACCGGAATCGCCCATTGCAGCTTCAGCAAGAGCGATCGCTTGTTGCACAGGTTGACAATCTTGCCATCCCAAACGGCGATCGCGATCGACAACGCGCACGTTGCGCAACAATTGTGGATAGGTTTGGAAGCTTCGATCTACTAATTCGCTCAAGGGAACACCCGCCTCTTTTACCAAAGATGCTATGTGTAATGCTGTTAACAAACCATCTCCAGTTACGGCATAGTGACGGCAAAGAATATGCCCTGATTGTTCGCCACCTAACATTCCCCCAGTGCGCTGCATTTCGGCTTGCACGTATTGGTCGCCAACTGCGGTACGAATTAAGTTACCACCAATTTGCTGCCAAGCTTTCTCAAAGCCTAAGTTGGCCATGACTGTAGATACAATCAGGTTGTCTGGCAATTGTTGGTTTTGTTGTAAGTGCCGTCCCCACAGATAGAGAATGTAATCGCCGTTAACTTGCCTGCCTGTATTGTCTACTGCTAAGACGCGATCGGCATCGCCATCGAAGCCAAAGCCGATGTCGGCGTTGTGTTCTTGTACCGTTGCTGCCAAAATATCTAGGTGCGTGGAACCGCAGTTAACATTAATGCGATCGCCATCTGCCTCGTTATGCAAACAGATTACCTCTGCCCCCATTTCTGTAAATACTGATGGTGCTAACCCAACTGCTGCACCCCACGCCAAGTCTAAAACAATCTTCATTCCCTGAAGATTTAGGGCACCATTCAAGGGTTTTTTCAACGCCGAGCTATAATCTTTCACTAACTCGAAACGTGAGTAATGCCGTCCGCAATTACTGACTCTAGCGATCGGTGATATCTTGCCACGCAGTCCCGCTTCAATTTCTGCCTGCAATATTTGCGGTAACTTCCCACCATTGCCACCAAAAACCTTAATTCCATTGTCTTCTGGAGGATTGTGGCTGGCAGAAATCATCACTCCGCCGATGGCATCACTGATACTGGTGAGATAGGCAACGCAAGGAGTGGGGCATAATCCCAAATACCAAACCTCTAACCCCGCTGCTGTTAACCCTGCACTCAAAGCCATTGCCAGCATATCGCTGGAGTTTCTAGAATCCTGTCCGAGAATGACTGGTCCTACTTGAGTAGCATGGTTACGTAAAACGATCCCCGTCCAAAAACCAACTTGCAATGCTAGAGGCGCACTCAGTAATTCTCCCACTCGCCCGCGAATCCCATCTGTGCCAAATAAGGGATTTGCTGGTAGTGGGATTAAATTCAGTCCAAAACTGCTCTCAATCCCTTTGCCCAATCCCTCAACTTCAGAAGTAGAACCCCCAGAAATGCCCGATGTCCGAGTTATAGATGAAACCATATTTTTAAACACTCCACACAATCACACTGAAAAATAAATAGCACTTAAGACTTTATTCAGCAATTTTGACATGCTTTTTCTCTTTAGAAATTCATTCTAGATCGATCTCTATTTACGTAATAATACTGAATTTTTCTTTCTGAAATTGTAAATCTTTGATAAAGTCAGTATTGGTTTTTACGTTATTAGTAAAGTCTCCACATCTTAGCTAATTATTCCTTTTATGCCGACAATTTTCGTTTTGATTTTTATCGGTATTAGTTCACACTTGACAATGCTATAACTAAGTAAATATGTAATAAATATTACTTTCACTTCACAAGAAATTTTTCACCCAAGCTGAGAATGAAAGCAAGATTCAGCTAATAACAACAAAAAATCCAAATACTGAAATCTAAAATTCTGTTCTCTTAGCCTTGTTGCTGTGTAAAAAACGACAGATTCATTGCAGCTTAAAAAATTTTAATATAAATTCTCATCAAATAGTTTTAAGGTAACGTTTTAATGGCTTTATTTAGCCGTTAGTGAATCAAAACTCGGCAGTTAACTTTTTAAAGTTGAGAAATTTAGCATGAGCAGCAATTTAGCAACCAAATTACGTGTAGGCACTAAGAAAGCCCACACAATGGCAGAAAATGTAGGTTTTGTCAAGTGCTTTTTAAAAGGAGTAGTAGAAAAAAACTCTTACCGGAAACTAGTTGCTAACTTCTACTTCGTCTACTCAGCGATGGAAGAGGAAATAGAAAAGCACCGCCAGCACCCAATAGTTTCTAAAATTAACTTTCCTCAGCTAAACCGCAAGCATAGCTTAGAGCAAGACCTGAGTTATTATTTTGGTGCAAACTGGAGAGAGCAAATCAAACTATCTCCCGCAGGTGAAGCTTATGTACAACGCATCCGAGAAATATCTGCTACAGAACCGGAATTGTTAATCGCCCATTCATACACTCGTTACATAGGTGACTTATCCGGGGGACAAATTCTCAAAAATATTGCTGTAACAGCAATGAATTTGTCTGACGGACAAGGCACAGCCTTTTATGAGTTTCCAGAAATTACTGATGAGAAGGCATTCAAAACTAAATATCGGCAAACTTTGGATGAATTACCCCTTGACGAGGCGGCAACCGATCGCATCGTTGATGAAGCTAACGCCGCCTTTGGCACGAACATGAAGCTGTTCCAGGAATTGGAAGGTAATTTGATCAAAGCGATCGGTGTGATGCTGTATAATAGTCTTACACGGCGTCGTACACGTGGTAGTACTGAACTCGTCACAGCTGAGTAACCGTGTTGAGATTGCGGAGTATGGTGTGTGGAGTCATAAGTCCAGATAGCCTGATGAAGGATAATTCATAGGTGTTTCTGGCGAAAGAGCGAAAAATGCTCAAAATATTTAGGGGCAATAGCCTTGTGACTGCTTTTGAGATGTGAAAGCAAGCATGGGGAGATTGCCCCTCAATTATGTTTAAGAAGCAATTAAATTCTTGAGAGCATCTTTAGCATCAGTGTTTTCTGGATCTATTTTTAATGCTTCCCGAAAAACTGCCGCCGCCTCTTGTTTTGAGCCATCACCAGATTCACCATAGGAAATATCTCGGCCAAGTTTGATGTAAAGTTCAGCCATTTTGCGACGTGGAATCATATTCGCTAGCGGCTGATAAAAAGCCATGACAGCAGTAAAGCCTTTTTGCTTGTAAAGTGGCAAATTTATATTGGAGCAAGTGTCATAACTGCCTTCACCAGTTTTTATCACATTTTGGCAAATTCCCAAAGCTTCATCTAGATTCTCCTGTTGAGCGAGTGCTTCACTCAATTTACTGTAATAATAATCCGTAGGTTCTTTGGCAGCCGCTTGACGGTAAAAAGCGATCGCTTCTTCTGGTTTTTCTTGTTTCATCAAGACATCGGCCAGTTCTGTATATGTTGAAGCGTCAGGCTCGATTTTAATTTGTTGGCGGTAGGCTGCGATCGCTTCGTTCACAAAGCCGCGCTTTAATGAAAGTTCAGCCAACTTTTTATAAAAAACCTTGCTATTGGGGTCATCTTTAGTTAATTGGCGATAGATAGCTACTGCTTCTGAATATTCCAAGATTTCACCCAACTTATCATAAGCGTTGTCAGACCAAAGATAACCATTCTCATCGAGTTTAATGGCTTCGCGATAAGCTGCGATCGCTTCTTCTCGTTTGCCTATTTTGAATAGAGTCTCGGCTAAATAGTAGTAATTACTGGAATCAGGACTCAGTTTAACTGCTTGACGATAAGCCACTAATGCTTCCTCTATGCTGCCAACTTCCTGCAATTTCCTAGCTAAAATAATGTAGTTGCTATCATTTTTAGGATCAAGTTTGATGGCTTGACGGTAAGCTGCGTAGACGCGAAGCGGCTTGCCGCAGGCATCGCTTCAGTGGTTCGTCCCTTTTCTGCCAGAAAATTCCCTAATTTGAGATAAATGCCCCCATCAGGAGTTAATTGTAAAGCTTGGCGATAGGTAGCGATCGTCTCTGCAATCTTGCCTTGGGAAGACAAAACATCTGCCAGCTTCACGTAAGCGTAACTGTTTTTGGCATCCCTCTGAATGAAACTCCGCCAAATATTAGCGGCTTCTTCATAATTTTTCACTTCTTCGGCAGATGTTGCTTTTTGTTCCAATTCCTCTACCGTTTGTGCCACACTGATTTGAGGAATTAAAACCAAACCTAAACTCAACAAAAACGGCAATATTTTCCGGTTTACCATAGACTTTCAGCTTAAAATAACTAAGTCAATCTTCAAACCAAGCTTAATCTCAGTATTTAAGTTTGTAACCCGTAAAACTTACCATACTGAGTAAATCAGGCAAAAATATGGCTACGAAAATTCCTGTCACAGTGATCACAGGCTTCTTGGGTAGTGGAAAAACCAGCCTAATTCGCCACCTGCTACAAAACAACGAAGGACGGCGTATTGCCGTTTTAGTCAATGAATTTGGCGAACTCGGTATTGATGGCGAATTGTTAAAATCTTGTCAAATTTGCCCCGAAGATGGTGAGGGTGACACTAATATCTTTGAATTAACCAACGGCTGCTTATGCTGCACCGTGCAGGAAGAGTTTTACCCGACGATGCAAGAGTTAATTAAGCGGCGAGATAGCATCGACTGCATTTTGATTGAAACCTCTGGTTTAGCCTTGCCAAAACCGTTGGTGAAGGCTTTTCGCTGGCAAGAAATTCGCAACGCCGCCACTGTGGATGCAGTGATTACGGTGGTAGATTGTGCGGCGGTTGCAGCGGGAACATTTGCTAGCGATCCAGATGCGATCGCAGCCCAGCGACAAGCTGATGATAATCTAGAACACGAAACACCCTTGCAAGAACTGTTTGAAGACCAACTGGCTTGTGCAGACTTGGTGGTGTTAAATAAAATTGACTTGGTAGATGCCGAGACAAAAGCCAGAGTTGAGGAATTGATTAAGCAAGAGTTGCCCAGAGTGGTGAAAATTGTCGAGAGTGACCGTTCTCAACTAGACGCATCTATATTATTAGGATTTCAAGCCGCAGTTGAAGACAATTTAGATTCTCGTCCTAGTCATCACGATACTGAAGAAGACCACAATCACGACGACGAAATTACTTCAGCTAATTTAATTTTAAATCGTACCTTTGATCCAGAAAAACTTCAACAGCAGTTGCAAACATTAGTACAACAACAAGAAATTTACCGGATTAAAGGCTTTGTTGCAGTGCCAAATAAATCCATGCGCTTAGTGATGCAAGGCGTGGGAACTCGATTTGATAAATTTTACGATCGCCCCTGGAAACCAGAAGAAGCTAGGCAAACGCGCTTAGTTTTCATCGGACGTGATTTGAATTCTTCAGAGATCGAATCACAGCTTGTAGCTTTATAAGTATATCCAGATCCCCGACTTCTTTAAGAAGTCGGGGATCTTTCTCCCGAGAGTTACTAGTTATGAATAATTAGTTAATTCAAAACAAAAATTCTTCACTTTGCAAAAATATGACGATTTCTCAACTATTTAACGTTGCTAATCTTTTCGTATTGCCATTTTGGGCGTTGATGATTTTATTGCCAAACTGGAAAGTCACACGGTGGATAATGTCATCATATCTACCCTTTGTGCTTTTAGCAGGAACATATTTATATTTGTTTATTAACAGCATTACTCCAGAAAATGCTCAAGCTTTATCGAATCCTCAATTAGCTGATATTGCACGGTTTTTTACAGATGAAACAGCTGCGGCAACAGGTTGGATTCATTTTTTAGTGATGGATTTATTTGTCGGCCGCTGGATTTATTGGGAAGGGCAAAAAACAGGTGTTTGGACAATTCACTCTCTGGCTTTATCTTTGTTCGCTGGGCCGTTGGGATTACTGTCTCACATTTTAACTGACTGGATTACTAAGAGATTTTTCCCGAAGTTTCAGCAGAATGAAAAGGCGACATTAGCAGAACAAGAAATACCATCAACTGGCACATAGCAATAGGGCCACACATCTGTCATAGGTGTCAACTTAACGCTAAACCCCTTTGGTGACAACGTTTTGCCCTCAGCCCCTCTCCCATCCGTGAGAGGGGAGCTAGACATTCAATTCCCCTTCTCCTTTGGGAGAAGGGGTTAGGGGATCAGGGCGTGAGAAATTTGCAAAACGCCTGTCCGATATAGTTTTCGGCTTAAGTTGACACGTATGCACATCTGTGCAACCCTACTAATGATAATTGCTAATAGTTTACTTCCATTACCAATTATCTCATTTTAAAATCATTAACCGTTGTCGTGTCTATAGTTAGCATCTATCCAGCAGCGTGGTAGAACTTCACCTGAAGGAAAAACAAGATTTTGTTTTTTGAAAGTTTCAGGTTGCTGTTCTTCTTGACCTTCTTGATCTTTTGCCTGAACAATATCAGTATTCGGGTCAATTAATTCCTGAATTTCAAGAATTTTTACCAATTCGCCACTATCTTTGACTTGTAAAAGCATAGAAATTGCCTCAATGAGTTAGCATGAAAGTTAAGAGCAAGTTTAAGATAAACTCATTCTCGTCTCAACCAATTTAGAAGGTTGAGATTCCTTAATTGTTAAAGGAAATTTTTAACAGATATGCATACATAAATTACACAAAATTCATCTATGTGTCTCTGTGATTTTTATCTTTATAAAATTGATACAACAAATTAATCCTCAATTCAGCATTTCAAATCAAATCAGGAAATACTGACCGATAAAATTGTCTAATTAAAATAATCTTGGTTGTAGATATTAGATTTCGCGTTGATATTTTTCTAAAATATCAACTAATGTTACTTGGCATTGCACTGGCAGTAAATCACTTAAAGGAAGTTCGCTTCTACCGCCGCCAATTTTGACTGTAATTGATTTCAAGACTTTTGAAACTCGATCTTCACTTACATTGTTGGAAGTAATTAAGGGATACAACTGTTCTGCAACAAGGGTGTGCAGTTTGGCATTAGATAAATAAAGATGCCATTTGGCAATGTCTATGTAGACATTTTCGCCAATTTCAGCTGCTAGGGCTTCCAGTAGTTCTGTGGTGTTAGTCTTTGCCATAAAAATAACCCTACGTTAAGAAAGAGTGCGAAATCTCAGGCTTTTTTACATTATCGCTCAATTAATAGGCTGATTCTACTACCACAGGTTACAATCGCCCCAGCATCAGCAGTCCATCTTCAGGTGGATTTAGGTGGAGTTTCGCTGTAATTTGCGATCGCACTAATATAGATCAAATGCACTAATACTATGCCTGTCCAACTTGCAGTAAACAACGGCAGCCAGTCCCAGGTAGTGCTTTTCAAGATGTGAAAAAACCATAAGCCAGAATTTATAGTAGCAGCGATCGCTACATGGACAGCAAAATTCATCCGGTCATCAATCTTGCGGTAATCAGGGTCTTTGCGATCGGGTTTGCGAGGCCAACGAGGAGGCATAAATATTTGTTACAGATTTAAATACACCTTACTCATTCTAAGGTTTTTAGTGCAGTCGTTGCGATTAGACTTCTAGAACCAGTCATAATTGAATTGAAAGTCAAGAGCCTGTGGGTTAAATCCGATGACGATCTTTGAGCAAATAGACCCCGATCTCCTCTATCCAGATAGCGACGGCAAACCAATGGCAGACAATACAGAGCAATATCGTTGGATTGTCCTGATTAAGGAGAATTTAGAGATTCTGTTTGCTAATAATGACAATGTTTTGATTGCAGGAGATTTGCTGTGGTATCCTGTCCGTTCTCGGCTGATTACACCGACTGCACCTGATGTGATCGTTGTCTTTGGTAGATCAAAGGGAAAACGTCGTTCCTATCGTCAGTGGCAAGAAGATAATATTCCACCACAAGTAGTCTTTGAGATTCTTTCTTATAGTAATGATACCAAGGAGATGGAGCGTAAGCTGGAGTTTTACGATACTTATGGTGTTGAAGAATACTATTTATACGACCCTGAAAGTTTTCAATTAGATGGCTGGTTGCGGCAAAACAACCATTTGAATAAGCTATGGCAAATGGATAGTTGGCTCAGTCCCCACTTGGGAATTAGATTTCAAACGGGGCAAGGGGAGTTAGTAATTTACCGTCCAGATGGACAGAGATTTTTGAATTCTCTGGAACTCAATCAACGGGCTGAACAGGCTGAGTTATTGGTAGAACAAGAACGTCAACGCGCTGAAATTGAACGTCAACGCGCTGAACAAGAACGCCAACGCGCTGAACAGTTAGCAGCATATTTGCGTAATCTCGGCATTGATCCTGACAATCTTCCATAACTGGGGAGATGAAGAAGGAAATAGGGTACAGGTTACAGGGTACAGATTATTCCCTATCACCTGTCACCTATCATCTGTCACCTAATATGCCCAATAGCTAGCTTATGACTCCGCCGGCGAATAATCTCCAGATTTCCCGCCACTCTTACTTATTAAACGAATTGATTCAATTTGAATCGACTTTTCTAAAGCTTTGGCCATATCGTATAAAGTCAAAGCAGCGACAGAAACGGCAGTTAAGGCTTCCATCTCTACACCGGTTTCAGCTTTAGTTTTGACTGTGGCTTGAATTTGATAACCGGGTAGTTGGGGATCGGGTGTGATTTCGACTGCGATTTTTTGCAAAGGCAACGGATGACACAGAGGAATTAAAGTGGCTGTTTGCTTGGCTGCCATAATCCCAGCCAATCTTGCAGTTGCCAACACATCGCCTTTTGGCACATTTCCGGCTTGAATGGCGGCGAAGGTGGCTGGCAGCATTCGCACCTTGGCAGCGGCTACTGCTTGGCGAATGGTAGGTGCTTTATCAGACACATCAACCATCTGTGCCTGTCCTTGGGGATCTAGATGGGTTAAGTTGGCAAAATTAGCTGGAAAATTATCTTGCGCCATTTGGTTAGAACGTGTTAATATAGATTGTCGGTGAGGGCGTGTAGCTCAGTGGACTAGAGCACGTGGCTACGGACCACGGTGTCGGGGGTTCGAATCCCTCCTCGCCCGTTTTCAAAAAGTTAAGAGTTGAAAGTTAGGAGTGATGAGTTAAATTTCATCACTCCTAACTTTTAAGTTTTTCAAGGCGTAGGCATCTGGAGCTAGACCTAGTGCAAAGCGCAGTGAGTTGGATAAGTTTTTGCTCGAACGGGTGAGGAAGAGGATAAGTGCTAGGGAAGTGATCGCAGCGCCGTAGCCAAACATATCGCGGTAGCCCACAAGTTCGGCGATGATACCCAAAAGAGGAGCAGCGATCGCAATTCCCAAATCAAGTCCAGCTATACATATAGCAAATATTTTCCCCCGTTCTTGCGGCAGCGAACGGTCTGCCATCATGGTAATCATCATCGAGATCAGTGTACCACCACCAGCACCTTCAGCGATCGCAGCCAGTAAGAAAACGATCGGGCTGTAAGCCTGCCACAGCAGTATTAACGCTAAAACGTAGCAAAAAATCCCAAAGGTAATAAACAAACCACGACCGAAGCGATCGCTTGCCTTACCAGCAAATACCCTGATACTAAAACTAGAAATTGCCCCAGCTGTAAAAAATAGTCCGCCATTGAAGTCCACCTCAGTGGATTTGAGGAACAACGACACAAAGGTATGTACAGCACCGAGAGACAAACCAACCAGCAACATAACTATAGTTGGAACTCTCACCCGTGGACTGGCCAAAATTTGCCAAAAGTTGCGTAGGCGTAGCCCGTCGTAGACATCCTCTCCCTCTGTTTGCTCCTGCGTTTGCACTGGCGGATTCGTAACTTGTAAAATCCCTAAGAAGGCGACAAAACCCAATTCGGTGGATAACAGAAATAATATTCCGTAACCACTTGTAGCTTCTAAATACCCTCCCAAGGCTGGGCCAATTGCTAAACCAAGGGGAGTTGCTAGGGTCATGTACCCAATGATTTCACCACGAGTTTCAGTAGGCGCTAAATCTGCGACTAAGGCACTGTAGCCAGTGGCAAAAGCAGCAACACTAATGCCGTGAAAAATCCGCACCAGGATTAATAACCCAATAGATCGGGTTGCCAAGTAACCAAAGGGTGCGATCGCCGCTACGATCGTACCAATCAACAAGACAATTTTGCGACCACGTTCATCGGCTAATCGTCCCAGCATTGGGCGAGATAGCAATAACCCAATGGCGAAACTGCCCATAACAAGACCAATTTCTTGCTTGCTTGCGCCCACATCATCAATGTAAAGCGGTAGAGTTGGTAAAAGCGAAGATATGCTCGACCAGAATAATAAACCTGCTGTAAATAAAATCAGCAGGCTGCGCCGCAGTTGGGCGTCAAAGGTATTAAATGCTTTCAAGGTAGATGCAATTTAACTAGTTTTTTGTCATTTGTCTTTTGTCATTTGTCCTTTGTCATTTGTCTAGAGCCAACCAGTATTTACTAGACCTCTTGCAAAAGTCCCTAACACCCCACCCCCAACCCCTCCCCGCTTGCGGGGAGGGGTTGGGGGTGGGGTTCTTTCTTATTTTTGATTTATGCAAGAGGTCTACTCTTAATTATTTACTAATGACCAATGACTAATGACCAATGACCAATGACTACTATTGTTACGTTACTTAACATTTTTTGCTACCACCTCTCGCACTCGATAGATAGGCCGTCCTTGGGATTCGTGGTATGTACGCATGAGCAATTCTGCTAAAAGTCCGAAGCAAAACAGCTGCACTCCCGTTAGTAGCAGCAGAACTGCTAAAATCAGCAGGGGGCGATTGCCAATCATCTCACCTAAAGCTAATTTGACGAAAGTCAAGTAAATTCCGATCGCAGTGCCCGAAAACATTGAAATCAAGCCCAACAGTCCAAAAACGTGCATCGGACGGGTGAGGAATTTTTTCATAAACAGAATGGTTAACAAATCCATCAATACCCGGAATGTCCGCCAAATTCCATATTTACTACGACCAAAGCGACGGGCATGATGACGTACAGGTATTTCGGTAATTCTAGCTCCTTCGATGTACGCCAAAGCGGGTAAAAATCGATGTAATTCTCCGTAGAGGTTCATATCTGCTAGCAGTTCTGCACGATAGGCTTTCAGCGAACAACCATAATCATGAATATTCACGCTAGTGGTGCGGCGAATTAGCCAATTGGCAATTTTGGAAGGAAGTAACCGATTTACAGCCCCATCTTGGCGTTTTTGCCGCCAGCCACTCACCAAATCGTAACCATCATCCAGCTTTGCTAATAACATGGGGATATCAGCCGGATCGTTCTGGAGATCGGCATCTAAAGTCACGATCGCTTTACCGACTGCATAATAAAATCCAGCAGCCATCGCCGCAGTTTGTCCGTAGTTGCGACGCAAAATCACCGCTTTTAAATCAGTGCGGATTTGCGCCTGTTCTTTGAGAAAATCCCCAGAACCATCTGTAGAACCATCATCCACACAAATGATTTCATAATTTACCTGACTAGAAGATAAAGTAGAGGCGATCGCTTCTAGTAAAAGTGGCAAACTCTCCACCTCGTCATGTATTGGTACTACCACTGAAACATCTGGGACAATTGCTGAAATCGCCCCATTTTCCTCACTACTCCTTTCGGAAATCAACCCACTCCTCATAAGTTTCAGCGCCCTCAGCGTCTCTGTGGTTCGTAACTCTTAAAAACTCTACCAGCACCTCGCAGCTGCTGATAGTACGACTGACTAACCGCATCTCCCTGTTCCGAGAGAATATCAATGCCGATCCCATTCCGTCCCTGCTCTTTCCCAGAACTATGGATATAATAACCATCCGCCAAATAAAGCCCGACGTGGGTGGCTTTTTGGCTAGTTCCAAAAAATACCAGATTCCCGGCTGCTAATTCTGCAATTGTAATTGGTTGAGTGAATCCTTCCTGTTGATAGGCATCTCTAGGTAGCCAAATACCCACCGAAGCAAACGCCGCTTGCATCAACCCAGAACAGTCATAATTTGGCCCAACTGTACCACCCCAAAGGTAATAATTTGATTGTTGCATCGCATTTTGGGTAAAGGCGATAATCTCTGCTGGGAGTTTTTTAATCTCCGATTCAGAAAATGTTGCAGCCTGATAAGGTACAGTAGCAGATTGTAATGAATCAAAATCTGAAACAGATACCCATCCCAGATAGTCATCTTCACATAAATACACCTCAACCGCCGAATTTTGATGATTTGATGTTACCCACAAATGTCTCCCAGATGCAGCTTGAGTTGCTAAACGCGTACATTCAGGAGAATCATATAAATTCAGGTCAGCTAAACACTGATACTCCCCTGATTGTGGATTTTGGATTTTGGATTTTAGATTAAAGGACATTATTAGAGAATGATTTTTTTTAATAAAGACGAACAACTCGAAAATCTTGGTAATGGCATTTTAGATGCAACTTGGGCAGCATTTCCGACCTTAGCACGTAACCAAATTGCCTTGACTTGGGTTGTTTACGATCCACCAGTGCGAGTAAATACTGGTGGGGCGCTGACTCCCAACGCTTTTTGGGATCACCCAGTTCGTGGTTTCACTTATCGGGGTGTTGAGCGGATTTATCCCGCCAGTGTAGTCAAGCTATTTTACTTGGTGGCGGTAAATGAATGGTTAGAAAAAGGCATGAGTCAAACCTCCAAGGAGTTGGAGCGAGCTTTGCGGGATATGATTGTCGATTCTGGTAATGATGCTACCAGCTTGGTTGTGGATATTTTGAGTGGCACCACATCAGGGCCACAATTACCAACCGGCCCCTTTGAAACCTGGAAATATCAGCGTAATATTGTTAACCGCTATTACCAATCTTTGGGTTGGGAAGAAATGGAGACGATTAACGTCTGTCAAAAAACTTGGAGTGAGGGCCCTTATGGACGAGAACGGGCATTTGTGGGGGAGTTACTAGAAAATCGCAATATGTTGACCACAAATGCGATCGCTAGGTTACTGCATAGTATTGTAGGTGGAGTGGCCGTTTCAAGTGCGCGATCGCAAGCCATGATGGCTTTACTCAAACGTCCTCTCAACGATTTGCCCACTGACAGAGACGAAGATCAGGTAGCAGGTTTTTTAGGCGGTGGACTCCCTAAAAATGCTCAAATTTGGTCAAAGGCAGGTTGGACAAGTCAAGTTCACCATGATGCCGCGTATATTGAATTACCAGAACAGCGCCCTTACCTCTTAGTGGTATTTACTGAAGGGAAAGCCCAAGCTAAGAGTCGGGATATTTTACCCTTTGTTTCTAAACTAGTTGCCGAAGCTATAAGCAATTTATAATCCATACTACTTAGATTAAGCCTTTCTTTCTTCTCTCTGCTTTCTCTGCGCCACCCTGCGGGAAGCCGCAAAGCGTCTACTGCGGTTCGTTAAAAAATGGACTTTAATAAATTTAGCCTTAACTGAACCGTCTTGAACAACAAGATCCCCAACTTTTTTAATAAGTCGGGGATCTAAAGCTAACTATTTTCACAAATCAAATAGGATTGCTATATTTCAACTTAAATTCATCAAACTTCAAGACTTCCGAATCAGGCTTGCGAGTATCAAAACGGTAACTACTTATCGTACCTGTCCCAGTATCAAAGATACTAAAAACCGTAATATCATTACTCGCAATATAAGGCATCGGCTTTCCATCTTCACCCAGCAAGGGGGCAATTGTTGGCACTATCGGTTCTAACCCATTGGGATCGCCAAGCTTAACATAGTCCTCTTGATATCCAATTGGTACTTCTCGCTTTCTATCACCCCAAGCAGCGCCGTAAGTATTACCTACATTAGATGTTTCCAGAAAGTGCATTCCACTGGGACTAATAAAGCGGTTCCACAAATGGGAATGCCCATAAAATACCAATTGCACGTTAGCTGCTTCAAGTATTGGGACAACATCGCGGATAATATAATCTGCGTCTTTGGGATACTCGTAACGCACTGCTTTGATATTGTTGCTATCCCGTTCAATTATCTGTACTGGCTCTGTATAAGCAGGAACTATATTATCACCCAAAGTATGGGGTGGGTGATGGAACATCACAACTTTGTATTTTGCTTGTTGAAACTCAGGGCTGTTAAGTTCCGACTCTAGCCAATTATATTGCTTGCTGCCTTTAGCAATTGGCTCATAAATTACCTGTCCATAACCCCAATTTTCAGGATTATTTAAATCCTTTTCAGCTTCTAGATATCTACCCTTATGCTTTGCATTTAACTTGGGAGTCCGCCACATATTGGTAGCGTACAGTACCACCAAACGCGTATCACCAAAACTAACTGCATAATACCTTTTTCCACCCTCTTTACTTTTTGGTAAAGAGAAAATCTCTTCGTAGGTATTAGTATTAAAAGAATTATCGATTAAAGATTTATCTGGGTAAATTTTTTGAGCAACGACACGGGGGATTGTATCATCAAATTCATCATTTAAACTTCCCGTCCTGGCAAAGCGCCCCATCACCTCATGATTGCCAATACAAGTAAACATGGGTGCGTGTTGAATTATTTGTCCACCTGTGTAGGTTGTTTTAACACCATCCTGGGCTATTTCATATTTAGCACGACCTTGTAAACCAGGAAACAAAGCACCACCAACATTATCATCAAACCATTCTGAGGCGCGATCGCTAACATTGACCAAATCACCGGCAAACCACACGCCATCAACTCGTCCAACTGTTTCTACCACCTTTTGCAGATTTGCTACTGTCATCGGTTTTAATTGATGATCTGAGGTAAGTAGAATTTTTAGTGGTGTATCTAATTTGGGGGTAGCTGCAAGGCTGAAAACATCACTGTCAACACTTTTGCCGTCTTCTTGCACACTCGTGACACGATAGTTAACCCGCACACCAGGAGTTAACCCAGTTACCTCAGCCTCATGTCGCCAAATGTCACGTTGGACAGGCTTTTGATAAAGTTGTCCGTCTTCGGTTTGGTTTGCAACTCTTGATTGTTGGTCTTCACGCGTGCGACTGAGTTTGGTAGTACTTGCCCTAGCAGTTTGTTTGAGATTTTCACCGTAGGCTACTGTGTGATTAACACCAGCAAATTCAGTAAACCAAACTACTTGCACTGAAGTTGCTGTTGGCAATTGCAAAAATGGGTCGGTGAGTAGTTGGGGTGCTGATGTCATAATTGTTTGCCCAAATGAACGCACACTTACCAGAGTAAAGCATATAACAAGCACAAGCATAACTACTGAGAAAATTTTACGGCTGTGTAAGCGTCTGAGCATGAGTAACATACCAAATTTTAGGGTATTCACCGATTGAAGGCATTTTATTATAAGAAATGTGCCGAAAACCCTTGAGAGGATGTCTGATATCATGTTCGGGTAATTAGTTGTGATTCCCATAGTCATTGCACCCCACCCCCAGCCCCTCCCCGCTCTTCGGGAGGGGAGACAAAGCATAGTTTTGGCGGGGTGGGGTTCTTGGGGTTTAGTAAGTAATCAAGCGGACATGAGATGAAAAGTTTTTTTGTATACATCTAACTTTTGGAGATCCCCCTAAATCCCCCTTAAAAAGGGGGACTTTAAGACTCTTATTCCCCCCTTTTTTAAGGGGGGTTAGGGGGGATCAAGAAATATTTGATACTTCTCAGACATCCTCTGAGGAATAGCGACTTATACCAATTCCAAAAAATGTTTATTTTTAGAATTGGTATAAGTTAACAAAAATTAGAATGCATAAATGCTCAAATTTGAAAAACTTTGCCAGAGTAGAAATAAGGGTTTTGACATTTACCTACGTGCAATTAGATGACTCAAATATTTGAAGGTGCGAAGAAAACAGACGATTATATCCGTGTTGCTCAACTCGCAGAAGTTCAGGCAGCAGGCAGTTTATTAGTCCATAAGGAAAAACATACGATTGCTTTGTTTTACTCAAATAATACAGTTTACGCAATTGATAACCGTTGTCCTCACATGGGTTTTCCTTTACAAGGAAGCACTTGCAAAGATGGTATTGTTACCTGTCCTTGGCATTATGCCCGCTTTGACCTTGCTAGTGGTGGAACCTTTGACTCGTGGGCAGATGATGTTCCTTGTTTCCCGGTAGAAATCCGTGATGGTGAAGTTTGGGTAAATTTAGCACCACCACTTAACCCTCATACTCACCATCGCCAACGTCTGCAAGACGGTTTAGAGCAGAATATTTCTTTAGTGATTGCAAAATCAACGCTGGCACTTTTAGATATAGGAGTGAACCCGACAGAACCATTTCTCATGGGGCTAGAATTTGGCACTCGTTATAACAAAGCGGGTTGGAGTACAGGTTTGACTATCCATACCTGTATGATGAATCTACTACCTTATCTTGATGTAGAAGACAAACCTCGTGCTTTATTCCACGGACTGTCAGCAGTAGCTAATGATAGTGCGGGTGCGCCACCAGAGTTTGTTGTTCACCCATTACCCAACTCGAAAGTAGATTTGGCGACTCTCAAAAGCTGGTTTCGCCAATTTATTCAGGTACGGGATGCGGAAGCGGCACAAAGATGTTTAGTATCTGCTGTTCGTTCAGGAGCTAATTCAAGGCAAATAGCAGATATGCTTTTCTGTGCTGCTACAGATCGTCGCTATCTTGATGTTGGGCATACGGTTGATTTTATCAATAAAGCATTAGAAGCACTTGATACTATAAATTGGCAAGCAGCAGAATCAATTCTGGCTAGCCTAGTTTCGGGTTTAGCCAATGCCTCTCGGATGGAAGAATCCAACTCTTGGCGTTACCCTGTAGATTTGGTGGCAATATTAGAGTCAGCATTTGAGCAATTACCGACTGTATTAAGTGTGGGAAAATCTCGACAAGGAAGTTGGTCGCAAGCAGATGAACTAATACCAATTTTATTAGGTGAAGACCCACAAGCGATCGCAGATTCGCTATTGAATGCACTGAAAGCAGGTTGTACTGAGGAACAATTAGCTGGTGTAGTTACTTATACAGCAGCATTACGAGTAGCTCGTTTCCACACTAATAATGACTTTGGAGATTGGAATTCAGCCCATCATCCATTTACGTTTGCCAATGCCGTACATCAAGCTTTACGAAGAGTACCAACAGTCGAACTACTAAGAGGAGTGTTTGATGCGGCGATGAGTGTATATTTAAATCGTTTTTTGAATGTCCCACCAGCACGGCTACCAGAACCCAAAGAAATCGTAGAAAATCCCGAACAATTACTCCAGCAGCTACCAGATTTATTAAACCGTCAGCAGCAAGTAAACCAGACAGGGCAATTAGTTGCTAATTATTTATACAGTGGTGGTAGTGCTGAAAAACTGATGGCAAAACTGGGAAAATTGATGCTGCGAGAAAACCGTGATTTTCATGTCATTCAAGAAATGGAAGCTGCTTTTCGTCAGTATTCTTTCCTCGGTAAAACTTCGGCTGGAATTCATATACTAGTGGCTGCATCTCGGTATTTAGCCGCTCATTCTCCGACAATGCGATCTCAAGGACAAACTTATCAAATTGCGGAACGTTTACATCAGGGCGATCGCTTATTTGAAGAATCGTGACCGGATAGTGGAGAATTTGAACTGTATCCTATTTTCTAGAGCGATGTCTACGACGGGCTACGCCTACGCTTTTCTTTCGGCTCAATGATATACCAAAATGAATGCGTGAATTACTCTAATGAGTAAGCAAACTGGGGTTTGAGAAAGTAAAAGCTGCTTTTGCTTGCGGAAAACACTAAAATGAGAAAGCAAAAGCAGCTTTTGTTTGTGGAAAACACTAAAATGCGAGATTAAAACCTGCTTTTGAAGAAGTAAAAGCTGCTTTTGCTTGTGGAAAACACTAAAATGCGAGATTAAAACCTGCTTTTGTTTGTGGAAAACACTAAAATGCGAGATTAAAAGCTGCTTTTGAGAAAGTAAAAGCTGCTTTTGAATAAGTAATCAAGCATTTTTACTTAATTCAAGATGAATTTCAGTCTAAGCGATACCTTTTCTTTGGAACGGTACACGAACGCTAACGCGCTTTTCAGTTTTATCACGGTATAGTTAGCACAAAACCTGTAAATTTGTATCCCTCTGTAGTCTATTCGAGGATGAATTACGCCCAACGCTGGAAGACTGGATTTTACTTGGGTTAAAGCTGGGACATTTTCTATCAGTAATACCTTAAAGATTTGCCAAGAAGCGATCGCTCTTGATGTAGTTTAATCAGTTTTAGGAGAGGGATCAGTTTTAGAAAACGAAGCGTCGAATTTAGGCGATGCCTGCGGCGGGCTACGCCTACGCAAATCTAATTTTTAACATGGTACGCTTTGCCGAAAAGTCAAATTTTACTGTGGTGGGGGGAGGCGATCGCGCAAATTTGCTAAATTTTCACGACAAGCAAGAGTATTGGGATGATTCACCCCTAACTGTCGCTTCAAAATATCTAAAGCTTGGATGTAAAGGAGTTCGGCTTCGCTGTATCTGCCTTGGGAGTCGTAGAGTCCCGCTAGGTTGTTGAGACTAGTTGCGACATCTGGATGTTCTTCACCCAGTAGCTTGCGCCAGAGTGCCAAAGCTTGGATTAAAAGGGGTTCGGCTTCGCTGTATCTGCCTTGGGAACGGTAGAGTCCCGCTAGGTTGTTAAGACTAGTTGCGACAGATGGATGTTCTTCACCCAGCAGCTTGCGCCAGAGTGCCAAAGCTTGGATTAAAAGGGGTTCGGCTTCGCTGTATCTGCCTTGGGA
>NZ_JBALDU010000029.1:0-123919 GCF_036917235.1 Nostoc sp.
TTAATGCGTGCCCCTGCAATGCCATTGCATCCCCTTGCAATGTTAATGCGTGCCCCTGCAATGCCATTGCATCCCCTTGCAATGTTAATGCGTGCCCCTGCAATGCCATTGCATCCCCTTGCAATGTTAATGCGTGCTTCTGCAATGCCATTGCATCCCTTTGCAATGTTCCAAATCGCTTTCATCCTTAGTTTTTAAACGCGCTTTAGCTAAAATTTATCCTAACCACTCAGGATTTTTGGCTGTACCATCAAATTGGTTAGTGGTTTTAAACAGTTCATACTGACCTTTGAGAGCAGCTTGGCGAGTCCGATTCAGTAATGCTCTAACTTGTTCCTGGCTCATGGGTGTAAAAGTACGTACTGCCTCGAAAGCCTGGTTTAAGATGGGCATACTTTCAATGCCTGTAATTACCGTTGAAGTTGGCAGATTCATCGCGTAATGCAGACATTCAATAGGTTTGACCACATTGCTTTTGAGAATGTTTTGGTCGCCCATTGATTTCATCCCCAGTACAGCAATTCCGTCTTGAACCAGTCTGGGTAAAACTTGCCTCTCAAAACTGCGGAAATGGGCATCCATAACATTTAACGGCATCTGCACTGCATCAAAACGGAAATTGTTTTGATTGGCAACTTCCAACATTCTCAGGTGTACTAAAGGGTCTTTGTGTCCAGTAAAGCCTATGTAGCGAATCTTGCCAGCTTTTTGTGCTTCCAGAACTGCTTCCATCGCACCACCA
The DNA here is from genome assembly GCF_036917235.1 of Nostoc sp. GTDB lineage: Bacteria > Cyanobacteriota > Cyanobacteriia > Cyanobacteriales > Nostocaceae > Nostoc. The sequence continues at coordinate 743 of NZ_JBALDU010000029.1, forward strand.
GGGGCAAAAATCCGGTCTGGGTCTTCCATACGAATAACTTCATGATGCTGCAACAAATCAATGTGGTCTGTTTGCAAACGTTTTAAAGATTCATTAATTTGTTGAGCAGCCGCCGCCTTTGTGCGACCGTCGATTTTTGTCATCAGAAAAGCTTTTTGACGATAACCATTTTGCAGAGCTTTACCCATGCGAATTTCGCTACCGCCATTATGGTAATCCCAGCTATTGTCCATAAAATTGATCCCGCGATCAAGAGCAGTACGGATCAAATTAATACCCTCTTGTTCATCTTTTGGTCTACCAATATGATGACCGCCTAGACCAATTACAGATATTTGTTCTTTGGTGCGTCCTAGTTGCCTGTAGAGCATTTCACCTTTTTTTATCTGGAGTGGGGTAGACTGATTTTGCGCTAAAACCTGTTTGGTTAAACCTTGTAAAGCAAATACCCCAGCTCCACCTAAACCAGAAGCAGAAACTACCTTCAGTAAATTTCGTCTGCTAATATCCACAAATTTATCCTTTGGCCACAGTATGAGAACTTTCTTCCATAGCTTTGCATGGAGCAAAATTCGTTGCTTCTAACTGTTGAAGGATAAAGGCAGTGAAATAGAGATAGATTTTTGATAGAGGGAAGGTAATAGAAAAATATTCCATCGCTGTGTAAGCAGAAGAACTATTTGAGACATCGGCAGCAGAGAAAGAATCTGATAGTCGTATTCCCGATCTTATTTCAGTGGTTCAAATGTCAACTCAAACACAATACCTTAGTCCGAAAGTGTTCTTTGAGAATTGTTTCTAAATTTTGGCAAATATTATTTGTATTGCTAAATATTTCTTGCAAGATTTCTAAATATTTAGTGCGTGGTTCAGAAGTTGATAAAATCCAGAAAATTTATTTAGAAAAATCGTAATTTTAAACTTGATTGCGATAATAAGTTTAGGTAACTCAAACCTGTTTATCCTAAACTATTAAAGTTCCCCCTACTAAACATGAGTAGAGTCAATGACTGCTTCATCACCAGAAAATTCAATTAGCTCATCAAGTACTCATACTTTAGATATAGCTAGGCAAGAGTATCAATATAACTACACCCATATTCCATCTATTGCGATGCTAGATCGGCTTTCTATTGCCGAAGAGTTCGCTACTAACTGGTATTTTTTATTAGCCCAGCAGTTACGAGTTGTGTTTATCAATACCTTGATTGTCAACAGAGGCAATCAAGGTTCTAAATCGATTCGTGACGATGTTGAAAGATTTATTTTAGAAGCCTTCCTCAAAGGAGCAGTACCAGTAAAAATCACTATTCTGGCAAGAATCCTGCAAATTATCCCTCAGTTTTTACTCAAAGGCATTTCTAAGGATGTTAGAGAACTCGACGATCTTTTTTATTCTATTTTAAAAGAAAACGGACTTGTGATTCTCAGAGATGCCCTAAATAGGATAATTAACCTTCTATACGAAGGACAGCCTACAGGACATGCAACTAGTCTCAAGGACTACGAAAATTTGTTTCCTGTGATTGGTGTACCAGCGATCGCTAAAACTTACCAAGAAGATGAAGTATTTGCCTATATGCGAGTGGCTGGCTACAATCCCGTCACGATCGCGCGGGTAACTACTCCAGGCGATCGCTTCCCAGTCACAGACGAACATTACCAAGCAGTGATGGGAACTGACGATTCACTAGCAGCAGCCGGACTTGAAGGCAGACTCTACTTAGCTGACTATAAAATTTTAGATGGTGCGGTCAACGGTACATTCCCACACGAGCAAAAATATCTCTATGCTCCCCTAGCACTATTTGCCTTACCCAAAGGCTCAGACCCCACTCGTTTATTGCGTCCAATAGCCATTCAATGCGGTCAAACCCCAGGCCCAGATTATCCAATTGTTACCCCTAACTCCGGTAAATACTCTTGGCTTTTTGCTAAAACAATTGTCCAAATAGCAGATGCCAACTACCACGAAGCTGTTACTCATCTAGCAAGAACTCACTTGTTAATTGGTGCATTTGCGATCGCCACCGCAAGACAACTCCCACTCACTCATCCCCTAAGAATTCTACTACACCCGCATTTTGACAGCACTTTGGCAATTAACGATGCCGCTCAACGGATTCTCATAGCTCCAGGCGGTGGTGTCGATAGATTACTCTCATCATCAATCGATAACTCTCGCGTTTTAGCAGTGCTAGCCTTGCAAAGCTATGGTTTTAACAGTGCCATCTTACCTAAGCAATTTCAACAGCGCGGTGTAGACGATCCCAACCTCTTGCCTGTTTATCCTTACCGGGATGATGCCCTACTAGTCTGGAATGCCATTCATCAATGGGTTTCAGACTACCTAAACCTTTACTACACCACCGATGAAGACATTCAAAAAGACAGAGCATTGCAAGCGTGGGCAGCCGAAATCCCAGCTTACGATGGTGGTCGCATCCCCGATTTTGGCGAAGATGGGAGCATCAAAACGCGCAATTACCTAATTGACGCCACTACGCTGATTATTTTCACTGCCAGCGCTCAACACGCTGCGGTTAACTTTCCGCAAAAAGATTTTATGAGCTACGCCGCAGCGATTCCAATGGCAGGTTACTTACCAGCCTCAACTCTCAAAAGAGAAGTTACTGAGCAAGACTACCTTAATTTGCTCCCTCCCTTAGATCAGGCACAACGGCAATACAACCTACTCAGCTTGTTGGGATCTGTGTATTACAACAAGCTGGGTGATTATCAGCAAGGATACTTTACAGACCAAAAAGTAAAACTATTCTTAGAAGCATTCCAGAGTAATCTTCAGCAGGTAGAAGATACCATCAAGCAACGTAATTTGCACCGTCCACCCTATGAGTACCTGCTTCCTTCTAAAATTCCTCAGAGCATCAATATCTGAATTAGGGACAAATGACAAATGACAAATGACTCAAAATAAATACTATGACACTTAAAGATAAAGTCCTCAAAGGTCACGATCGCCAGCTTTGGCTTGCACCTATACTAGCTAAAGTAGGTTACGACACTGCGATCGGCAAGTTTCTACGCTTGATTTTTTATTACACAGATGCATCAATCATGCTCAATGCATGGCGGGACTTTCTCTACATCCGTAAGGATAATATTGGAGATAAGTATTTTGCAGTAGACCAAGCAATTATGCATTCCTCTCACTCGCAGGTGAGAGAATTAATGCAAACCCAACCACAACTGCGGGGAAATGATTTAGGCATCATCAGAATATTAGCTCCTAGCTATCTGTTAGATAATCCTCTCAGCTTAGGAACAAACGGTAACGAACACACAGGACTACGTACTGTAATCTTACAAGCCTTACCAGAACCGTCTGAAAAAATAGACTTTTTAGGGAATCTAGTTGAGCAAAGCTTGTTAGAAGCTGCTAAACAAGGCAAATTACACATCGGCAACGATTTGCCAAAGATTATGCTGTCGATTTTGCACCAACTAGTTTTTCAGATATCTTTATCTGAAGAAGAAATCACAGCATCCAATAGTTACATTAAAGGTTTGGCTCTTGCATCCTTGCCTAATTTTATCAGCAAGTATCTGCTGGCAATATTAACAGCGCCAAAAATTCGGCATCGTCAATATTTAACTAAGCGATATAAACAATCAGCTAAATGGGCATCTTACTTGGAAACAGGCGCTCAGTATCAGTTGAACGAACACCAAATCGCTAATACCCTTTTCGATATGATTCATATTGCTGGTACTGCCGGCACGAGTGCGCTTTTAGGATCAGTTATTGGTGTTCTCTGCTTGAATAATACTCTCAGAAATGATGTAGTGTCAGAAGTGAATGCAGTTTGGAATGGCAAGAAAACTTTAGACCCAGATGCTCTAGAAAAGTTAACACTTCTCAATCAAGTGATTTTGGAAACAGCTCGTCTCTATCCACCTGTGCGATTTGTTAGCCAACTCACCACTGAAGCGGGTGAAGTTGAGATTGGAGAACAAAAATGTCCATTCCAAAAAGGTACTCGCTTGCTTGGCTCTATTCTTACAGCTAATCGGGATGCCAATAGATACCAAAATCCAGATGATTTTGACCTAACACGAAATTTTTCAGATATCTTATCTTGGAATGGCGAAGGGCATGAACGAGCCTGTCCTGGTACATCCTTATCAATTGGCTTTATCAAAATTTTCTGTTTACATCTGTTTCACAACTATCAATGGGACTCAATTACAGAAGTCAAGTGGGATTTTGAAAAAGTGACTGCCGTTACTCCTAATAATTTGGTACTACAAGGTTTTGCTCAACGACTGTGAGTAAGGGACTTCCAGTAGGGGCGCACACCTGTCATTAGAGCTTGTTATAGGCTGGCTTTCACCAATGCACATCTGTAATCCCCTACTTTTTGTGCGGAATTATAAGTTGGTAATTGTTCTGGTTTTTTGAGTTGATTTTACTCTTTTTCTAGTGCCAGATTACTCATCTTGTCTCTGACTCGGTTCGTTAAAAATTTAGGTATTCTTTTAGCTGAAAGGAAGTAATTACAAATTATATGGCTGAATTAATTGAGAAAAAGCAACTAAATAATATTGCAACCTGGATGATTCCAATCAAAGAAACAAACTTGCCATCTGTGCTTAAAGGTGTATTTTTTATGGATGGCAATCCACTGCCAGATACTTGCATTACTATGTACAATTTAGAATGGGATATAGAGAATAAAGCTTTGCTTTTACCGATCTTCGCCCCGTTACAGTGGACTTTTCATGACTCGATTACTGGCTGGATATTACTACGTTTAATTCAATGGTTTAAAGTAAGTTACAAAATTCAGTTTGAAGAGGAAACTTTGCAACAAGCTCAAATCACACCTATTCTGTTAGGAATACCAGTTTCAAAATCGATTGTCAGTTTCACAATGTCCCAAGATAACAATTCTCTCAATGGAGATATTTGGCACAGAAAGAACGTTTGGTTCGGCGGACTTTCTCGGGCTGGTGAGTATACTCTCCGTAGGGTTGTTGATAAAGATGGTTGTTATACTCCTGCTTTTAACGATATGCTTACCAGGGTACAAAATGAATGTTTAGTAATTGAACGCCACTCAAATTGATTCGGCTCAGGGCGCACTGCTATCAGCACGGCTTTGTTGACTAAATGAAAATGTAGTGGCTAGAAATGTCAAAATTGATACCTTGAGTAAATGCATAGAGGTTTAGACTTCAACAAGAGCAAATTACAGACCTATGGACAAATAATTTATACCATCAAGCCTCATTTTCCCTCATGAAATAAATTTTTTGGTTGTTGGCTAATAACATCTTGTGTCACTTTCCAGATTAAGCAAGTAGTAAATCACTTAAATTATCTAGATTAGCCACTCAGTTTAATTTTAAAGAGAACCTATCAAGTAGTTAGCTATTATACGCGAATATCAAAAATTCAGTGCCTTCATAGATGAACTCTGCCATCTTGCACACACCCATCTTTTGATGTGCTTGAAGTGATGCTTTGTTATTTGCGTTGATAAACAGTATTCCTTCCCGCTTTGGTAGAAAATCTTTCAACTTAGCAAACATTACCGCAGCAATACCTTTCCCACGCATAGTTTCATCAACACAAATGGGGCCATACAAGTAAGCATCTTTTTTACCAGGATAGGCTTGTAACATCACCGCTATAATTGGTAGATTAGCAGTTGTCTTTGACCAACTGAGTAAGAATCCTACAACTTGACCATTTTTACGGGCTACAACGCTCGGCATTTGAGAGATAGTCATCATTACAGCCTCTGGCTCAAGATGACCTAATAACATACCACCATGTTCTGCGTCATTGGCTTGGGCCAACTTGACGATTTCAGTAACATCACTGGGGCTGGCACGGTCAATCACTACATCATTGAGACACATACTTGGTTAATATAAATAGGAGAAAGACTTGGAGCAAAAGAATTTTCGGCGTTGCTGAATTAAGGGAGATTCTTGTGGGGTGGGCATCCTGCCCGCCCGGAAATACAAGGGACGCTCATGTTGCCCATCCCACAAAAATAGTAAAATCATCCCGCAAATATGCAACCCCGAATTTTCTTTTAGAAGAATAACAGAAATAACTTTAAGATTCACTACTTTACTTTATAAGCCAGTAGTCCTTATGATATTTCTCGTTCAGTTTCAGTCAAAATTTTAACTAAACCTTCACTACGCTTTGGGGAACGCATTGCAGAGGCAACTAAATATTGAATAAGGTAGCTTTTAATATCAGTACTTAGTTGTATTACCCTTGTATCTGACCAAAAATTCAAAGAGTCAAAGTTGCACCAAAGCAGCGATCGCTTGCAACAGGCAGTACACTGCTACTATGCCAAAACTTATAAAGTGCAATCGCTGTATTTTCTACTAGTAAGAGTGCCCTTCTGATGGGAATACTTTATATATAGTAATTGCAACAAATAGAACTCATATAGTATGAGCTACTGTACCAATATTGATTGCCTACGTCCCCAAAATTCTGACAGTTCTCGTTTTTGCAATAGTTGTGGTCAGGAATTATTACTTAAACAGCGATATCGTCCACTCGCCATCATTGGAAGCGGTGGCTTTGGGAGAACGTTTTTAGCTATTGATGAACATCTTCCAGATCAACCCAAATGTGCGGTCAAACAACTATGTTTTCAAAAGGATAATACTGAGATTTGGCATAAGGCAGTCAAATTATTTCATCAAGAAGCCCTTCATCTCAATGAACTAGAAAACTCTCAAATACCCAAATTACTAGCGCACTTTGAACAAAATCAAAAATTTTATATTGTTGAGGAATTAGTCGATGGACAAACACTCGCCCAGGAATTGCAAAAACAAGGCGTTTTTCAAGAACCGCAAATTTTGGAGATATTAAAAAGTTTATTGCTTACATTGCAATTTATCCATTCCCGACAAGTAATTCACCGAGATATTAAACCGGAAAATATTATGCGCCGTTCAGGTCGAGGAGACTTGGTTTTAATCGATTTCGGAGTTGCTAAATTCGCCAATAATATGAAGCAACTTCGTACCGGCACAATAGTAGGTAGTCCAGAATATATCGCTCCCGAACAAATGCGAGGAAAGGCATTACCAGCTAGCGATCTTTACAGCTTGGGTGTAACATGTATTTACTTGCTTACCGATGTTTCTCCCTTTGACTTGTTCGATATTGCTAGCGATCGCTGGGTATGGCAAGAACATTTACCAGCAAAGAATACTGTTAGCGTTCACCTTTGTGAAATCTTAGATAAACTTTTACAAAATGCCGTTTCGCTACGCTTCCAATCGGCAACGGAAGTTTTACAGATAGTGGAGCAACAACCAAAGAAATTGCTAAATATTTCTAATTATCGTACAGTAAATACTATTGATTATACGCAGTTGCGTGATTTATTAGCAAAAGGAAAATGGGAATTAGCAGATCGAGAAACTTGGGAACTAATATGTCAAGCACTAGCAAAGCCTAGAGGTAGCTATATATTTAGTAGCGATTTTGAGAAACTTCCCTGTGAAGATTTGCAGACCATTGACCTTTTATGGGTGAATTACAGTCATAAACGCTTTGGTTTTAGCATACAGACACTTATTTACAAAAACGTGAATGGAGACTATGGAATTTTTTGTCATCAAGTTGGTTGGCATATATATAATTATAGTTATGCAAATTCGGAATTCAATTTTAGTCTCAAAGCACCAATCGGTCATTTACCCTCACGTATTTGGATTGGTGGTTCTCAACCGTGGCGCTACCCCGATGCTTTAGCTGTAAAATTAGCAGCTTGTGGTATTAGTTAGTTTCTCTAAAAAAGATTGTTGAATAAATTACTAATAAACTCCTAGTTTGTAGTGAGCGATGAATCGCTCAAAGCAACGATAATTAGGACTAAAGTCCTCTCTACGAGACGCTATGCGAACACTACAAACTTTAATTGATTTACGTCTGGCTATTTATAACTTAACAGTGAGCTTTGTCGATCGCTTTTCATCTTTATGCCCCAGGTATCGCTCCCCCAATCGTTTTATCCACACTTACCCCTCACCGCTCTTGCGCCTATGCAGGATGTGACAAACCTCTGGTTTATGAAGGTCATTGCCCACTACGGCAGCCCTGACTACTTTTTCACTGAATATTTCCGCGTCAATGATACCTCACGGCTCAATCGTAGCATTCTGGCAGCAATCACCGAAAACGACACAGGTCGCCCCGTTTTTGCGCAAATGATTGGCGAAAGCATTCCAGACTTAGTAAGAACAGCAAAGGAACTCTGCAACTATAATATCGCTGGAGTTGACTTGAACATGGGCTGTCCCGCGCCTAGAATCTATCGCAAAAATGTTGGGGGTGGATTGCTGCTCTTGCCGGAAAAAGTGGATCGAATTTTGGGAGAACTGCGGCAAGCAGTCAGCGATCGCCCTTTGACCGTCAAGATGCGTGTAGGCTTTGAAAATACAGATAATTTTTACAAAATTCTAGATATAATCAATCGCCACAGCATTGATTTGCTGAGTTTGCATGGTCGCACAGTAAAAGATATGTACCACGGGGCAGTGAAATATGATTTAATCGCTGAAGCAGTTAGACGAGTTCATTGTCCAGTGCTTGCTAATGGCAATATTAACTCGGCGACAACTGCTGTTGAAGTGCTTTCTCAAACGGGCGCGGCGGGTGTGATGGTGGGACGCTGGGCGATCGGGAATCCTTGGCTTTTTAATCAAATTCGGCAAGCTTTGCGAAGAGAACCGATCGCGCCCGTTCCTTTAGCGGAGGTACGCAACTATATCGATCGTTTATGGCAAACCCCCACAGCGGCAACTATGCCAGAGCGATCGCGCGTAGGCTACCTGAAAATGTTCCTCAACTACATTGCCCTGAGTGTTGACACTGAAGGTCATTTTTTACGGTTGATGCGACATACTTCTACTGAGGCAGAATTGTTTAACCTCTGCGATCGCATTCTGCTTACCGATTTGACAAAAACTTTAGCCCTAGCACCTTCTTTGAGCGTGTAATATCGGGCGTTGTCGATTTGGCTGTGATTTATGGTAAATTCAACCGCTTACGCGCACCAAATCGAAATAAGTTATCTGGTAATATTGCTTTTAAGCGAGGCAACCATTGTGCCTCATTGCCAACACGATAGCGTAATCGTGGCGACCGACTACGAGCAGCAAATAGAATCGTCTGTGCGACTTTTTCAGGATCGTCGCCTTGTGCAATTTCTTGACTAACAGTTGAGCGAATCACATCGCGTACATTGTCGTAATCAGGGTAATTCAATGTGGGTGATAACATGGCGTGGTTGAAGTTGGTCTTAAAGTAACCAGGCTCAATTAAAGACACTTTAATATTGAAAGGGTCTAGTTCCACGCTCAATGCTTCGCTATAACCTTCGAGTGCAAACTTACTTGCACTGTAAAAACCTTGTCCTGGTGCGCCAATCAATCCCGCCAGCGAACTGATATTAATAATATGTCCACTACGCTGCTGTCTCATAACTGGCAAAACAGCATTGCTAACTCGGACAACACCCCAAAAATTGGTTTCAAAAACCTCCTTGGCTTGTTCTAAAGAAGTTTCTTCAATCATGCTGGCATGAATTTGTCCAGCATTGTTAATCAATAAATCAATGCCATTAGTCCGTGCAAGCAACTGTTTGATACATAATTGCACTGAAGACTCAGAGGTAACATCGAGTGTCAACATTTCCACATCTTGTACAGTTGGATGTTCCTTACGACTAGTACCGAAGACCCAGTAACCCTCTTGAGCAAGCTTTTGAGCAGTTAACAGCCCAAATCCAGATGATGCTCCTGTTACTAGCACGACCTTTTTATCAGTCATCGGTTCTCCTGTTGTTTGTGAATTATTTGATACTGCGATAGACTACACCCCTGCCTAATAACAGCGATCGCGTTTTTTCTAAATCTTATTCCTTCATTATTCATTCTCAATAAAAACATAATTTTAGCAGTCCTGTACTTTGTACATCATCTACTTGAAAACTGGTGTATATGTTTTTACAGCAATGTCATCAATAACACCAAAATAAAAAGAACCCCGACTTCTTTAAAAAGTCGGGGTTCTCAAGCTCTCAATTGTTGGAAATCAAATAGGATTACCAAAGCTATTTAATCGCACATAATATCACTCAAATTGCACAAGCGATCGCCCCGATACCACAATAAAACCTACAGAATCAAGTCTCAGAAGCGGCTGGCGAATTCCTTCTAGAATGGCTGCATTTAAAGCAGTTTCTATCTTCAATTCTTCAGCTAATGCATTATCCCAACTTTGCTGATTTAAACGTAGGCGTAATTGTTCTACTCTATTGGCTAATTTCTTTTCGGCGACTTTAGCACAACTTTGACATAAGTCAATAAAATCGGGACGATTGGCAAGTAATTCTGAAGAAGCATTACGCATTTCATAGCAAAAATTTTGCCATTTACTAGGATCAACAAAATCGTCAATAATTCCTAAGCGCTCTTTTGCTAGATTGTAATCTCGTCCTTGATTATTGTTTTTATCTTTATATGGACGTTGCAGAATACTTAAAAGCGCTTTATCCTCAACAACCCGGATTGGCTGCTTGCGACCATCAACATAGATAGTTTCTATAATTGGTGGAAATAAAGCATCAACACGTCGCTGCAAGTTTTTGAATTGAGAATTATCGAGTTTGTTATCTAGTAAAACTTGTTTGGCAGTTCTTAAATTTGCCTCGACTACATAATTGCATTGAAAACCGAACCATTCCTTCCCTTCTTTCGCATCCCAAGATGCATCAGTGCGCCAGAGAGCAAAGGCTTCACCTCGGTCATCCCAGTTGATATAGTTCAAGAGTGCTTCGACAAATCCTTCCCCAACTCGAAAGAGTTTAACACCAGCATTTTGGTTTGCTATTCTGCGATTATAAGTACCAAATTGGTCTAAAGAACTCTCAGCAAAACGGTTTTGTAAATCATTTATCGGAACCAATGTCCGCGTTGTTGGTTGATAACGTCGCATCTCTGATGAATCGGGGTTATTCAGTCCTCTGAATCCCAGCGCGTCGCAAATCCAGCCTTCAATTGCTCGTTTCATTTCTAGATGACGAGCATCGTAATTATCTAGCTCTTGAAAATACTCGGTAGCAATTTCATCGTTTGCATCAATTTCATCTAGAGCATTTTGTTCGCTAATTTTGGCTATTTCCGCTTCAATTTGCTCTTGAATTGGTGAAACCATCTCTAACAATCCAGCCGCACCTGATTGAAACAAAACTGTTTCTAATTCTGCAAGTTTCTCATCGACATAAAACTGTAGACTGGCAATTGATTGTTGGAAAATACCAAACCCATCTTTTAATACTTTATACCAAGCATTGTGAGGGCTATCTTCCAAGTAGGGGCCAATCAAGGCGCTAGATTGGATGCCAATTTTGCTGCCAATGCGGTCAAGTCTGCCAATTCTCTGTTCTAATTGATTAGGCGACCAAGGAAGGTCAAAATGAATTAACCAATCGGCAAACTGGAGGTTCCGTCCTTCTTCTCCAGAGCGATCGCATACTAAAATAAAGCAGTTGGGGTTATTCTTGAACCGATTTAAGCCTTCCTCAACTTTGTCTGGTGATTCTCCAAATTGATGGCTGGCTACTGTCTCTGCACCAAAGGTATCAGATAAATATCGGACAATTTCGCCACAAGTTTGCACAAAACTGGTAAATACAATAAATTTGGGCAGAATATCGCCAGTAATTGGTCTCTTGATTCTCTGCTGTATTCTCGTGATGAATTCCTTTTGATTCTTCCGAACGTTTGCGGGAATTTTGAAATAAGTACCTAGCTGATTCAGCAGTACTGTTTTCAAATTTTCTGTCCGTTGTCCGTCCTCTTGAGGTTGACGAACAATTTTTAGTAAGGATTGGAGAATCTCTTCTTCCCCTGAGAATTTGGGGGTTGTAGTTAATAAACGAACATCATCTTCTTTAAATTCCTGGATCAGTTTAGCATGAGGTTTCGCAGTTAAACGCGCCGTAATTACTTGTTCTAAAATCCCTAACCAAGTACCAGCAGCGAGAAATAACAGCAGAAAAACTCGTTGATATGGCTTTTCAGCAGGAGCAACACTCCGCCATTGATTCAGGAGTTCGTGGATATCAAGCGATCGCTCGTCTAAATCATACTCTTCTTTTGGCGTAAAGTTGCGGTCAAATATCACATCTTCCACCGCAGCGCGACGGTTGCGAAGCATTCGCCGATGTAGTCGATAGATATCGCTGACGTGGACGCGAATCGCTTGGACGATTTGCTCTTGCTCGGTAGAATTTGCTTGTAAACAATTTTCTAAATCATCCGCCAGCTTCAGTAAATACTTATCTTCAGCCAAAAGGTTTCGCAATTGCTGCAAGTTGCTTTTGAGAACCTCTGGTTCTGCACCTTCTTTAAAAGAAAGCAGAAGTTTACCAATTTGCTGACGGCTTTCAACTTTGGTGCGGAAACCTTCTAGATCGCCAATTTTATAGGTTGTTGGGTCGAGCAAGTGCAACATGGCCAGAAAATCCTGCTCGTGATTGAGAACCGGAGTGGCAGATAATAAAAGTAAGCGATCGCTTTTATGAGCAAGTTCTTTGCAAGTCTGAAAACGCTGGCGCACTGTTGCATCCTTAGAGGTTGCCATTGCGGCGATGTGATGGGCTTCATCTAAAATTAAGCAGCCTATCCTTGCTTTCAGGTTGATTTTATGAATATCTTCAACCGCCAGCACCGCTACCCGTTTGCCAAAATGGGAGATGTAAAACTTGTTTTCTAACTCAGTCCGCCATTGTTTGAGCAAGTATTGCGGAACTATCACTATCGCACCTTTTTTCGGTTCGTCGAGAAGAAATTGACGTAGAATCGCACCCGCTTCGATGGTTTTTCCCAGTCCCACCTCATCTGCTAACAAGTAGCGTTGAATTGGGTCTTCCAGTACCCGCCTGACTACTTCAACTTGGTGAGGATAAAGATTAATATTTGCCGAAATCAGTCCCGTCATCCCGCGACTCACCGCGCGTTGCTGAGTCAAGGATTTCACGAAAGCCAATCTTTTGTCGTGGAAATAAGGCGTTTCGTGACCCTTCATCGCCAGAGTTTGGATGGGGTCTGTATTTGGTAGATTACAGCGAACGTAAATATCTTCAACAGAAGCGATCGCAGTTTTCTTATCTGGTAAATCAATTTGATACATTTCTGTATCATCATCCCAAATAAAAACTCTGCCAACTATCCATTTATCCTGAGTTGGGAACTTGATATAGCATCTAGCTTGGGGTTCAAGCTTGACTTCAAAGAGCGAACTTAAAGGTAAAGTTTTTTGGAGACGTTGGCCTATAGAGCAGAAATACTCAACGATCGCATTGGTATCAGATATTTCCGTAACTTTTCCGATACCCAAAGAGTTATTCTGGGACTGTACCAATAAACCAAGCTTAATCATAGATCCAGTCCCCTGAACACACTAAAAGAACTTTCCAGACTAGTTTTTAGCCCATATCTGGCAGTTTTGTCGATCAACATTATAGATAATAACTGGTATTACAGTTTTTGTGATTGCGATGTCTACCACAGGCTACGCTCACGCTCCACCACAGCCAATCAATAAAAGCAGCAATTTTCAGGTAAATACACCACGCATTAGAGGTATATTTATTCACGCCCATCTACTTGTATATGGTTCAATTAAATGAAAACTACTGTAAATTCACATTTCTCAGTAAAGTTTTGCGTAAAAGCATAATGTTGTTAAACGCAGGGCGACGCAATGGCATTGTTCGCCGATGCAATGGCATTGTTTGCCGATGCAATGGCATTGTTCGCCGATGCAATGGCATTGTTCGCCGATGCAATGGCATTGTCAGCCGATGCAATGGTATTGCAGGGTATTGCCAAATTTAATTTGCTACGAATTAATAAAATACTGTACCTAGCTGATTATCTGGTGTAACAGATTTACCCTTTAGCTTGAGAAGGTAACGATACAATTAAGATCGTGTACATTTATTTACTATGAAGAAAATTAGAGACAACACAATTAAGCTAAATCAATTTTTAAAGTTGATGGGTATAGTACCAACTGGAGGCCAAGCCAAGCTGATGATTCAAGGTGGCAATGTTCAAGTAAATGGGATGCTGGAAACTCGACGAGGACGGCGACTAGTACCGGGCGATAAAGTGACAATCCAAGGACAGACTTTAGAGGTGAATTTGAACAACAATGAAGACCCAGATGTAATGATATTAACCGAACAAACCGAGTAAAGAAAGTTGATCTCAAAGTTACAAGTTTATTTTTTCCTTGTGAGTAATGCTGCAAATTTCCAACAAAGTTATTATCCCACAGACTGAGATTGAAATTACTGCGATTCGCTCCCAAGGAGCAGGAGGCCAAAATGTCAATAAGGTTTCTACCGCTATCCACTTGCGCTTCGATATTGCGGCTTCATCATTACCTGATTATTATAAACAACAGCTTTTAAAGCTCAACGATCGACGCATTAACCAAGAAGGAGTAGTTGTAATTAAAGCCCAAGAGCACCGAAGTCAAGAGAATAATCGCGGGTCAGCGTTGAGACGACTTCAAGAACTCATTCAAAGCGCAGTTGTCGTGACAATCAAACGCAAACCCACTAAACCAACTCGCAGTTCTCAAAGAAAACGCCTTGACCACAAAAGTAAGCGCGCACAGGTAAAATCTAACAGAGGACAGGTGACAGATTGTTAATTATATCGATTATTTGTAGAGAATACACATATTATTCAATATGAAAAAAGATGAATAAGACATTACTAAAGATTTTGATGTTTGGGCTTTTAATCTTGTTTATCCTCTCTCCCTTTGCTGCCCTTGCGAGTTTAATGCTTGTAGTATTAATTGGAGCGTTTTTGTTTTTGCTAGGAGACGTGTTTCAAGCAATTATTGGTGGCGACACCGACCCGAAAAAGTCATAAAATCAAAATTCAAAATGAATATAGAGATTGAGACTAAAAAGTAGCTTTCAAGGTGCGATCGCTTTAACGTAGATAATTTTCAATCTGTCACAGCATAAGTTTACAGATAAGCTAAAAAACATCTAATTTGCATAATCGAATTAAATATAACTCTTGTGGGATGGGCATCTTGCCCGTCTAGTATATGCAATTTAAATGTGGAACAGCTTATAATTACTTTCTCAACCAAAAAAGCTTTTAGATATTGTCTCGTTGTCTCGTTCCTCTGCTCAGACTGGGAATGCTGTCCTAGAGGCTCTGCCTCCCTTGCTGGTGGCAGAGCCGCAATTGAAGTGCATTTCCAGCCCAGAGGCTGGAACCGATATCTGACAAACCTTTTAGCTTAAGTTGACACCTATGAACATTGTTGTGCCCTTACAATAATCTGTACCTGACAAAGTTGCAATCTGCTGTATATGTATCTATTTTAATGAAAAATATCTCTTGTGTTTGGCATAATAATATTTGAACAACTCGCTATTTCATAAATAAAAACACCTAAAGTTCATTTATCTAGGGAGTAATAATTATATTTGTTGAAGATAAACACACTGACGTCTAGTAGAGCTAAACTAAAGAAAAAGAAAAATTAAAAATTATTATTCACAATATAATAAGTATTAGGAAAATGAATTCTTGATAACTTTCATAACAGCCTAAATACTTTTTTGTAGTCAACTTCAAGCAAAATATATAGATGCGGATAATTGGACATATCAACAACAAAAGGTACCACCCATGAGTTCCCGCGCACTGCTGTTAGTAAATCGTCACGCTCGCCAAGGGCAAAAGGGTCTGTCGGAAGCGATTCAATATCTGAAAACACTTGACTTTGATTTAATTGAGGAGTCTACAGAAGATCCCAAACATCTTGCTGAAGTTATACTTCGCTATAAGCATCAAGTTGACTTAGTAATTATTGGTGGAGGAGATGGTACTCTAAATGCTGCCGTAGATGCTTTAATTGAAACTCAGTTACCTTTGGGAATCTTGCCTCTGGGAACTGCTAACGATCTCGCGAGAACTTTGGGAATTCCAAATTCCCTCAACGAAGCTTGCAAAATTATTGGAGATGGACATTTACAGCGCATCGACTTGGGTTGTGTGAATGGCAAGCACTTTTTTAACGTTGCCAGTATGGGATTGAGTGTAAAAATTACCCAACGACTTACCAAAGAAGTTAAGCGCCGCTGGGGAGTATTTGCCTATGCTGCTACTGCATTGCAAGTGATTTTGGAAGCTAGACCTTTTACAGCAGAGATTGCGATCAACGGTGAATTGGTTCGCGTCAAAACAGTGCAAATTGCTGTCGGTAACGGCCGCTATTACGGTGGTGGTATGGCAGTAGCTGACGATGCCACAATAGACGATCAAAGGCTAGACCTTTATAGCTTGGAGATTGAACACTGGTGGCAGGTTATATTATTACTACCCGCAATGCGACAAGGGCGACATATACATTGGCAGAGTGTACGCTCCCTTCAAGGTCAAGAAATAGAGGTACATACTCGCAAACCTCGCCCTATCAATACAGATGGTGAAATCACTACTTACACACCTGCTCATTTTCGGGTTATACCTAAAGCTATAGCTGTTTTTGTACCTCCAGAAAACAGGAGTTAGGAGTCATTCAATTTTAGATTTTAGATTTTAGGTTTTAGATTTTCCTTCAATCCAAAATCTAAAATTAGCAGAGTTTAGAAGTTATTCTCCCTCTTCTGCTTTACTACAAAGTGGGAACTCGCATCAATTGACGCCAAATGCATCTGAGATTTTCTCAAGATATAAAGTCCCTGTTGCAACGCCTAGCTGAACAACCCCTGACTCTAGGTGATATTCTGACAGAAACCTCAGAACGGGGCTTCAGCCTGGTAATTACATTATTAGTTTTGCCTTTTTTACTTCCTATGCCACCGGGGTTAACTGGCCCATTTGGTGGTGCTTGTCTACTGTTGTCAGTGCAAATGCTTTTAGGAAGGCGATCGCCTTGGCTACCCAAAAGAATCGCTAACTACAAATTTCCTCGTTCCTTCGCCCAGTTACTTTTGCAAAATTTGGGACGGCTTACCAAAGTTTTCCAGAAAATCGCCCGTCCCCGATTACCAAAAATAGCTCATAATCCTTTAATTTGGCGAATTAATGGGTTTTGTATCTCTTTATTAACAGTATTACTAATATTACCAATCCCGTTTACAAATCCTATCCCGACTATCGGTATTTTACTTTTGACTGTTGCCACGATCGAATCTGATGGTTTATTAATTTGCATCAGCTACGGCATTACTGCTCTAATTACTTTGCTATTTGGATTTATTGGTTATGCATTGTGGTTAGCTCCCAGTTTGCTGCCATCGATATTGAAATAATAAAAGCCTCCAGCTTTTGGCTGAGGGCTGTAATTTTTTAGGGTGCATCTACCATTTATTAATCCACTTTATTTGTTGCCATATCCGGGCAAATTAGACTTTTAAGCAAATTTAGTTTTTTGACGGCTAAAAAAAAATAGCAATAAAAAAGCCTCCAGTTTTTGGCTGAGGGCTATGATTTAATTAAGGTGCATCTACCATTTATTAATCCGCTTTATTTATTGCCGTATCCGGGCAAATTAGACTTTTAAGCAAATTTAGTTTTTTCCAGAATAAAAAAGTATCAAAAATAAAAAAAAGCCCTCAACTAAAAGCTGAAGGCTGTGATTTAATTAAGGTGCATCTACTATTTATATATCCGCTTTAGTTGTTGCTACATCAGGAAGAATTGAAAAAAAATGCATGGCTGTGGAATTGATTTTGTTAGCTACAACGGTAGTACTAGTCTCAACGAGGATCGCCTACGGTATTTGACTAGGTAATCATTGACCAACTTCACATTAATTTTACAATTATCCCAATTTTCCTCTAAATACACAAAGTTTCTGTTAATATCTCTGATTGGATATCCGCAATAGTACGAATTTAGTTTATTAGTTGGGTATATGACTATGAAAGTTAGACACACCCAACTTGATGAAGCGATCGCAATTTCTATTAGCCCTTGCTAGTCTTAGTATTGTCGGGGGAAGCTTTTTTCTGAGAACAACTTTTAGCAGTACTAGCGAGCCTAAAATTATAACTGATACATCACGCTACAAAGAAATTCGTAGTCAATTATGGTCTGAAAATGACCAAGTAAAACATTTTCCTAATGAGATTCCCCCTGACGCTAAAGACGTTCGTATTGCTTACTCTCCCAAAGTTTTGCAAGGAAGTAGTTTTTTTCAAATTAGGTTAAAAGAGCCACCAAAGAAGATAGAAAAATTACTTTTACAATATAGAAATAGTGCCAAGCACAAATATATAGGTGGTGACACAAACGACCACATAAACCAACCTAACGGTGTGCCGACAACTTTCTTCTATACTAGTGATTCTCCTACAGAATCTTTTCCAGCTACTTATGAAATACTGGTATTAAATACAGATGACAAAGGTAGACCTGGCTTTAAGTGGAATCATGGAGATAGCTACGGCGTTGCTATTAATAGTTCTACCTCAGAAATTATCTATTGGTCTGAAAAATGGTAATTAGCAATTCAAAATTAATTTGAATCGCTATGAAAAAAATCATTATTTTTGACATTGGACTTCAGAAAAAATATCTGGATAAGCGGCAATTATACTTTCAGAGAAAACCGCAAGAAGAATCAGTCAATTGGAAGGCTGAATTTAGCAAAAATTTCCACAAACTATTTTTTGAGATTGAGATAGCGATAAATCTGTATTTCGATTTTTGCAATAGGTTCCATTGTGAAATTCTGAGTACAGAAAACTAACCTTCATTTCAGTACTAAGTAATCCTTTTACCCTTTTTAGTATATCACTTTGGGTAGTTAAAACTTATAGCCAACATCGCTAAAATTTATAAGTGCTTAAAAATTATCTAAATATGTAGAATGCCAACTGCTTTAATTACTGGTGCTTCTAGTGGTATTGGTAAAGCCTTTGCTCAAGAACTAGCTGCACGCAAGACAAATCTTGTACTCGTTGCTCGTTCTGAAGATAAACTGAGCCAATTAGCTAAACAACTACAAGAACAACACAACATTCAAGTAGACGTTATAGTTAAAGACCTCACAGAACCTAATGCAGCAGCTAGTGTATTTGATGCCACAAAATTAAAGGGATTAACCATTGACTTATTAATCAACAATGCTGGTTTCGGCTGCTATGGTGACTTTGCTGAAGGGGATGGAGAAAAACAAGTCAAAATAGTACAATTAAATATTTTAGCATTGGTAGATTTAACTCATAAATTTTTACCCTTGATGCGCCAACGTCGTTCTGGAAGTATTATTAACGTATCCTCTATTACCGCATTTCAACCAATACCATATCTTTCTGTTTATGCTGCAAGTAAAGCTTTTATTCTCAGCTTTAGTGAAGCATTATGGGCAGAAAATTATCAGTATGGTGTGCGTATTTTAGTTACTTGTCCAGGGCCAATAGAAACAAACTTTTTTGCAGAAGCTAATTTTCCTCCAGCGCTGGCAGGCAGTACAGATAAAGTTTATTCTTCCGAAAAAGTGGTTTGGGAATCTTTAGAGGCTTTAGAAAAAGGCTATCCAACTGTTATTAGCTCTGATAGTACGACTCAAATTAGAAGCAAATTATCTCGGCTTGTACCGCGTAAACTTCTATTGAATATGTTAGCGAAACGCTTTAAAGCCTAAGTATTAAGTATATATTTAGGAGTAGAGACGCGATTCATCGCGTCTGTAGAAGAGCTTGGAGTTTGAAGTTAAATAAACTGATACATTTAAAACTGCTTACTCCTAACTTTTCACTCCTAACTTATTACATATACCTTGTTAATTGAACTCGGTAACGCTCTTTTTTGGTAACGGCGATTTCGCCAACTTCTAAACGCCCTTTAGAGCGAATGGCGATTAAGTCGCCTGATTTGACTTGAGAACTAGCTTGGGTAACTTCCTTCCAATTGACGCGGACATCACCAGCATCGATGAAATCAACCATTTTGCTGCGGGACATACCAAAACCAGCAGATGCGATCGCATCTAATCTTAAAGAAGCCTCCACAGTAGTTAATTCTTTTTTCTTGGGTTCCCGAACCTTTAATTCAGTTATCTCAATCTGCTGAGTTTTCACAGGAACCGATCGCACCTGTTTCAGGCTCATTGACAAAAATTCTACCAACTCTGGGGCAACAATCGCCTGCGCCCCCCGTTCTCCTAAGACAATCACATCTCCCGTCTTTTCACGAACAATTCCTGTCCCCAACATTGCGCCTAAAAAGTCGCGGTGAGAGGCGGTATCAAACAGGAAATTACCAGCAATTTCTACAGCTACAATGCTGACTTGAGATTGATCTAACGGAAGTTCTGAACGAGCGATCGCTATTCTTTGGCGTTCAGCTTGCGGATATCCACCCCACGCGACTAATTGCACTTCTGTTAATCGGTTAAACACCCGTTGAATTTCTGCCAATTCTGGGGGGGATAGAAAATCTGTCAAAACTACTTCCCAAGTTTTGATCGCTTGCTCCGCTTGATCGATTGCACGAGCGACACTATCTCGATTTTCAACACCTTTTAAAAGTTCTTCTCGTGGCAACATTCTTAAAAATTATGAGTTATGAATTGAGAATTAATCTGCTATAACTATCCTGATTCTAGCTTTAATTCCCATTTCTACAGTTCCCGTCCAGATTGGGTTAGCCTTTCTACTTGAGATTTGTTGGCGATCGCAGCGGCTTATGCCATCTCCCAAGAATAGGAAAGTAACTCAAGCCGCTGTGTCGTAATGTGTAAACTATGATTTATTCAATACACAGTATTTGTGTCGGCATAACCTTGGATATTTTCTGGATCGAACTGACGTAATATTTTGGTTGCTTGGCGAGTAAGAGTTTCAGAACCTTCAACGGCAACTAAATATTTACCTGCATCTAAGCGGTTGCGATAAGGTAAAGCATCACCACCACCTATAAGTAAACCGACTCCGCCACCGACAACCACACCACCCATCGCACCACTAGCAGCACCCAGCAGTCCGCCAACAATGTGATTGCCAACTTCACCCGCCCAGGCAAAAGTATCTAAACCAGTAATCAGGCTGAATGTAAAACCTGCAAAAAAGCCAAATGGTATCAGCCAAGTTGCCATCTGTTTTGCTTGCTTTTTAGCTTGATCTTTGGGGTCAATTAAGCCAAACTCGTCAGCCGTTTTATACCCCCTCCCCAAAATAGTGCTGTTAATGCCTTCTTTTTCTAAAGCTAAGTAAGCAGCTTCGGCTTGAATGCGGTCTGGTAATACGGCAACAAGGTAATTCATTGATTTTACAATTTGTCTAATAGAAGTTTTGCCTTAATTAACAGCGTATCAGTCCTGGTCGATTGAACCTCGTATCACCAGAATTCACACACCTGGATTACTCCAAGACTTACATCAGAAGTTAGGAGGCTCACATTTTGTACCAAAGCACTGGAAGGACTACACAAACACAGTGAAAGTCTTCCCACAGGGTAGTCCTTCTGTGCGGACTAAGGTCAAATTAAGGGTTTTGAAGCCGCTTCTCTACGAGACGCTCCGCGAATGCGTCTATGTTCGGGTAGCCGCAATTTTAATCTCATAATTAAAATGTGGGCAGATTATTTTAACAAATCTAGTGGCTCACAAAAATTGTTTATGCCTTGCTTGAGGACATATAGCAAAACTGGCGTTGCCAAAATCTTAGGAAATGTTGGCGTTGTTTTTAGATGTTCCATCATCTTCTGAAGAGAAGTATTAAGCAAATCTTCTCGATATTCTTGTTCGCAAATGACCACACGCCATTTTCTCGCCAAGGCATCTAACCACTCGGAATTTGCTCTTTCTGGTTGTTGTCCTGCTCGGATAGCTAACGTCATCGCTGCATCTTCCAAATCTCCATCACAGTCTTCAATTAAATCCAGCGCTTCCATATCGCTAGGATCGTCTGCCAATTGAGAGCGAAACTGTGCAATTTCTTGAGATGTTACTTTAGTCATTAGTCTTTGAAAAGGCAAGCGATGCCTACGGCGGTAAACTACGAACACTCAGTTATGTTAGTCCAAATTTGACTATCGCGCTTCTCTGTTAAGTCCAATACAGACCTCACAAAAATAACTCCTTCCCTACAAAACAAGGCAGAAGGCAGGAGGCAGAAGGAAAGAGGATTTGACTTGTTTTTTCCATCCATAATGGAAGCGAGCGCGTCGGTAAACAGCTTTTAAGAGGAGCTAAAAAGCCTCATATTTCCAGTAAATACACTGAATAAATGAGGCTTTTAGCTAGCTTTTATTAGAAACGCTACTGGACTGTGTAATGCCCCGATCAACACAACAGCAGTCAAAAGTATTGATTCAGTTGAGTTTCAGCTAATTAGCGGAATGCTCTGAGGGTAACAGACCGTTGTAACTGAGCTAAAGCGCGGTTGTAATCCAAAATTGCTGTGACTCGATTACCTTCAGCTTGGGTGAGGTCATTTTCAGAGTTAATCACATCAGTTTGAGTACCTACACCAGCTTGGAATCGCAAACGTGCTAAACGTAGAGCTTCCCTGGCTTGTTCTAAAGCGGTATTAGCGGTTTGAACATTCTCCAAACTAGATTGCTGGGTAGAATAGGCTTGTTCTACCTGAAAGCGAATTTGGTTGCGCTGTTCAGCAAATTGAGTTTCTGCGATCGCAATATTAGCTCTTTGCTGAGCTGCTCTTGCTCTTGCTGCTCCCCCATCAAACAAATTTAGGCTTGCCTGAACTCCAAATGAATAACCATCAGTAACGCTGACATTATCATCGAACTGGTCTAGCAGGTTGTAATTGGCGACCAAACTAATTTGAGGGCCTAGCTCGGCAAGGGCCTGTCTACGCTGTTGCTCACTGGTATTGCGTTGTGCTAACTGCTGTTGCAGTTCTGGACGATTTTGATAAGCCAACACAATACTTTGTTCTAAGGTTGGGTTCCAAAGACCAGCTAATTGTACAGGGTCAGCGGCACTGATATTTATTGCTTGCGGCAAACTTATCCGAGTTGCTAATTGACGACGGGAAATTGACTGCTGGGATCTAGCATTAGTTAAATTTTGTTGGGCATTTGCTAAATTCACCTGCGATCGCAACACATCGAACCGCGTACCAACCCCAGCTCGCTCTAAAGCTTCTGCATCACGCAAACTAGCTTCAGAGTTTTGCACAGCCGACTGGGCAATCCGTACTTGTTCATCCGCTTGTTGCAGATTGTAGTAGTCAGTCGCAACATTCAGACGGATTGTCTCAAACTGAGTTTCTACAGCCAACTCATAGAAACGTACCTGTTCTTCAGCCGCTCTGATGCTAGCTTGCACTCTCCCAGAACTATAAAGGTTATATGAAAGTTGTGCTTGACCAGAAAAAGATGTAGTAGGTTGATCTTGGTTAGATAATAAGCCATTTCGCCCACTTAATTCGTCCTGAAGCTGACTACTAGCAGACTGACTACGAGTCAGATCCGTGCTAACTCCCAGAGTGGGCAATAAAGCAGCTTGCGCCTCACGTAGACTTGCTTTATTGCGTTCTAGCTCCAATAAGGACACCTGTAGATCGTGATTGTTACGCCGTGCTAGCTCCAGAGCCTGTGTCAAAGTAATCGGCTGATTTCCCTGAAGTTGCACTTCCTCCGGTTTGGTGGGAAATTGCAGAGGATTTGAGTTAGGAATCAGGTTGTTTGGAATTTGCACCGACCCTGACGGTACAGGAGTTACAGTTGCTGGTACAGTAACAGGTTGCACCGAACCCCCTGGTGCAGGAGTTACGGTTCCTGGCATAGTGATTGGCGTCGAACCCCCTGGCACAGGAGTTACGGTTGTTGGTACATTAGCAGGTTGCACCGAACCCCCTGGTGCAGGAGTTACGGTTCCTGGCGGAGTGATTGGCGTCGAATCTGTCGGAATCGTGGTATTACTCTGAGCCAAGCGACCACCAATAGCATTTTGTCGAAAGCAGGTGCTTGAGGTTAGTAGCACAGCCAAGGAGTCAGTTTTGCTTTTGCTCAACTCCTGTGGACACCTCTGCGCTGACAACAGTTTTGCTGCTCCTGCACCTGTGGCTGAAGTTTGTAAAAATGTTTGCAATGGAGTTACAGTATTTATCTTTTGAACCACTGGCTGCTGTACAGAAGACAGGGACAAAATTTCTTTTTGGACAGAAAGGGGTTTTGAAGTGTAGTTGGGAACTACTATCTTCTTTAATTTCTGCCCATCAGCGCTTGAATTACTCTGTTTTTGGTTCTTTTGAGCTTGGGAAGGATTAGAGGTAGCTGTCAAACTGAAAAATCTACCTTTATCTTTCTTAAGTAGTTGTTTTATTGGTACAACAGTATTTTCAGCCGTAAATACTGGAATACTGTTATTACTTAAAGGTTTCACACTAAGTTTAGTAAAACCCAAAGCAGGTACTAGGGTTGGAACACTAACATTTGCACTGTTAGGCAGTTGCCTATTTATGGTGTCTACAACCAAGTCTTGACCATAAGTAGAAGTCAAAACACTCGGAGAAGACGCCAGTTGTACCCCAGTTAGTTTCGCAGTACCAGCCCAAGCAGGCTGAGTTGTTAACACCGCTGCCGTTACACCAGGTAAGAAGCTATAAAATAATTGCTGTCCTTTCACCGCATCCCTCACACGAAAATCAATCTAGCGGCAGAAAACCTTTCTTCACCACAGAATATAGCACGATACTAAACTTAGGAAAGAATATACTACGATACTAAATTTAGGGTTCGGAACTCTGTTTGTCTTCAAAACGTCTAACAATGCGAGAAAGTTCCGCCTTTTCATCGATACTAACGCGAGTAGGAGCACCGCTGATAATCCGTTCGTAGTTTCGGAAAGAATCTTTAATTTCGGGCCCGTCAGCAGTAATATTATACTCACGAATTCCTTTATCATGCCAAGACCCGCGCATTTTGAATACGTTAATTGCCCGCGACATTTCTCCGCGAATTTCTACGTATTGTAACATCAGAATTGTATCGGTAATCGTAGAAATATGAGAGTCAGTAATCGAATGTGCTCCTAAAAATTGATCGGTTGTGTTAGTAAAGAAACCAGTAATTTCTTCTTGTTTAGCATAACCTGTCACACCAATTACAAACTGCCGAAATGCATTATTCGTAACTCCTCTAGCTAATGCTGATAGAGAATCAATAGCAATCCGAGCGGGTTTGAAAATAGCAATTTCTGATTTAATAATTTGTAAGTGGTCTTCTAAACCAGTTGATTCAGGATAGGTACAGATGATTTTGAGTAAACCTCGATCTTCTAATTTTTCAAAATCAATTCCCCAAGAGGAAGCATTACGAGATAGTTGAGCGCGTGATTCTTCATAAGCAAATAATATCGCCTGTTCTCCATTCAGGCAGCCATCTTGAATAAATTTGCTTACTAACAGGGTTTTACCAGTACCTGTAGCTCCTGTCGCCAAAATAATTGAATCTTTAAAGAAACCCCCACCGCACATTTCATCTAAAGTTTTGACACCAGAAGATACCCTGACATTAGAAGAACGTTGAGTCAAGCGCATTGCTCCGAGTGGGAAGATGTTAACTCCTTCATTAGTAATCGTGAAGGGATACTCGCCTTTCATGTGAGTTGTGCCGCGCAATTTCAGAATTTCAATTGTGCGACGGCGGCGTTCTCCTTCTAAAGCGTTGCGAACAATTACTACATTATCGGAAACAAATTCTTCTACTCCGAAAGAGGCAACGGGCCCATATTCTTCACCGCGTTCAGTGGTAATTACAGTGGTGACACTCAGTACTTTGAGACGTGCTACTAGGCGAAAAATTTCGCGTCGCACTACTCCCATCGCTTCATACTGCTGAAATACTGCTGTTATTGAGTCGATGGAAACTCGTTTAGCTTTGTATTTGCGGATGGCATATTGCAAGCGCTCAATGAGTGCAGAAAGGTCAAAATTTCCCACGATATCTTGACCTTCTGGATCGGGAGATGCATCAAGAATAAACAACTTGCCTTCTTCGATTAAGCGGGGCAAGTTCCAACCAAAAATATTGGCATTTTTAATAATATCGCTTGGTGATTCCTCAAAGGTTACAAATACTCCTGGTTCATCAAAGTAGGTGATACCGTTATAGAGAAACTGAAGAGAAAATAAGGTTTTACCTGTGCCGGATGTACCACTAATCAAGGTGGTTCTACCAATTGGTAAACCACCATGACTAATATCATCAAACCCTTCGATCATCGTCCGAATTTTTTCTACACCCCTAATTATCGGTGGTTGTTTTGGTTCTACTGGCTCGTTTTGACTCATTGCTTGATAACAAAAGGGTATTAAAACCTGTTTTTTTATTACTAAATTTTGGACTCAATTTTTTATGAGTAAAAATTTACTCTTCAAAGTCTTCTTCACTCAGTTCTTCATAGAGCAAATCCAATCCAATTAACACTCTTTCTCTATCTGAAAGATCCCCAATAATTTTGCGAACGGGGGGAGGCAAAATTTTAGATAATGTCGGCGTTGCCAAGATTTTATCTTCTTCCGCCAGTTGTGGACTTTTCAATACATCGATAACTTTTAAAGCATAAACACCTTCAAACTCCTGCTCTAAAATATCTTTGAGTGTTTTTAATGCCCGGACTGAATTAGGAGTGTTACCTGCTACGTAAAGCTTGAGAACGTAGGTTTTTCTGGCTTTATTCATATACTTAATAACTAGTCATGAGCATAAAATAATAAGATGCGATGCCTTCTCTGCGGAAAGCTGCGCGCAGCTATCGCGCATTGGCAGTAACTAACATCAGTAGTATGTTCCAAGTGGAATATACAGCGATAAACTTAATTTATTTAGAAATCGAACTCCTATAAACTTCGCACAAGTGAGCCAAGATATCGATCAACGTTAGGCGGTAATCAAGTAACGTTTCATTGCTCCTTCCTTCTAATTTTAGCTGGTGAGAAAATTCTTCAATTACCTCCATGTGAATTTCGATTATTTGGGGCACAGGAATATTAGCATAAAATATAGCATTGATAAATTTATCAATTTTATCTTTAAGTGTTTTGTCTGTAGTAAAATAATCTATAAGAATCAGGCTATAATCTATTTTAAGCTGTCTTAATAGTCTTTCTCTTTCTCCCGTAGTCATCTCCTGAAAATGCTGCTGGCTTTTTTGCATCTGACTGGCAAATACATAAACGTACTTGCTAGTGTATGCCTTAGTTGGATTTTGTGGCGGCCGATTTGGTAAATAGTTAATTTTTCCAGAGGTTGTTGCAGCAACAAGTAAGTAGCAAAATTGGGCAATAATTGCGTCCATCAATTGCCCCACCCAGGTACTCAAACCTTTTAGGTTGGCTAAGTCAACTGGATTGTTTAAGCATTTGTTAACATTAGATTGCAGAATTAATATCGGTAATAACATCTATTCTTGAATATATCTCCTCGATCGCCCTGACCAAGAAACATGGGCTGATAAGTTTGGCTAACGCTTGTAGGGGAATACTGGGTGTGCAGTCAACTGGTGAGTTAACCCCAAAATAACGCTCTATACGAGCAGATAGTGCTAGGCACTTAACAATTTAGTGCAGCAACTAACTGGTAGAACTTAGTAGGTCTTTAATGATGAGGTATCCGTCGGCATAGCAAGACACAGTAGCTAACTCATGATTTACATATCTATGTACATAAATAGATAGATTTTTTTATTTTGCTCCTTGATAAGATACTTAAACGAACTTAAAGGATTGTCGCATTCCAAATCATTATAATTCCTCAAGGTTCTAAAGCGAATCTTTGGAGCCATAATTGTTTTAGCCGTCGCTATCGATGAGGAGTTTAAATACCAGTAAGACACTGGAGAGGCTAGTTGCTAGAAATGAGAAACGTCGCCTCTTGGAAAAATGCACCCGTTTGTAATTCCCGTGTCCGTTAGTGTAAATCCCGTTGTTTTAATAGCGTTGAAATAACCAGAGTTGCTTATATGAGTCTTCTTAAAGGATATGACTTCAGGCAAAAAGACCATCAACTGGCAGATGGAAATGCCGGAGGGTTCCACAGGAAGAATGACCCCCAAATCCCTATGTTAATGCTAGATTACCCGCTTTATGACTTTCAGGCAACCGTACCTAGCTGCCCCCAAACAAGTTCTCTGGCAGTGGTGTTGGAGATTTTTGAGCAAGAGCAGTGCGATCGCTTGGTAGTAGTAAATCAACAGCAATGCCCCATCGGATTGTTGTATTCTGCCCGTTTAATCCCAAAATTATTAACACATAGTGACGATAAAAATCTAAATTTACAACAATCGCTATCTACCTGGGGTCAAGGTCTAATTGAGCCAATACAGACAATATCAGCTTCTGAGCGTGTAGAGCGATTAAGCTTGCGCTGGTGCGATTCACAACTCGAAAAACCCCAAAATTTAGATTTGGCGCTGATTGACTCTGATGGTCGATATTTGGGGCTGCTAGATAGTTCGCGCCTGTTGCGATCGCTGGCTCAAGAACGTATGGCTGGCTTACAAAAGTCTCGCGAGCATCGTCATGAGTATGATGGTAGGCCAAATGAACCCAAGTCCTTAGGACATCAGCCATTAGTACACTTGCTAGAAAGACTGCCTTGGCCTTTGATGTTGCAAACAGGTACTGGCGAGGTGGTAGCCCGAAATCCCGCTTGGTGGCAGCAACTAGGAACCTTAAAAGATCCAGAAGGGGTTAGGCAACAGGTGGAGGCAATACTTGTCGCTAACCGCTCCGAAATAGCAGAATATCTCACTCAACCAGCAATCAACGTTCATCCCAATGTTAGGGAGAATGAGCATGGTGGTGAAGAAGAACTGATTCAGGAAGAAGCATCAGGTCATGCTGCATACAGCCGATGCTATTTAGATAGTCAGGTGGGTACTTGTACCTGCGTTGTCGAAGTCCAAAATGGTCAAGAGCGAATCTGGCAGTTTGCCAAAATTCCCTTAGATAGTCCTGAATTTAAAGTGATGAGTGCTGAAGAGGAAATTGCACTCAGCACTGATTTGTGGTTGGTTTTAGCTACTGATGTCACTGAACAGCAGCAGCTTTGTAAAGAACTAGCAGCGAAGAATGCCGATTTAATTCAACTAAATCGGTTAAAAGACGAATTTTTAGCTTGTATTAGTCATGAACTCAAAACTCCCTTAACTGCCGTTTTGGGATTATCGCGCTTGCTAGTGGATCAGCAATTGGGAGAACTCAACGAGCGTCAAGCCCGTTATGCGGGACTGATTCATCAAAGCGGACGCCACCTGATGAGTGTTGTCAATGACATTTTAGATTTGACCCGGATGGAGACGGGACAAATGGATTTGACGCTGACTCCGGTGAAAATTCAGGCTGTGTGCGATCGCGCCCTATCGGAAGCCAAAGCTATCCACACTCAAACCACCAAAGCGACATCTGCCTCACCACCTGCAAATGCCCGTTTATCTGCTCCTCAATTCTGTCTTTCCATTGAACTAGGTTTAGATCAGATGGTGGCAGACGAATTGCGCTTACGCCAGATGCTAGTACACTTACTTTCCAACGCCTTTAAATTCACCGAAATATCTGGTGAAATTGGGCTACGGGTGAGTCGTTGGGAAGGATGGATTGCCTTTACAGTTTGGGATACAGGCATTGGCATTCCCGAACACCAGCAACATTTAATCTTTCAAAAATTCCAACAACTGGAAAATCCCCTCACCCGTCAATTTGAAGGCACTGGTTTAGGGCTAGTATTAACTCGCGCCTTGGCTCGCCTCCACGGAGGAGATGTCAGCTTCTTATCGCGTGAAGGTAAAGGTAGCCAGTTTACCCTACTTCTGCCGCCCAGTCCTCCGAAAACAGGCTTTTCGGAACCAGATATGGGAATCAGAGAAGAGGAGGAGACACGATACCAACCGACACGGGAAAACTCCGCCGCTCGTCAGCAAGTTAGTACGCTTACACAGCATCATCCCGCGAGTTCGCAACGATTGGTCTTGGTAGTCGAGGCAGTAGCTCGATATATTGAAGACTTGACCGAACAACTCAAAGGTTTAGGATATCGCGTAGTGATTGCGCGATCGGGCACAGAAGCAGTCGAAAAAGCGCGGCGCTTGCAACCAATAGCGATATTTTTAAATCCGTTGCTACCCCTGCTATCAGGCTGGGATGTACTAACTTTACTAAAATCTGACACTGCAACCCGTCATATATCTGTAATTGTGACAGCGACGGGAGCCGAAAAGGAGCAAGCATTTGCTAACCGAGCCGATGGTTTCTTAAGTTTGCCAGTAGAACATCAGGTCTTAGCACCAGTTCTCGAAAAATTATGTACTGCACAAGTAATACCGCAGATAGGGTTAAATAATAGTGCAATTATCCCAACTAAAACCCCACTGCGAATTCTCAGGTTAGTGAATCCCCAGTTAGAATCGGTCAATCCCCACCCCTCACTTCGAGAACATCGGGTGATTGAAGTAGATGACCTAGATCAGGCAGAACTTTTGGCGCGGGTATGGCAGTTTGATGTGATTTTGCTAGATGTCGAAAGTACCACCGCCCAAATTTATTTGCAACAACTAATTGGACATCCACGTTTAGCAGCTATACCACTGGTTACTTGCGATGTTGCAACTACTTTAATCGCTTCTAAAATACCAGGGCTATCTGTATTTCCTTACTTAACACCATTTGCGAAAGATAACAGCAGTCGCCCCGAGAAAACAGATGCTTTACTATCAGTACTAGAAATTGCTTCTGGTATTTGCTGCCCTCCCAACATTTTAGTAGTGGATTTAACAATGCTGCGGGATTTCCCCCAGGTAAGACGTAAGCCAGCGAAGGGTTATCGGACAGAGAAAAATTGCTCAATTAGTAGTGAAACTGCTGAACGGGGATCTGAATGGTTCCAAGCTTTAATTCAGTACCTCCAAACAGCAGGCTTCAAAGCGGCGATGAGTCCTTGTTGGGCAGAAGTGTTGCAACAGATTCGCCACGAAAGCGTTGACTTATTGCTAATTTGTTTAGGAGAAACCTCTATCCACAAAGATGTGCTCAAAGCACTGAAAACATTGGGAGATTCGCCTTTAAAGTTGCCACCAATTTTGGTACTAAATCAGCGATTAAATCGCTCAGAAACCAGTTTCCAGGATGGAGTAGCCAATCGGGAAATTAACAAGCAGAAGAAGAATGGTTTGGAATCGATAGAAACTGTTGTTGGTGCGATCGCTACCCAAATATTACCGCGATCGATATCAATGGAAGACCTATTAAACCAGATAAATCAAGCTTTAGCTGTCAACGGTTACAATGGCAAATGTTAATTGGGTTATTAGTCATTCGTCATTCGTCATTCGTTATTTGCAAAGGACAAACGACAAATGACTAATGACAATTTATGATATATCTATTTTTTGATTTTTCATTTTCTTAAAAGGAACTCGAACCAAGTTATAAGCACCCTTGGTTGACAAATTCTTGTAATCATCTGGCTGTAAATCCATTTTCAAAAACTTTTTCTGTTCGGCCAACAGCAGCACTGAAGAAGGTTTTAGTCCTTTAGCAGCCTTGTTTTTAATATGCTCTACAGCCTCTTGGGGAAATTTTAAATAATTTACATGGATGTGGCTGTAAAATACCACACTAGGCTTTTTGAAGCCAAGCATGATCAATTCTTCATTTGGTTGTTTTGCTTCTAAAATGACCGCAGACAATTCCCTTAAGGGTAATTGACGTTCTCGATCGATAAAGAACGAAGCCGGTGTTAAGACAAAAATTACAAACGCCACAAAACCGATTAAATTAATACCGATAATGTAGTTCCAGCGGCGACTCAATAATAAACCTGCGACCAAAACAGCAGAAACTAGCCAAATTATACCCGCGATTACTGGTAAACCAGATTGTTCAATTAGTTCGTGGAAGTTACTGATCGCTGGATCGGTACCTAATATATGGGTGATGTTGAGCAGTGCTGTTGCCAGAATTGATAAAAATACTACATTCACCCAACCACTTATTCGCAGCAAAGACGCGGAGATGGATTGAGTGGGAGAGGGGGAAACAGGAATTGTTTGCCGTGTCTTTGTATCTGAAAAAAGGTCGCTCCACAACAGGGCTACCAGGATTGCTGCTGCTGGCATTAAAGGCAATACATAGCTAGGAAGTTTAGTAACGGCAATGCTAAAAAAGGCAAAGATGCTAGCAAACCAGAACCAGGCAAATAAACCAAATTGCTGAAAACGTTCAAGGGATCGCCAATGCGATCGCTGCCAAAACTTTAGTCTGATTATAGAAGCTGGTAAATACACTGAGTATGGTGCAAAACCCAACAGCACGACTAAAAAGTAAAAATACCAAGGTGCTGAGTGACCATTAACTACTTCTGTAAAGCGTTCCAGGTTGTGATAACCAAAAAAGGAGTTAATGTAATTCCAGCCATTGCGCCAAATTACTAAAGCATACCAGGGCACTGACAAAGCGATAATTATCAGTATACCTATGAGAAGGTGCATTTCCTGCAACACTTCTCGCACTTTACCCACGTAAAGCAAAAAGGCAGCAACAATTAGCCCCGGTAAAACAATTCCCACTGGCCCTTTAGTCAAAATTGCGCCAGCAATCAGCACATAAAAAGCTAAGTACCACTTATTAGGAAATGGGGCATGGGGCATTGGGGAAGGTGGGGCCCCCTCTGGGGATAAGGGGTAATGGGCATTGCTGATTAATTCTGCTCCCCTGCTCCCCTGCTCCCCTGCGTACCCTAGAAAGAAACATAACAAAGCCGATGCCATGCATCCGGTGAGCAGCATATCAGAGACACCCGTTCTCGCCCAAATAATAGTTTCGGGATTGAGTGCCATGAGCGCGGCTGCGATAAAAGATGTTAAGTAGCGACGATTAGGACGTGAAACTTGCTCTAATTCGTCTTGTTTAGCCAGATACCACTGGATGGTGTAAAAAGCTAAACAAACTAAGCCGAATGCTGCGATCGCAGAAGGAAGGCGTACTGCCCATTCATTCACGCCAATCAGATGATATGCGATCGCCTGACACCAGTAAATTAAAGCAGGTTTATCGAAACGAGTATCACCATTGAAAAATGGGGTAATCCAATCACCTGTAACGAACATCTGGCGCGAAGCTTCGGCAAAGAGCGGCTCTGTTTCATCAATTAAGCCAATGTTGCCCAAATTCCATCCAAAAGCCACCCAGCCAACCACCATCAACCACAAAATCGACACAGTTACACTCAGGGCTGGATTTTTTGCTATTTTGTTGAACCACCGATCAACAGTGTGCTTAACACTCAATTTCATTCTCATTTAGTCAATAGTCAATAATCACTAATCAATAGTCGTTGGTTATCTATCTTTTGTTCTTCGGGATTTTTAATTCAACAATTTTCCTCTATCCATTACTTAACACTTTACCAACTGTAGGGTAAGGATATGAAGAGTGCTGAGTTCCGAGTTCCTCTATCCCCACAATGCCAAGAAGTCTATTGACTCAGCACAAGTTGCCATTCTCTGTTTTGGGAATTCCATTTAGGTAATTGAGTTTCGCCAATAATATAAGGGCCCCAGTAACGACGGGAACCATCTTGTGCAAAAGCAACTAAAACATCTCCCTTCTCCAGCTTTAAATTATTTTGAGGTAGAGATAGAACCAGTCCCTTCTCACTACCTTCTTCGGGAGCAAAATCCCAATGTGCCGGTACATCGTAGTGAGTTTGTTTTTTACTAGCTCCTTTTGCTACTGACTGTCGTGCCAGTAGAACCAGTCGCACAGGCTGATTTGTTTGATTGCTCATTCGCAAAGTCCCTCGATCTTTGGCAATGCTTGCTGATTTATCACGCTCTGCTAGGACAGGATAAGTATTCTGTTTACTGCTATGTTCTATTTGATTGGTTGGGGTAGGCGCTGGAGTAGATAGACTAGCGGAAATACCTTTTTCAGGTACAACCGAAGTTGTATGCCACTCTTGAGTTTCTGTTGGCAGTTGTGAAGATGTATCTGGGTTTGTATCTGGGTTAGTGGACTCAAAGGATACGCTCAGTCCAAAGCATCCCACCAGAGCAACAAGCAGTCCCAAGCACAAAGCTGTAATACCGACGTTACGATACACTAAAGATTTCATATTGATAGTTATTTAGAAATAAATATTTTGTCTAGACTTGACCAAATAGTAGCCTATTATCCCAAAAGATAATTACACAAAATAGCCGAATATAGACTTTCCTAAAATTAGGAATACGAATGTATGATAAATATCATTTTGATTAGAAAACATTTGAAGGATATAATCTCTTTGATGTTTGAAAAACATGAGGTACAGACATCCATTACTTTGGCTCTTGACCGTAAGTATGGATAAAAACAAGATAATTTGATACCTAAGCCAATTCATTTGTATAAAAAAAATAAAAGTTTCCTGAAACCGTTAGCAGGTTCAACAAGGCGTCCTTTGCTAAACGTCAGATAAATCTAAGTGGTGTATTTTGTCTTCTGCTATTAAAAGCACCTTAAGACGATATTTGGAAAGTACTTGGTGATATAGCCAGTGCTTAGAGATCCTCCTTCCTAAATCTACACAAGCCCCTTCTCCTGTTGGGAGATACTACGAGTAGCTTACTTCCATACATGAATACAAGTCAGCAAACC
The DNA here is from genome assembly GCF_036917235.1 of Nostoc sp. Classification (GTDB taxonomy): domain Bacteria; phylum Cyanobacteriota; class Cyanobacteriia; order Cyanobacteriales; family Nostocaceae; genus Nostoc. Next base: position 35,419 of record NZ_JBALDU010000029.1, read on the forward strand.
CGCTTAACGAACTAGCTTTCTTTAAAAAGGGGAATTTTGAATCATTTTCCCATTTTTTAAGGTTTGAATGTGGGGAGAAAACTAAATATTATTGTTTCCAAACATCTTCTAAGAAACTGTACTTCTCTGAAGATGATAGAATGGTTAAATTTGAATAAACACCGGAATTCCAGTAGATATCTACAATAGTAACAAACAAGCTGATACTAAAACCAATATCCTTCTTACATTAATATAGATATATTTCAAGATATCTTGACTTTCCCAGAAGTCCCTTTGATGCAAAACACTCGTCTCAACAACTTGTTCGATGCCATTGCTACACGCTTTGGGCAATGGTTTTTAAATCCTTGGCGACGCCTATCGTTGCTGATAATTAGTTTTTTGTTCGGTTTTTTTCTGGGAAACGCAGTTTCTACAACCGCTGGACAAGAAGGTGTATTGGATATTGTGGTAGCGGCTTTTTTAGTATTGTTGACGGAAATTACCAGCAGAATATTTTATAGTCGCAGCTTTTTGGAAAGGCGATCGCTCTTGGTAGACTCACTAAATCTTCTCAAAGTTGGTTTCATCTACAGCCTGTTTCTCGAAGCTTTTAAGCTGGGATCGTAGTCAGATGGAGAATTTATGAATTTGTGGCTGAGTGTTTTAGCAAACAATGGGGTGGGGGAAACTTGGAAGCAGGAAGCAAGAGAAGCAGCGCTGGCAGATCGGTTAAAGGCGAAAGCTTTTAGCATTGTACCGGAAAATGTTGATGAAACGATCGAAAGGCGATCGCATTTACTAAAATCTGTTTTCCCAGCTTTTAGCGAATTCTGCCAAGCTACTCTCCAAGTACAACCCCAGGAAATGTTACAGGTATTGTGGGACTTGTGGCTACCTTTGGGGATCAAACTAGCATCGCAGCGCCAACAGTTGGGACGCCCACTGATTCAAGGAATATTGGGAGGACAAGGTACTGGTAAAACCACAATGTCCAAAATTCTCATTTTGATTCTCGATCATTTGGGATACAGGACTGTGAGTTTATCTTTGGATGACTTATATAAAACTTACAGCGATCGCTTACTGCTAACACAGCAAGATCCCCGCTTAATTTGGCGCGGCCCACCAGGAACCCATGATATAGACTTAGGCTTAAATGTACTAGATCAAATCCGTGAGTTGCAAAGCCCGGTAATACTTCCCCGCTTTGATAAATCAGCTTATGGAGGTGCTGGCGATCGCAGTAATCCAGAAATGGTGACGGATGTAGATATTGTACTATTTGAAGGTTGGTTTGTGGGTGTGCGACCAATCGATCCTGATTTATTTGATACTGCGCCACCGCCAATTGTCACAGATGAAGATAGAGCATTCGCCCGTGAGATGAATCTTCGTCTCCACGATTATTTACCACTATGGGAGCGATTAGACAGCTTAATTGTGCTGTATCCCACCGATTACCGCTGTTCTTTGGAGTGGCGTAAACAGGCGGAACAGCAGATGATTGCTGCGGGTAAATCGGGGATGAACAATGCAGAGATAGAGCAATTTGTCAATTATTTTTGGCGATCGCTTCACCCGGAATTATTCATCACGCCGTTGGTAAGAGATGGGACAGCGGTTGATTTAGTGATTGAGATTAATCCCGATCGTAGCTTTGGTCAAGTGTATTGCGATCGCACTTAGGGCGTTAGTTCTCAAGCAAATCAGCTAAAAACACTATAATTTGCTTAAAGCGTGATTTATCCTACTCCTTAGACCAAAAATGCCAGAGGTATTGTTACAGCTTTTCTTTTCTTACTCTCACAAAGACGAAAATCTACGGGATGAACTAGCTAAACACCTGACTATATTAGAATGGCAGAGCGTGATTTCAATCTGGCACTCTTCTTGTTGTGCTTGTAGTACAATGCAAGTTTTTTGGCTGTCATAGCAATTAGCAAAGATAAATTTGCTTGCTACTTTTTTTATTTCATGGTTACTTGCTTCCCATTGATCCCAAGGTAGTCTCATACTAATTCGCAATTCGTAATTCGTAATTCGTAATTAGATAACTTATAAAAAGCTCTCTGGGTAATTTTAACTACTTGGGAAACCTCCAGCTTGAAAAATCTGTTCGGCGGTTAAATTCAATTCTGGGAAAGTAGGCGAGACTATGCGATCTGTACCTCTAAATTGAGTAACTTGGTATTCACCATCGATTAATTGATAAATAGACATAGTAGGCTGTTTGGGGTTGCCAGTGAACTTTTTAGCGCCTAAACCGAGATAATCTACAACCCAGTATTCAGGAATTCCAATACCTTCATACTTACCTTGTTTTGTGTAGTAGTCATCATCCCAATTGGTACTAACTACCTCAACTACTAAGGGAATTGATGCCGGATATGATACAGTTGATTCTTTTTTCCATAGCGGCTCATTCACTAAATTAGGACGATTTAATATCAACACATCTGGGGAATAGGCAGATAACGAATTAGAAGGTTTTATCAGCGCAGTTTTAGGGATTGTATAAGGTAAATTTAATCGGTCAAATTCTACTGTTAGTTTTCTAGCGATAAAACCAACAACATCTTCATGTTCACCAGTTGGTTGGGGCATTTCAACAATAACACCATCATGTAATTCGTATCTTCCGCCTTGAGGACGCCAAGCTGCAAAATCTTCAAAGCTTACTAGTTTGGGTATGGCTTGAGTCATAAATTTTTACCTTGGCTTGGATGTTGCCTTAATCATCAATACTTTTAAAGTTGACAAATTGCTTTTAAAACTTGTAGCAACTGACTTGAACGCTCTTTTTCCATTAAATTTAATTCTGGCAACAGATAATAAATAGGGGGATTTCCTTGTTCGATATAGACAAACTGATAACTTCTACCATTAGTGGCTAATCCCCAAACTGATTTTTGATTATCTAAATTTTTATAAGCATAAGTGAGAAGTTGAGGCAAACCTGTTGAAATATCAATCTGACTATTTTTAGATTCAATTAACAGTACCCAAAAATATGTTTTAGGTTTTGTATGTTTAGCTTTACTAATAGCTAAAATATCCAATCTGCCTTTAATTCTGATATCTTCATCTTCAACTTCAATATCAGCAATATTCTCTTCCAAAACAATCTCGATTGGATAGCGATAAAAACCAGCTAATCTTAGTAAAGGCGCAACCGCAAGAAACTTTACCTGACCTTCAGAAACTTTACCGGCTGTCAGGTAGCGTCGAAAGTCATTTCTAATTTGCAAAAGTTCTTGTTGTTCAACTTCGAGGAGAGGTTCCAGAGATAAGTAGTTAGAAAATGAGTCACTGTACTGTTCTTCAAAGCTAAACAGACGCTGAACTTCTTCTAAAGATAAATTACGAGCATTGAGAATTGTCATATATTTTTGGTTGATTCGGTTACAGCTCAATCCAAATTCCCTATATAAAACCTATCTTAACCCCTGGCTGATTACATAAAATACGAATCGGTAGCACAGTTGTGCTACCCCACCGTGATAAAAAATCTAGCTTCAGTGTTACAGAGGAAATGGGTTGCGATTACGATCTATTAGACGATCCCATTGCATAGTTAACGTGCTTCCCATTTGTTGCTGTTGTTTTGCCCACACTGATAGTAAGTCTAGGCAAGAGTGATCTATATAAGCCAAGTCTTGCATATAAACATGCAATTCACTTCCTGGAGGCACCAGTTCTAAAATGTTCGCTAATTTTGGTAGCCTCACAAATGTTGCCGCACCTTGTAAATAAATGTCTATTCTCTGATTATTCTCGTGCTTAATCATTTGGATATTCAGCACGGACATTTTGTGAATTAGTAAAACTCCTGTCAACAGAATACCAATTAAAACACCTGTGATGAGGTCAGTAACAACAATCCCGATTAAAGTGGCAGCAAATATCACCAGAGGAAAACGTCCATACTTCTTTAACTGACGAATATGTTCTACTTCGATTAGTTTGTAGCCAGTAACAACTAGAATTGCTGCCAGACTAGAAATGGGAATTATTTTCAGCAAGGTTGGGGCTGCAATTACTAAAATTAACAGCCATAAACCGTGAAGCATCGTTGATAATCTAGTTTTAGCACCAGCTTCTACGTTTACAGAACTGCGGGCTATCACTCCTGTCATCGGCAAAGCACCCAAAAACCCACATATAACATTGCCAATTCCTTGGGCTGTTAATTCGCGATCAAAATCGGTTCTTGTCCCGATATGCAGTCGATCTACTGCTACGGCTGAAAGCAAACTTTCTGTACTAGCAATAAATGCGATCGCGATCGCATCTAGCAAAACTGGTGCCTGAATTAGGCGTGGTAAGCTGGCAAGTGTTGGTAATTGAATTGCTTGTGCTAAATTGCTAGGTACATCAACATACTGAATCGGTAATCGATACACTGTAGCTATGACGGTGGCAATTACAACGCCGACAAGTGCACCAGGTATCAACTTTAAACTATTGGGTTTAAATTTTTCCCACAGCAGAAGACTGATAATAGTTATTACACCTATAAGTGCTGCAACGTGATGAACGCTACCATCTATAGGGAAGAAGGCTTTGTAAATGGTGTTGGGAATAGAAATTAAATTCTCAATGCCGTGTATACGCGGTTGATCGTCTAGCATGACGTGAAATTGGGAAGTTAAGATTAATATCCCAATACCTGCAAGCATTCCATAAATAACAGCTGGTGACATGGCGCGAAACAACTGGCCAAGTTTAAATATACCTGCGAGTAATTGGATTAAACCCGCTAGCAGCAAAATTGGCCCAACCATTTCAATGCCATATTCTTTAACTATTTCTGCAACAATCACTGCCAGCCCAGCAGCAGGGCCACTGACAAGCAAAGGTGAACCGGAAACAGCACCAACAATAATTCCGCCTACTATTCCTGTAACTAAGCCGCGAGATGGCGGAAGTCCCGAAGCGATCGCAATACCCATGCAAAGAGGAAGGGCGACAAGAAACACCACAAATGATGCCGGTACTTCACTAGTCAATGAGGATTTGTCTATGATTGCTTTCAAATTTCTCATTTGCTTCTCCTCTAATGAAAAGTTTTTAATTTTTGGCTGGCAAGGTGAACTGTTACAATGCAGCCGAAACTGGACTTGCATTGAATAGTTCAAACCTATTCACTGAGTTTTAATTGCAACGTAATTTTACTGGCGTACTCAGCCCTCAAATAGCAAGCACGAAATCATTAAGTTAAATTGACTTACGGTTATAGTTACTATTTACATTTCTTAATGATTACAAGTACATGATAACAATAGTGTTATCTGATTGATATTACATAACTTTTTTATTGGATTTGTAGCAAAGTATTAAGTTAAATTAAACAATGGATTAGAATTACCTGAAAAAAAGGTATGTTAGAACACATTTTATTAAGTTTGATTTTATCTTAAGGATTTTAACCCCCAACTGCTATCTATCCCAAAAATCAGCTTTACAAGTATATTTATTCTCATTCTCTGGATTTTGAGAAATTATTTTTGAAAGTCTCTTAGCGCTTGATGGGATTCATCCAAGCTTCTAATCGGCTAAATGCTTGGGAAGAAAGTAGCGTCAAACATAAATAAACCACCGCTACACCTGCGTAAATCTCAAAGGCGCGATAGTTATCAGCAACAATTAACTGTCCTTTACGTAGTAATTCTTCAAACCCAATCACAGAAACTAAGCTAGTATCTTTCAACAAACTGATAAACTCATTTCCCAAAGGTGGAATCATCCGCCGGAAAGCTTGGGGAAAAATTACATAACTCATAGTTTGCACAGAACTCAAACCTAATGATTTTGCTGCTTCTGCTTGTCCTGGTTCAATTGATTGAATCCCAGCACGAACAACTTCGGCAATGTATGCAGCGTTATTCAAACTTAAAGCAATTACCCCAGCACTTAGACGATCGAAAGAAAATGTCAAACCAAGTTCTTGTAAAATTGCTGGTAAACCAAAGTAAATCATAAAAATTTGCACCAGCAAAGGCGTTCCCCGAAAAAAATCTACATACGCCCTCGCTAACCAACGCACAGGTGCAATATGAGAAAGGCGAACAATACCAATTAAGGAACCGCCAATTAAACCGAATACTACAGAAAGTATCGTCAATTGCAACGTGATCAATGCACCCTGTAATAGACTCGGAAAAGCTTGTAAAACCACCCTAATTGAAGTTAATATTTTAGGTGCGCCAGTGTTAGTTTGATTCTCAAATAGTGACTTAGCTGGTAGTGATGGTGGTTCAACTTTAAACCATTTCTGGTAAATTTGGGTATAAGTGCCATTTTTCAGCACCCTATCCAAGCCATCATTTATCAATGTCAAATTCGGCGAGTTTTTAGCTGTAGCAATTCCATAAAACTCCTCCGTCAACAATTGCTGTACAACTTTAATTCCCTGAAGATTGCCTGTATTAATTGCATATAAAGTCACAGGTGCATCATTAATCACTGCATCCACATTACCATTGAGCAATTCTTGCAGGGCTATGGGTGCAGAATCAAAACTGCGAATTTGTCCCCCAGGAATACTCTTAGCCTTTGCAGCCCCAGTCGTGCCAATTTGTACAGCAATTTTTTTATTTTTGAGACTGTCAAAACCAGTAATATCTTGATTGTCTGCACGAATTGCGATCGCTAATCCAGCCTTAAAATAAGGACGGGAAAAAGAAATCGTTTTCGCCCTCTCTTCAGTAATCGTAATCGAACTAATTGCCGCATCTACCGTTTTTGCTTGCAAAGCTGGGATAATGCCATCAAAAGGCAGACTTTGAAAATCAACTTTAAAGTTAGCAGAAGAAGCTATCGCATTCATCAAATCAATGGAAAACCCCTGCAACTCGCCACCTTTTCCTTGAAATTCAAAAGGTGGAAATGCCGGTTCTGTAGCAACCCGCAAAGTTTTCCTCGCGCTAGAGTTCACAGCACAGCTAATCAGTAATAAACAACTAAAACCTACGAAGGCACATAAATACAGCCAACGCATAAAACCAACTTTAGCCATATTATTTTTTCTCCTTCTGTGCCTTTGCGGTTTCTTAAAATATTACAATCAACTGTAGAGCAGCTTGACATAAGTAATGAATAATACCATCCCCGCAATTATTTTTGACAATATCGAAAAAAACTTTGGTTCCCTGAAAGTTCTCAAAGGGATTACCGGCGAAATCAATCGGGGAGAAGTCGTTGCAGTTATCGGTTCCTCCGGTTGTGGTAAAAGTACCCTACTACGCTGCTTCAACCGCCTAGAAACCATTGACAAAGGGCGTTTAATCATCAACGGAATTAACTTATCTAGGCCCACTGTCAACTATAGCCAACTGCGGCAACTGCGAACACAAGTAGGCATGGTTTTCCAACAGTTCAACCTGTTTCCCCATCTCAGTGTCTTAGAAAATATGACACTCGCACCGCGTAAAGTCTTGGGTAAAACACCGAAAGAAAGCGCCCAAATAGCGAGATTATATTTAGAAAAAGTTGGCTTATCTGACAAAACCTCTGCTTATCCCGAACAACTTTCTGGCGGACAAAAGCAACGAGTAGCGATCGCTCGTAGTTTATGTATGAATCCCCAAATCATGCTATTTGACGAACCCACCAGCGCCCTAGATCCCGAACTCGTCGGCGAAGTTCTGCAAGTGATGCAGCAATTAGCCACAGAAGGCATGACAATGGTAGTTGTCACTCATGAAATGCAGTTTGCCAAAGAAGTAGCCCATCAAGTGATATTTTTAGACAAAGGTATTGTGACAGAACAAGGCCCAGCCTATGAAGTGCTGACTAATCCCCAAAGCGATCGCCTACGTATTTTCCTAAGTCGCCTCAACGTTAGATAGTTAAGAGTTAGGAGTTAGGAGTTATAAATTAAAGGCTTCTTTTGAACTCATAACTCATAACTCATAACTCATAACTCATAATTCAGCACTCTTTAAAGATACTCGCGCAAAAAATCAAAGGGATCGTCTTCCCAACAAGGTTCAGGTATTAGCCAAAATAAACTACCACTGATGTCGGCTTCAATTTCATCACCGTCGTCTCTATCAAATAGTTCTATCAAAGCTGTCCAATCACGTTCTCTGAGAGATGTTATCGATGGGGCATATACCTGGAGATTATTTGAGTAATTCACGCGCAAAGTTGTGCTTAACAGCCGTAAAAAGTTAGTATAAAAATTTAGAAATAATCAGATTATAGCTTTGACAACCGCAGTTATACCAATTCCAAATTCAAAAAGTCTGATTTAATCTGGCTTCTCAGGTTTGTATCTATCACATTCTTTTTCAAACGGGTATTAAATAGTTATTTTGATACTATTTAATATGGACTACTCTCATAAGTGTCTCACAATTTAAATAGGACTGCTATAGTATTTATTACATATTACAAGCTGAATTTAGTCAGACTGGAAAAATCCTTGAGGCTGAGATTCTACTAATTCCACGCCAAAGACTTCCGCAAAAGATTGTGCTATGTAAAAACGCACTTCTTGGCAGGTGATACCTGGAATCCATTCGGCTAAACTGCCTACAGGTTTGTCAGAAATACCGCAGGGTACAATGCGCTCAAAGCCTGTCATATCTGGACAAACATTTAACGCAAAGCCGTGCATAGTAATCCAACGGCTGACTTTAATACCAATAGCTGCAACTTTTCGCCCTTGCAACCAAACGCCAGTAAAAGCCGGAATTCTTTCTCCTTGCAATCCATAAATTGCTAATACGCGAATTATTACTTCTTCGAGTTGGCGTAAGTACCAATGGAGGTCTTTACGATAACGTTGCAGATTTAAAATTGGATAGCCTACCAGTTGACCGGGACAATGATAAGTAACCTCGCCGCCTCGTTCAACTCGATGCACATCATACTGACCTTTGTCAATATCAAATTTGAGAAAGTCTGAGTTGCTTCCTTGTCCCAAAGTGTAGACAGGAGGATGTTCTAGCAAAATTAACACGTCATCTAGACTTGGGTCATGAATGCGCTCAGTTAGAAGCGATCGCTGCCATCCATGAGCTTCCAAGTAAGGCATTAATCCCTGATTATACAGCAAACAAATGTTTTTGTGTGGTTCGCTACTATGGATCATGCCAAAATTCAACCGTATAAAGAACTAAATATATTTCAAGTTACAAGATTAGAATCAACAATTGTCAAGCTTTGCAAAGGATTTTAAAGGAAAGTCAAGGGAAGATGCATTAGAAAAAACAAAGTGCTAGCTTGAATATTAACCTCAATAGGTTTTAGGAGGAATTCTCTGCAATAAGCATTATGCCAAGACAATAAGGAAGAATGTACTGGCTGATGACTTTAATACCATTGTTTGCATTTCAAACAGAATCAAACTTCCACAAAGCCTTGTATTCTTGAGCAACAGCAAGCAAACCTCAATCAAACACAGAAGGAGCAACTATCAACAGTTCTGTAAGCATTCCTTTAAAGGAAAAGGTAGTCATAGGAGCTACAATTAGATTTCCTCAACTCTTGAGTGCTAATTGGATATACAATTAGACATCAGCGCAGAGATGAGGAAGTAAATCAAGGGTATACTTGACAATTCCTCAGATGCAGCAAGCTGAGAGACAGCTTAACAGCAGTAAATACAATATAGTTCACAATTTGTTTTGGCGGGAGTAATAAACCTTACCGCAATTTCTTTTCATACAAAGCAAATTCACACATCCAAAATATTCAGCGGGAGAGTATTACATGAAGCTTGTCATCCACGGCAAAAATATTGAAATCACCGATGCGATTCGTGAGTATGTACATCAAAAGATTGAAAAAGCAGTTAGTCACTTTCAAAGCATTACAAATGAAGTGGATGTGCATCTTAGCGTCGCTCGGAATCCCCGAATTAATCCAAGACAAGCAGCTGAAGTAACTATTTATGCTAGTGGTAGCGTTATTCGTGCCGAGGAAAGCAGCGAAAGTCTATATGCCAGCATTGACTTAGTTGCAGATAAAATTGCTCGTCAACTGCGAAAATATAAAGAACGGCGTCAAGACCAGAAAACTCATGTTCTACCAACAGAAGTAGTTGTTGCAGAGTCGATAGTAACAGATTTAATTGGCGATCGCACCCCCGAATTGCCCAACGAAGTCGTCCGCACCAAATATTTTTCCATGCCGCCGATGACTGTTGCAGAAGCCCTAGAACAACTGCAACTCGTAGGACACGACTTTTATATGTTCCATAACTCTGAAACTGGAGAGATTAATGTAATTTACGAACGTAACCACGGCGGTTATGGTGTCATCCACCCCCGCAATGGTAACGGACATATTAACGGCAAAAATGGCAAGGCAAGCCATACTAATATAGTCATGCCAGAAAAGTCCCATTCTAGTAAATAGGCGCTGGGAATAGGGAGATGAGGGGAGCAGCACTTCGGCTCCCTTCCATTAATATTGACCTGAAGACTTTATTAAAAATTACGAATTACTTGTTGTACCAAGCTTTTCGCCACTGTTGCATTTGTTTAATCTCTATATCTTGGGCTTTGATAATTTCTTGGGCTAATTTCTTGATTTCAGGGCGTTTAGACTTACTTAAGGCATTTTTTCCCATTGTTACAGCCCCTTCGTGGTGAGGAATCATCGCATTGATAAAGCGCAAATCAAATTCAGCATCGGCTGCACCTAAGTCTTGACTCATCATCATAGTTTGCATCTGGTCAGACGACATCTCCATCATGTGACCCATTTGGCTGTTGTAAGCCATTGGTTTATCTCCCGCCTTGGGATACCAAGCTTGTCGCCACTGCTTCATCTGAGTGATTTCTTGGTTTTGCGATTTGATAATATTGTCTGCTAATTTTTTGATTTCAGGACGTTTTGATTTCTGCTGCGCAACATTCGCCATTTCCACAGCCCCTTGATGGTGCGGTATCATAGCGTCAATAAATCGTAAATCAAAATTAGCATCGGCGGGGCCTAAATCCATTCCCATGCTGTGATTCGTCATGCCACCACCGTGGTTCATCATCTGCTTGTCTTTAGCATTGGTGGCGGTTTCCTTTGGCGCTTGGCTTTGGTTCTGGGAAGCAGTACTAGTACAGCCTGTAATTAACCCACCTGCTGAAGCGATCGCAGTAAAAGTTAGCGCTAAAAAGCCATTCCTTAAAAATAGCAGTTGCATAAATCTTACCTAATATGTTTCTAATTCTAATGATCTAATGAAATTTAGATGAAATCTAAAGATCCCCAACAACTTGTTTTTACAAAGTCGGGGATCTTGTTTCTTATTGCACTGATTGCTCATGCCTATACTCGGTACATGGGAGATTTATCAGGTTTACTACTGTTCACGCAGTAGCATTGCTGGCTCCTTGGTTTTCTCCTGGGGTGCATTGGGTATAGCTATGTTTCTACACTGGCTATTTGGCAGCATCGCAGTTTGTTTACTGGAATAAATAAAATTAATTAATACGTATCTATCTTAGGTTATAGTTTATCTAGCTTAGAGGATGTTTGAAAAGTCCTCTTGTTGGTATCAAAAATTTTAGATCCCCCTAAATCCACGCCACTTGCTCCACTTGGGGAGACCCCAAGTGGAGCAAGTGGCTCCCCTTAAAAAGGGGGACTTTGATTCCGGTTCCCCCCTTTTTAAGGGGGGTTAGGGGGGATCTAAAGTGCCTAAAGTCACAGCGAAATACTTTTCAAACAACCTCTTAATAAAGATTGATAGTTGATGGTTTTGAAGAGGATGATAAATGCACTCATACTGGCCATGTTTTACAAAAAAATAAATCTATATGCATAGACGAGCGCCCTTATATTATTTCTTTTTAGGAGTATTAACGAGTTCTAGCTGTTTGATCTTCAGTGTAGCAGCCCAAGTCCCATCTAATTCGCAGCAGTCCTCGACTCGGAGTGAAGCTGAAACTGCTAGTTGGTTTGAAGCCCATCGCAGACAGCCAGCCGCTTTACGAGCATTTGTACAGCGAATGCCGAAGGGTGGAGATATCCACAGTCATCTAAGTGGGGCTGTGTACGCAGAACACTATCTGGAGTGGGCTGCCACTGATGGGTATTGTGTGAATCCAAAGGCGGGGGCTTTAGTTGAACCTAAAGCTTGCGGTCAGGACAGTAGCTATTTTCCAGCCTCAGAATTGTTAAACCGAACATCTGTTTATGATTCCCTAATAAATCGTTGGTCTACTCGTAACCTCCAATTTGCTGGAAAATCAGGACACGACCAATTTTTTGAAGCTTTTAGTGGTTTTGGGCCAATATCAGATTCTATGAGCCGTCGGGATGATATGGTCGCGGAAGTAGCAAATCGGGCAGCTTTGCAGCATATTACCTATCTAGAGTTAATGCTTACCGTTCAGGGCAGTGAGGTTCGACAGCTAGGGCGTGAAGTTGGTTGGAATAAAGATTTGCAAGAGATGCATGGTCAATTGCTTAAACGAGGATTAACCAAGCTAGTGACACTCGGCAACCAGCAATTTGCACAGTTGGAGCGCGAAGTCTCGAAAACACTCGGTTGTGGCACTCCATCGGCACAGCCTGGATGTGCAGTGACGGTGCGCTATTTGCAGCAAACGACAAGAACAAAGTCGCCCGTTGAAGTGTTTGCTCAGTTAGCTTATGCCTTTGCACTAGATTCATCAGATTCGCGGGTAGTTGGCATCAATCTTGTCGCCCCAGAAGACAACCCGATTGCACTGCGCGACTACACCCTGCAAATGCAAATGCTGCAATTTTTCAAACGCCAATATCCCAATGTCAAGGTCGCGCTCCATGCCGGAGAGTTAACTCTGGGGTTGGTTCCGACAGAGGATTTACGTTTTCATATTCGGCAAGCTGTAGAAGTGGCACAGGCATCTCGCATCGGACATGGCGTGGATATTCTTTTTGAGGAGCATCCCTTCGAGTTGATGGAGCAAATGCGGCGACTCGGCGTATTGGTCGAAATCTGCCTGACCAGTAATGAGGTTATTTTGAATGTCCAGGGAGATGAGCATCCTTTTAGGGAGTATTGGAAGGCTGGAGTACCAATGACCCTTGCTTCTGATGATGAAGGCATTTCCCGCATCGATTTGAGTCATGAGTATTTGTTAGCAGCAACGAGATATGGGCTGGGATATAAAGACCTCAAGCGACTGGCTCGCAATGGCTTAGAATATAGTTTCGCTCCGGGAAATAGTCTCTGGAAGTCGTCTGAGTTTAAGGCAATGGTTTCAGCTTGTGCAAGCGATACCCCTGGTGAAACCTCTGTTTCTGAAGGGTGCAGTGCCTTTTTGAACAAAAGCGATCGCGCCCGGATTCAATGGCAGCTAGAGTCAGAATTTGCTCGGTTTGAGTCATTGCAGAACTGGCTTTGATTGACTTTCACGAAAAATGTAGAGCAACAAATTATTTGACCACAGGGACAAATTAGAAGTCAAGTTTTTCATACCTGCAAGCTTTACTGCAAACAATACCTTTGCCAAAATTTTTCTAGGCTCTTATTTTGGCAAAAATATTGGTTGAGTAACAGTTATTAGCCCATACTGCCAAAGAACCATAGGCAACATTGGAGTTTGCTCAACATAACAGAAAGCCAAGCTAATAGCAGCAGCAGTAATTGCCAACTACTCTAGTAAAAAGTTAATTAATTTCGTGTATTTTCTAGATTCCATAATAAAAATACGCAAAAAAAAAATTTGGGGAACTTGTGAGGAAGTGCAAAATTATCTCTTCAATCAAACATCAATATTTATCTGTTCTATCTGTCTAGCGGCTTTATCCCAAAGCTTTGCTGAAGTCTCATCTTGCCAATGAGTTCTCAGATTTTCCGCTTTTTTATGACATATTCGCTCTAACATTTCTAATATTGCGGATAATGTCAATTTATTAATTAATGATTCTAAAATCTCCATATATTCTTTTTGCATGATACTTACCTCCTTAAGGTCAACTGAATATATGCTGACAAAACTAATGTGCCCTCAAACTATAAATATAAATTAAGATTTGTTGCAGAGCGTGACTAATATTTTGCCAGTTTATACACGCAGTTTAGCCTATTTTGAAGACTCAATTTGGGGAATTTATTTGTAACATAGAAAAAACCTGTTTAGTTCAAATATTTCCTGACAAGTTCCTCAAGTGTTTTATCTAAATTAAAAATAGGGTTGGATAACTAAAAAGTATGAATTGTAATGCGATGGGCTATATTCCACCGGAGGCATCGTTAGCCGCGCAAGCCCGGATGCCTAGCCAATTGACTATATTCTCACGCAAAAAAACAAAGACGCAAAATTATATTTTTGCGTCTTTGCTTTTTTATCAGAAATCATTCTCAGATTTACTTGTTAGGCTGAGGAGTCATCCGCAGATAAGGTTTGATTTCCTCATAACCTTTGGGGAATTTCTGTTTTAGTATTTCTGGATCTTTCAGCGAGGGGACAATTACAACATCCTCTCCATCTTTCCAGTCAGCAGGTGTCGCCACGCTGTAATTATCAGTCAATTGCAGAGAATCAATCACCCGCAAAAGTTCGTCAAAATTGCGTCCTGTGCTGGGAGGATAGGTGAAACTCAGGCGGAGTTTCTTGTTGGGGTCTATTACAAAAACCGATCGCACTGTCACAGCCGCATTAGCATTGGGGTGGATCATGTCATACAGATCGGCAACCTTGCGATCTGCATCCGCCAAAATTGGGTAGTTAAGAGTGGTGCTTTGAGTTTCTTCAATGTCTCCCACCCAGCCTTTATGGGATTCTACGTCATCAACGCTGAGTGCGATCGCTTTGACATTGCGTTTGTCAAATTCTGGTTTTAGCTTGGCAACTGTGCCGAGTTCTGTTGTGCAAACAGGTGTAAAATCAGCAGGGTGAGAAAACAGCACAACCCAGCTGTCACCTGCCCATTGGTAAAAATCGATGTCGCCGTGTGTTGAGGCTTGCGTAAAGTTGGGTACTGTGTCACCTAGACGGAGAGCCATGAGAGATTCCCTGTAGTTAGAAAGGCATATATATTCTAGTATGCTATCATCCCATAAAACCCCCATTCCCCAATCGGGCTTTAGCGGTTTGAAACAAAATTTTAGGTTTCAAGCTCACAAACTCAACTACGATAAACTCACCAACGCCCAATATTGCAATCATAAGCATAATCGATAATCAGTTATCAACATAAACCGACAACTTAAGTAGCTAAAAATCATTTTTTGGGACTATCTGACTAGAAGGATTCAGTGATGAATGCAGTTACTGGATAGGGACTATTGACTTTTATATGTATTTATGCTGATGATGTCTTCATTCTGTCTTTTAGGGTCAGTGAACTAATCCTCAGGTTTTAATTGATACTCGCTTGTCTTTAGGATTTGCACTTGCCAAGCTTGAACTATCAAAGCAAGAAGGATGCTTGAGGCAGTTTGATTGCTTAGAATAACTGTAATTGCAATTCTAGGATGTAATCATGTCAGAAGAAAAATTTTCACAATCGTTTAGTGGTAGCGAGTTGTCAGGTGGAGTGCAGGTAGGGCAAGCTGGTCGTGATGTTGTTCAATCACAGCAGGTTAATCCCACTGAGAAACAGCTCAAATCAGCAGATGTCGTTGAACTCTTAACACGCATTGAAGAACTACTGCAAGGTGCAAATCTGGCGGAACCCGAAAAAGAAAAAGCAGTTAAGTATTTAAACGCAGCTAAGGAAGAGGTTCAGCAAAAGGAACCTGACAAAGATTTGGCAGCTAAAAGCTTGAAACGTGTGACTGAAACTCTAAAAAATGCAAACGAAACAGTAGAGGCAAGCACCGGACTTTGGAAAAAGGTTCAACCTATCCTTACACAACTGCTGGGCTGGCTGGGCGTGGCGAAAAGCTTCTTTGGATACTAGGGAAATAGGTCTATGAGTCAACAGCCTACTGATGAACCGGATTTTAAACAGAAATTTGAAAACTCTTCAGCGCAAGAGAGTCAGTTTGCCCAAGCAGGTAAGACAGTTAACCAAAACCAATCCACAAATAATTTTTACCTACCTTCCCGGAAGCGATCGCATTCGAGCGACCGAAGTGAGCAGAATCGGGATTGGGTGCTAAAAGAGATGAATACTAAAGTTGCATATTGGCACCGTAACCGTTTACATAATAAACATCTGCTAAACCTGCTAATGCAAGAAAGACCTGAGCTAATACCGCCAGGAAATGAAGCATATAGGGGAGGTCGAAATTCAACTTCTTTGCAACCCGAACGAGCGAGCATTATAGAAGTATTTGATGAGGAATACATTGCAGGCAAGTTACTGATTTTGGGTGAACCAGGGTCAGGCAAAACCGCCACCCTAATGCAATTGGCTAAAAAACTAATCACTCGCGCTAAAAACGATCTAAACGAACCAGTACCAGTTTTTTTCAACCTCTCATCTTGGAAGCCCAGTAAATACAGGAGAATCAACAGAAGGGATAAAGAAAGTCTTCGCAACTGGCTGCTGGCTCAACTCGAAGAACTGTATCGCGTTCCCAGGAAGCTTGGACTAGAGTGGCTCGACGATGGAAAACTGTTGCTGCTACTTGACGGTCTAGATGAACAGCCATTTAGGATTCAACTACGCTGTGTAAAGGCAATTAATGAATTGTTTCTTAAAGGGACTGCTCAACTGAAACATCTGGTTGTATGCAGTCGTCGAACAGAATACGAAAAGATCCCCGATGAGTTAAAACTCTCTCTCAAGATGGCAGTCTGTTTACAACCCTACGATAAGGTACAAATTCAAAATTATTTAATAGAAACCAAATACCAAGATTTATGGGAGATAATTCGGCATAGCTCAGAACTATTGGAGTTACTCCAATCGCCGCTAATGCTGCATCTTCTGATTTCAATATCTAAAGATAACCATACATTGAGTGATAAATATCAAAGTTTAAATTCCACTCAAGCATATAGACTGGCTTTGTTTGATGATTATATTAACGAACGATTTGATCTCGAAACTCAACGGGAGGATAGATATAGATTGATATGGTTAGCCAAAGGATTGAAAGAGAATAACCAAACTGAGTTCTTGATTGAGGAAATGCAGCCTAGTTGGTTAGTAGATGAGAATGAGAGACGCATGTATCGTTTTGGAGTAGGACTGATTGTTGGACTAGTTATTGGATTGGTAGGTGCGCTGATTATTGGGTCGATATCTGTGTTAATTGGCGGGTTGATAGGGGCGCTAATTGGGGGCTTAAGCTTAATAGGTGCGCTGATTAGTGGTCTGAAGGAAAGTAGTATCAGACCATTTGAGACTCTAAGATGGTCTGGCATAAGAGCATCATGGCGTAATCTGAATAATGGGTTGATATCTGTTGGGCTGGGTGAAGGGCTGATTTTCGGAGTGATTTCTAATTTGGGTATTACTGACAGTAAAAACTTTTATCAGATATCAAACTTGGTACTATTACTGAAATCTAGGATAGATGTTTTGATTGGTGGCCTAATTAGTGGATCAATGGGTACGTTCATTAATGGATTGGGCAAGTCTGATAATGTAGAAAATAAGGTATATGCTAATCAAGGTATTTGGAGGTCAGCATTCTATGCTGTAATTTTTGCGCTGGTATTTGGAATAATCGGTGTGCTACTTGGCTGGTTCATTGATTTGTTTATCTCAAATCAACAGTTTTATTTTGAAAAGTTTCTTGGGCTAATGGGTGCGCTGATTGGTGGGCTAGTACCGGGCGTTGCTTGCATTGAACATTTTGTGCTACGCCTCATTCTTTACAAAAGTAAATGTATTCCCTGGAATTATGCCCGTTTTCTCAACTATGCTACACAGAAAGGGCTTCTGGAAAAAGTCGGTGGGCGCTATCGTTTTATCCACAAGTTACTTCAAGACCATTTGCTTGCTCTTGAGTTAATTGATTACAGAAAAACTTAAAGTTGAATTGTCCTTAAAACTTTTTGCGGAAATGATTGGTGTGGGCTGCCAGAATTTTCTGGTAGGCTTGGATTGTTTGCTTTGCGATCGCATCCCAGCTAAAATTTTCCAAGGCATATTTTTGGGCGTTTAATCCCCGTCGCTGGCGTTCTGCGGGATTTTGCAAAGCTTCTTGCAATAACTCTACCAATGCTTGCACATCTGTTGCACCTACCCAACCCGACTCACTATCACGTATCTGTTGACAAATATGCACTTGGTCAGAAATGACTACGGGTACACCTGCAACCATCGCTTCAGCTACAGCAATCCCAAAATTTTCGTAGTAGGAAGGTAAGACAAATAAATCAGCCGCTTGTAGTAAACTAACTTTGAGTTCACCAGTGACAAAGCCAGTAATTGTAGTGTGCGATCGCAATGGTGAATTTTGAATTTGGGATATTATCTTTTGTTCGTAATCTGGATCTTGAGGATTTGTCCCAGCTAAGACAAAATGAAAGTTATAACCAACCGCTAACAGCTTCTCTAGCGCCGGAATCAACAAATTCAACCCCTTTTTCGGGTCAATTCGTGACATAAACAGCACCAATGGTACATCTTTTGGTATTTCTAACTGACTACATACATTTTTAATAGAAGATTGGCGGGGAATCACACCCAAGGGAATCACCAAATCGGGTGTAGATACTCCAAATCGTTCTGATATTTTAGCTTCTTGGTCGCTAGTAAAATGAATTGCTGCCGCACTAGCTAAATTTTGACGTTCTATAATTGCGACATAAAGCTGTTTTAATAGCTTTTTCTTCTGTAAATCAGCCGGATCGAGAGTACCCAAAGGGCGGAAAATATAAGGTAGCTTTTGCTGACGACATACAATAGCAGCAGCACTAATTATTGGCGAGAATAGAGCGTGAATGTGTGCTATGTCAAACTCGTGAGCATGACGTTTTAACCAGTTTAATAAATCAAGGGAAAATTTGTAACGACGAAACGGGGCACAACGAAAATAAATTATTTCATAGCCATCTTGTTTAATTGGGCGATTTAAAGGAACATCCAGAGGTATTTGACCATTATCGCCATTACTATCAGTTGTGAGAATTGTAACTTCTACTCCCTCTTTTACTAACGCTGGAGCTAATCCAAGTACCATTTGACTCGGCCCGCCGTAAATTAGAGAAATTGAGGGAACAATTTGTAACACTTTCATTTTTTTGTCATTTGTCATTTTTCTTTTATCCTTCGTCATTTGTCCTTTATTATTCACTAATGACCAATGACTAATGACTAATGACCAACTCTTGATAAAACTCCAATTGCTGTTTAGCCAAAGCTTTATTTGTATATTGAATCATTGCTTTTTGATAACCCATTTCACCGAGAGTCTGAGCAAAATCTGGTTTATCCATTAATTGAACTAAACAATTAGCAAGAGCTTGAACATCACCTTCAGGAAATACTAAGCCAGTATCACCAATTACATAGGGAATTTCCCCGGAATCAGAACCAATTACAGGAACTTGGCAAGCCATTGCTTCAATTAGCACATGACCAAATTGCTCTTTCCAGCCAGCAGAAGTTAAGGTTTTAAACTTATAAGTTGTTTCTGAAGGTAAGACTAAAGTATTCATTAAATTGATATAGCTTGCAACCTCATCATGGGGAACACTTTCTATCAAAATTAATCGTTCTTTAATATTGTTTTCTGCCGCAATTTTGATTAATTCACTTTGCAACTCTCCCCGTCCCAATAACAGTAATTTCCAAGGTTTATTTTTCAAAGTAGCTAAAGCTTGCAAAAGCGTTAACAAACCCTTTTCCTGCACAAAGCGCCCAACAAAACCTACTACAAAATCCTCTTTTTCAATGCCCAACTTAGCTGCTAACTCTGGTTGAGCTTTGGGAGTAAATAAACTTTCATCTACACCCAGTTGTGGCATGACTTTAATTGCACCTGTATATCCCCGTTGCCGCAAAACCTCTGCTCCATCCTGATTGCCAGAAATAATACCGTGGCTGTGGTTGAGGTTATATTTTTCTAATAAAGAAATTGGTAGTTTCAGTTCATAAGGAAGATTCCACCAGGTAAAAAATACGTTTTTTGCTTTGAGTCCTAATAGCTGATTTAAGGCAATCATTTGAGTATAAGCCAAGGCTCTAGAACCTTGTTCAACTTGGATGATTTGCGGGCGAAATTGTTTTAATAAAGATATCAAATCAGCGCCAAATGTAAGAAGTCCCTGATGATTTTGACTAAAATTAGAAACTGGAACTATTCTAAATCTGCCTTCATCACGGTATTCAGTTTCAATAATTCTGTTTTGTACACCGCCTGGTTTCCAGCGCTTTGGGACTACAACTGTAACTTCAATGTTAGGTTCTAGTTGAGATAAAGCGCGTAATTTCTCACAGTTGAGGTCTACGATATAAGTGTGACTAGCAACTAAGATTTTCATCTATCCTTTGTTATTCACTAATGACTAATGACCAATGACAAATGACTAATAACTAAACTTGTTTATCCAATCGACTGTAAATTTGACCATCGTTCCATAGTGATTGGATGACAGTACCCAAGGCTTTGAAAAAACCCAAAATGTAGAAAATACCGCGAGTGGCAATTTTGATGGGGGAACCGCTTTTGTGACAAGGTGGGCGTCCTAGAACGTGACAGTCAAATAAACGACCATATAGGCGTAAAGCTTGAGTTGCAGTCAGGTTTTTCAGCCCTAGTAGGAAATGGTTGTGATAAAAGGTGAGTTGATATTTTAGCGATCGCATACTAATATCATGACAACCCCCTGTTTCTTCGCCTAAATGCACCAAATGGGCTTCTGGGTCGTACCAAATCTTATATCCCGTCTGTCTCACTCGCAAACAAAAATCTGACTCTTCACGTACTGCACTCCCGCCAAACCTCTCATCAAACCTCAATCCATACTTAGTAAAGATTTCGCGGCGAAATGACATATTACAGCCCCTCGCTGTCAACACTTGTTGGGGTTTAATGGTATGTACCAAATCAATATGATACCAAGCAATTCCTGGATCCATAGCTTCGGGAGGCAGATATTCAATCTGTAAATCTCCTCCAGAATCACTTAATTTCATTTTGTCAAAGACTCGACCAGCTACAGCCCCCACCTCTGGGTTTTGCACATAATTTTTCGCATGGGCTGCTAATAATCCAGGGGTTAACTGAACATCGTCATCAATAAACAATATTATTTCACCAGAAGCCCTCCGCACAGCATAATTCCGCGCCCCTGGCAAACTTGCCCAATCCAAGCGCAACCATTTAATTTTACCTGCCTCCGCCATCTCTTCTAGGTAGGCTTGAATTTCTGGTTGATGTTTTGCAGTTTGGTCTACTATTAAAACTTCAAAATTTGGATAGTCCTGTTTTAAGACATCCACAATGCTATCGCGTAGCGCTTCCTCTCGTCCGTAAGTTGCGATAACTACAGTAACTAATGGCCAATTATTCATAACTTTTATTAAGTAATTTTACTACTTCTATAATAGCCTTGTAGAAATTAATTTTCATGAAATTCAGTAAGTGGCTATTGCTTTAATTTACATACTGTATTTTCACGGATTCTGAAAAATCTCACTTCCATGCCTCTCTCTGACCACGAAATTGCTTACCCATCAATAAGTATCATCGAAAAATAAGTTTATGGCGAGAATTTCAAGGTAGGTTTTAAATACTGAGGTCTGTTTGATCTCCAATTATATCTTTGGCCATTTTTATATCATTTAAATTGTTTTTAGACGTTTTTTCTTGTTTTTTTGCTGAGGGTTGGCATCTTCCTTATCTTGTTTCTCCAGTTCTGGTAACTTAAAAAGAACTCCCGCAAAAAACCAATAATAGGCCGCAACAGGATCGACATCCAGAGGATAGTAGTAAGTGTTGGTGCTAATAAACAATATAAACACCCACAAAGCTGCTCCAGAACTACGGAAATTACGGTTCTTTATGGAGCGATAGGTTTTAAAGCCCAGAATTGTTAAACTTGTTACCAAACCCAGAAACGCTAGTAATCCAACAATTCCCACTTCATAAAGTACTTTGGGGTAGTAGGTTTCCACAAGCTTAGTTTGACCCATCACGCGGGCAGAGTTGGTTGCTCGTCCTAAGCCGCTTCCCAATGGCCCGTCTACGTTTTTCCAATTTTCTTCAAATTGCTGGATGATAAAATCTTGAGGTGGTGAAGCGTTCCAACGACTGATAAAACTCTCAGTTCTCTCTTGTACGACAACAGGGTTAGTCACCATCCCAATTCCTAGAATGAAGGCAAGTCCCACGCCTATGGGGATAAATCGTTTCAGGTTGCCAAGTTGTCCGGTAAGCAATAGCAAAATCCCAAAGCAGATTGGTACTAAAGCTAAGGCGATTCTCTGTCCAGAGATGACAGCATTGATAAAGACTCCCACTATAGAACCTAAACCGATGATCCGCCATATTGGCGAGGGATCGGTGAAGCCGGTGGCAAAGGTAAAAAAGGTGCTAGAAATTAAGAACCAAGCCCACTGCCAAGGAGCTACAAATGTCCCTGGTAAGCGAATAATCCCTTCTTCGGGACTATATACTAGCGCTCCACCAAAATAACATCGGGCTTCGAGTGTTGCTCTAAATAAGGCATCTCCTTCAAGACCTCTAGTACCTTGACAGACACCAGTTAGTAGTAAAAAATATTGAATAAATCCCAGCGCGCAACAAATCAGTGTGAGGACAATCTGGAGGCGCAATAAAAATAGAAAATCCCGCTTATCGCGAATTAGATAGTAGGCACAACCAATCAGGGGGACATAGCCTAAAAATACTTTTAGTCCTAGAATTCCCATACCTAATGGTATTTCTGGGGCTGCTTTTTCTAATAGTCCTGCACTAGGCGGGTTAAATTGCTGTCCACCATTGACAAACAACAGTGTTAGCAGACTGCAAGCCAAAACAATATAAAGTGGGATTGTAATACCTTTGGGAATAATTATAGGTAGCCCCTGTTTACGGCAACTCTGCCAAAGTCCAATTAGGGCTGGAACGTAAAAGGCATCTTTAGCTAATTGGAGTATGGGACTATTGCCTAAGTAGTAGGTGACAGTACCTCCCACAGGTATGTAAATAATGAACGCATATAGGGCTTGGCGCGGATATTTGTAGGAAAGGGACATGATTATTATCCCTAACACGCCAGGGACTGCTGCTTTAATTCCAACTGCAAAAAATAGTAGAATGCCAACGAACGCACCGGCAAAAGTAGCGGTGGTGAGTAAGCTAGTGAGTTCTTTACGTACTTGGGCAGACTTGCGCTTTTGGGCTAACTGTTCTTTGAGGCTAAGGGTAGATGTTTCCTTTTTAGCCTGCTTATTCGATTTTGATTTTTTAGATTGCTGAGATTTTGGTTTAAATTTTGGCATAGTGGCACTGTAGCCTATCAGCCTCGCAAAATACTCCATTATATAGGACTAATATTTGATTTTAAAATACACGTAGGGGGGCAGTGCGTTGCGGAGGTTCCCGACGCTCGAATACTTGCTCTCAGCGTTGGCGAGGCCTCTGGTAGAGATAGAGAAGTCATAACGTTGGTGTGCCCTTACAGGGAAGCAAGCTACGCATGGCGTATTGCAGACTATTGGTGTCAACTTAAGCTGAAACTCCTTTAAAACCTCGTTTTCTAGCCTCTGGCTGGAAATGCAACTCAAAAGCGGCTCTGCCGCCAGCAAGAGAGGCGGAGCCTCAAGGACGAGCATTCCCAGTCGGAGACTGGGAACGAGGCAACGAGGCAATCTAAAAGCTAGTTCTAGACTTGCTTTCACGTTAAGTTAACACCAATGATTGCAGACAAGCCTCTCTGTAACACTTTGTGGAAGCAAGCTACGTGTAGCGTCTTCCTTTGGGAGAAGAGAAGGCTTTACGTTGTAGTAACTAGCGTTGTGTTAGCGCAGAAAATACGGCACAATTTCAAGCTTTTGGTGCGTTAAACTCCGCTAACACACCATATAAGACCATTTATAAGATTTTTTCAAAAACAATTTACAATTCTGATAGTTGATAAATCTCTTTGGATTGCTGTAGATTGTATAATCCGAATTCGTCTCTCAATGATTGATTTAATAATTTACGATTAAAAATGCTAAATCTTAATCTTTTTGAATTTTCAAAAAGATTTTCTCCTGTTGCCAAAATATAAACCGCACCTGGAAATGCTAATGATTTAATAGATTTTCCTTTGTTTTTTAAAATATCTCTAACTTTAGCGTGGTCTATATAATATCTATAGTATCCGTAGCCACGATTATATTCTGCGGTTTCTGGCAAATCATTCAAATCATATCGAATAATGTTACAAGTCCCGCACATTTTATAAAAATTGCTTCTCTTGATATAGATGTAATTATTGCCTTCTTGATATTTATAACCTTTATTTATAAACCATCCATTAGAATCAGGGTGTTGTTGAACAAATTTCGCTAACTTTTCACTCACACAATCGTCAGCATCAACTGTCATAGTGTGAGTGGGATAAAATTGACGAGCATACATCAATCCTTTTAAGATTTTACGCCCTTTGTCTGTGTCTCCTTTGGCTACAGGGCTAGGCTCGTTTGGTGGAGAAAAATCAACTGTAATGTATGTAATATGAGGATGAGTGAATTCTATTTTGGGCTTTTCGTGACAAACAACAATAACGTGAAAGTTAGGTGAGGTTTGATTGCAAACTGATTTAATACATCTTTCAAATAATTGTGTAACACGCTCCCAGGAATTGGAAACTTTTGCACTTTTGAGTGGGATAACAAAAACAAGCACTGTATTTTATCAGAACAAACAGCTAGGAATCTCGAAGCAAATAATAACACGTTAAGACTGACGCTAAAACTAAATGTCAGTAGATCGAAAACTTTTGTAAGTTGACGAAAGAATCAGGGTTTCAGACGAGGTTTTTCTGTTGACGATCGCGATGTCTACGACGCGCTGCGCCTACGCTTGCACTGCATCCTTAAACCACCAACAACGCTCGTTCCTTGAAAAGCAGACTCTAACGGGATTGCGGCAAATTGTGTTCTTAAGCTCTAATCAACGGCTGGTAAGGGTTCTGGAAAACTTTTCGGTCTACTGACAGTAACAAAAGCCAATTACCCGATTTCAGGCAATTTGAGTTACTTGCTGATTCACACGAGGACGGCCAAAGCGTTCCCAAGCACTCCCTCCTCGCAAAAATAGCTCTAAAAAGCGTAATGGTTCCCCTGAATCGCCTCTTGACCAACCGGAACTACCAGGAGCAAAGGCTAAAGTTCCTTCAGACACCTTGAAACTGCCATCAGAATACACTGCATCGCTGACCACATCTCCAATTCGGATAGCGATCTTGCTTTGAGGCTCCAAGTTAACTGTATGCGCCCCAATAGTTGTTTTGATATTGCCGTAGCCATCAATCCAGGCAATGCGATCTGGTGGAACATCTGGGATTTGCTCACTTTTGAGGCTATCTCCCAGAATGCTAAAATCTTCATTCATAATCGCAGCCGCAGCCGGAGGAAATATATCTCGTGAGCGAAACTGCGATCCACCACGAGAAACGTTGACCACTCGCAACTCCTTTGTATGGTCTTTAATAAAAGAGAGGGTGTAGCCCGCATTCACACCCACTACTTTTACACCATTGGATAGAAGGGCATAAGTTAGCCCTTCACCTTCATTATCTCGACGAGCTTCAGGATCGTCCTGACGAGGCGCACAGTTGTGATAAATTAGGCGATCGCTAGGCCCTGGGTTAAGTCCTAGTTGGGCAATCCAGAATCCCGTTGCTAAGGTACTGAATGCTGGAACCGAAAGCAAATGAATTTGGGCATGGGGAAAAGTCATCAGCAGACGTTGTGTGACTTCAGTAAATGCCGGATCTCCTGTACCGTAGTCTGCAATGACGCAGATAAACATTCTGCTCCTCCTTTTGATGGGTAGTAATTTGCAATCAACCTAATTCATAATTAGTAATTATGAATTATTTCGTCATTATGTGATTACAGGATGAAATGAAAAAACGAGTGTTCTATTTCACTCCTAATTAATAACGTTAAAGTCTTAGTCAATGCAATGAAAACAATCACTTCACTTTTTAGCGAAGAACGCAACCAACTCCAGATAGATATTGATAACACAATCGGCATTGAGCAAATAGTTAAACTGGTTCAAAACCGACTCGATAATCTCGAAAGAATTTACATTGAAAAGCTTAATTTGGCTCAAGTTCGTCTGGCTTCCTTTTTCCTGGATACGCTGCGGCAGTCTATCGCCACTCTGGCTGCGGCTAACTATCTTCAAGTTGCTCCAACAGAGCAAAGGCAAATTACTAATACAGGGACAAAGTTGTTTAGCAGCAGATTCATCCTCAAACTGCTAAAGGGACTAATTTATATAGGCATCTTAGGTTCGTTGTTTTCCTTAACTAAAACTACCCCAGGGGCGTGGATGGCTATCTTATTAACCTCTCTACTTATCGGACTAGAAATTGTACTTCAACTCGAATCAAACAACCAGCAAAATAATTCTATATCTGAAGGAGTATTGGAATTACCTCAACCGATTCTTCGGGTTGATAGCAAAGTATTTCTAGATTGCCTTGGCGATGCTCTCAACACTATCGATCTAGCAGTGGCTAGAGTAGAAGAATCAAATAAACATGAAGGCGATTTAGCAATAGAAGAACTGCCAGAGTTATTGAATTTTCTCCAAAGACTAATGGGCGCATCCAAACTTGATAAACCCCAAATGGCTCATGAACTGGCAAAACTTCTGCCACAGATTTTAATGTCTCAGGGAATTAACGCTCAAATTTACCGATCGAATAGCGATCGCGAATATTTTGATTTTGAGCCAAGTATCGACCCCGATACCAAAGAACACGTGACTCTAACGCCGGCTTTATTAAAAGGCGATCGCTTGATTAGACGCGGTAGGGTAATTGAACCAGCATATTCCTCTGCTAGAGAATAATAGACAATAAGGGTATGGAAATTTTAGAAACAATCGGTTTTGATTTGGGACACGGTGAAACGGCTATAGCTAAAGCGATCGTGGAAAGCATCGAACCTCCCCAGATGCTGGAGATTAACAACAAAAAGAACCAAATTACAGCCCTTGGTTGGCATCCTAAACTCGGTTATCTGGTTGGGGAACAAGCATTAATTCAAGCTGGTGTTACTCAACTGACAATCTCTTTCAAGCAAAAACCCAACAACGATCCCAAATATCGAGAAACTATTAGCACTTTTGTGGCAACCTACTACCGCCTTTTGAAAGAAAGTAACCAACTTGCAGGTGGGGAAAGTAGCTATTTTTACATTGGTTGCCCTTCAGGATGGACAGTTAGCGATCGCACCGAATACCAAAAGCTACTTCAAGAAGCTGGTATTCCCCGACTCAATGTTGTACCCGAATCGCGGGCTGCTTTCATGCAAGCCAAGGAAGCCGGGAAGTTGGAGTATGACAAACTTCTGGCATCGGTGCTAATTGTCGATATTGGTTCTTCAACCACAGATTTTACTCTGGTTAAAAGCTTAGAAGAAATCCCCATAGATTTCGGGAGTAATACTTTAGGTGCATCCCTAATTGACAAAGCTATTTTTGCCCGGACTCTCGCCAACCACGAACAAAAAGCATTACTCGAAAAAGTATTTCAGGAATATCCGCATCACCAAGCTCGTTGTGAACTTGCTTGCCGCAAAGCTAAAGAAGATTACTTTTCTAATGAACAGTTATACAGCGATCCTGAATCCTTTGCGCGTGGGTTCGAGTCGATCAACGAACAGATTTATTTTATTCCCCAAGTAAATAAATTGATGATGGAGGAAATTTTAAATCAACCCTTACCGGAACTGGAAAATCATAGTTGGATTAAATCATTTCGCAACTCTTTAAAGGAGGCAAAAGAAAAGCTGGAAAAACTTGAAATCGTGCCGAAACTTGTGCTGATGACTGGCGGTGCATCTCGCATGAAGTTCACGCACGTTCTTTGTCAGGAAATGTTTCCCGAACCAGAAACGTTGCTTCGCCCCGATCCAGAGCCGGAACGGTGCATTGCAATGGGTTTAGCACGAGTAGGAAGATGGGATCTGCGTGCTGCTGCTTTTAAGCAAGAAGTCAACAAACTATTTACCTCGAACCAGCTTAAAGGTTTGATTGAAAGGCATATTCCAGAGTTAATCGAATCACTAACTAAGCCTTTGGCGGATGGCTTGATTGTCAATGCAGTTAAACCAGGTTTAAAAGATTGGCAAAAAAACAAAATACGGACTTTAGCAGATTTAGAAACAGCTTTAATCGGTCGGGCAGAACAGTGGCTCAAAAGCGAACGCGCCGTGCAGATAATTAATCATCAATGCGCTTCTTGGTTTAGCAAAAAAATCCAACCCGATTTAGCCGCACAAACCGATCCAATCTGTCGAAAGTTTCAGATACCTAGAAGCAGCTTAAGATTCGAGGATAGTATTGACCCAACTTTTGTTAACCCAGAATTACAGATTGGAGATGCTATTCTGGCTGAGACAGTAGCATTTATCGTGAATGTAGTAATTGGTGGAGGCGCTGTGGCTAGCATCATCACTCTCATCCTAACTGGGCATTTAACCTGGCCGATTGCACTAGTATATGGGGCTTCGTTGATGGCAGCAGGAATGGAGCTAAATCGTAAGAGTGTTCAAGAAGTAATTAAGACAAATGTGGATGTCCCTAGTTGGATTCGTTCTAATTTTTTGAGCGACAAAAAAATTGAGGATATGTGTGAGCAAATAAAGCCTGAGTTAGAAAAAGTTCTTCAAGAACAACTGACAGCAAATCAAGAGGCTTTTGATAAACTGATTGTCAAAGTTGAGCAAGGACTTCAAAATAGCCTTTCCACCAAGGTTCAATCTTGCATAATTCTGATCCAATAGCGGTAGTTAGTGAGCCACAACAATAACATTATTCTAAACTTTCTGCTTACCAGTGAATTAAATATGTAAGCTGCTCAAAAGTCAATGATTAAAACAATAGTTTTCTTTCTTATCATTGGGCTGATTATCGCTGGGATTTTACTCAATCCGATTTTAGTCAAAAGGCGAAGGAACCGTCTCAAACATCGTCCTTTTCCTCCACTTTGGAATGCCATTATTGAGAATAATCTTCCCATTTATCTCTGTCTTTCTCCAGATGAAATCAGACGATTTCAGGGACATATTCAAGTATTCTTAGCAGAAAAGCAATTTATTGGCTGTAGAGGATTACAGGTGACGGAGGAAATGAAACTAACTCTTGCTGCTGTTGCCTGTTTACTTCTATTAAATGAACGTGGACAATACTTCCCCAGACTTCGTTCAATTCTGGTGTATCCCAACGCTTATTTTGTTCAGGAAACGAATTCGGTCGGAAAATATATTGTTGAGGAAAGGCGTGTAGCAAGACTAGGTGAATCGTGGACAAATGACCAATTAGTAGTATCTTGGGAACAGGTAAAACAAGATATTAATAACTGGAGAGATGGACGTAATGTTGTGCTTCATGAATTCGCCCATCAGTTAGATCAAGAAGATGGTAAAGCTGAAGGAGTTCCGATACTGCAACACAACTCAGACTATGCTATTTGGGCGAAGGTGATGACAGAAGCATATCAGCAACTTTGTAATGATGTTTTACAAGGTGCAAAGACGGTAATGGATAGCTATGGGGCAACAAATCCCGCAGAATTTTTCGCCGTAGCAACTGAGACATTCTTTGAGAAACCGCATCAATTACTGTCTAAGCATCCGGCACTTTATGAGCAACTGCAACGTTACTATCAATTAGATCCTGTGCAATGGGTGTGAAGTAAGTGGGCAAGAATAAATCACATTGTGTTCACTTAATCAAGCTTCCTTCAAGATGTTTTACGAATTACGAACTTGTACTGAGCTTGTCCTGAGCTTGTCCTGAGCGCAGCCTCTCCAAGAGTTGTAAGCTAAAACACATTTAATTTGCATATTTCGATTTAATCAAAATATTGTGGGGTGGGCATCTTGCCCGCCCTAATTATGCAACTTAAATGCCGATTAGCTTATTACGAATTAAGTTGCCGAGCGTTTGCGTAGCGTCTCGTAGAGAAGCCGAGGTACGAATTATTTCAACTAGGAGTTTTTCATTGCCAGAATCTTCAAAGCTACTGCTTCAGGGACGGGCATCACTGATAATCGATTTCCTTGTCTCACCAACATTAACTCTTTGGCGCTAAACTTCTCTTTGAGTATTGATAGCAAGATGGGGTTAGAAAAAGTCTCAACAAATTCCACTACAACTGTTTGCCAGCGAGGTGATTCGGAACTTGATTTTGGGTCGTAATATTTACTTTCTGGCTCAAACTGGGTCGGGTCAGCAATATCTTTTTTCACTACACGCATTAACCCAGCAATACCGGGAGGATTAGTGCTGGAGTGATAGAAAAAAGCTAAGTCTCCTTCATCCATAAGGCGCAAAAAGTTGCGAGCTTGATAATTGCGAACGCCGTCCCAGATAGTCTGTTTCTGCTGTTGAAGGTCAGCAATGCTATAGGCTTCTGGTTCTGATTTCATTAACCAATAATTCATCTACAGAAATTATGTATATACAAAAGAATTTTAATTTTGAGCAGGTAAATAAGTTCGTAGTAAGGACTTTAGTCCTTATTTTTTAAGCACCAAAGTGCTTACTACAAGCCTTCTTGCACTAGTGAATATTTGGCTTAACTGCGGTAAGCTATAACAGCATAAAACGGATCTCCTCCAGCTGCACCTAACCACTGTAAGATATTCGGTAATGTTGATTTATGAGCTATAACTTCTGCGGTTGTAAATCCTGGAACTGACGCGAAATAAGCTTTGACTAATTCTACTCGCTGTGCTTCTGACGCCTCCCGCCATGCTTGAATAGCCTTTTCAAAAAACATCCGGTTAGAAAAGCTGATAATTGCAACACCACCGGGTTTCAGAATGCGGTAAATCTCGGAAAATACTGCTTCTGGATATTGCATATATTGCACAGATACGCAATTGAGAACAGCATCAAAATCTCCATCTGGTAAAGGTAGCTGGGGATTTTCGTTAAGATTTTGCACAAAGTAATGATTTAAGCGGGCATTACGTGCTAATTCCTCACCATTGAGTCCGTGTCCCTCTACATGGTCAAATTGCATTTCTTCTGGTAGATGCGACACCCAACTGCTCATCATATCAAAAATGCGGGTGTTGGGTTTCAGGCGATCGTGGTATAAATCCGTTAGCTGTTGAATAAATCCTTCATCAACATGGGTGACGAAGCGAGGATAGGCGTAGAACAGCTTATCGTCTGTGTCATCTAATTTCAGGCGCTGATTCGGT
Organism: Nostoc sp.; assembly: GCF_036917235.1. GTDB lineage: Bacteria > Cyanobacteriota > Cyanobacteriia > Cyanobacteriales > Nostocaceae > Nostoc. Next base: position 66,643 of record NZ_JBALDU010000029.1, read on the forward strand.
CTTAACTGCATAAATCTCTGTTTTGGAGTACTGTTTCCGAAATTTGCGGCAATTTCAGATATTTTTTCACAAACACTATGTAACATATTTTAATAACAGCAGGATACCTAAATAGCAGTATTCAATTTTTATCAATTCAATGTTATATAAACTACACTTCTTGCAGCATATTTGGCGACAAATCCGCCTAGTCGCATCATTACCCTATTTTAGTTTGTTAGTTTGGATACTGCCCTTATTACTATTTACTTCTGGACATAATAGCCTGATGGCACATGATGAAGGGCTTTACGCATCACGTGCCCGTCTGATGTTTGATTCTGGTAATTGGATAGCTCCTTGGGAAACAGCACATCATAAAACTCCTGGCCCTTATTGGTTAATTGCCAGTTTCTACAAGCTGTTTGGTATCAGTGATACTAGTGCGCGTCTTCCTAGTATGATTGCTGGCATTTTTAGCTTGTGGCTTGTGTATGAAATTGGCAAAATTATGCTAGGCAAAAAATTAGGTTGGCTAGCTGCTGCAATTTTAAGTGTAGAATTTCTCTGGCTGCAATACTCTCGCTTAAGTACACCTGATGTACCGATGGTTCTCTTGGTGCTTTTAGCTATTTTGTCTTTAATCAAAACGGAATTGCATCCTAAATATCGCTACTGGTGGAGTTTTCTAGCTGGTTTAAGTTTAGGTTTAGGCTTCTTAGTTAGAAGTTTTATGATTTTTTTGCCAATCATAGCTTTATTACCTTATTTAATATGGGAACATCGCCGTCATCGTCATCTTACTAACCCAATTTTATATTTAGGTTTTTTCGTAGGTTTAATACCTACCTGTGTTTGGCTGTGGTTAAGCTGGCTGCACTTCGGAAATAATAGTTTTGAAGAGTTACTCAAGTTTGTTGTACAACTAGGTTCTGAAGAGCGAAAATATAATGGACTACTATTCTATGTCTGGAATATTCCTATAAACGCATTTCCTTGGGCTTTTTTCGGACTTGTAGGTTTGTTTTTAACTCTGCGTCGTCCCATTCTTCGTTACCAGTTAATATTAGTTGGCTTTCCACTTGTTTTATTTGTAGAAATTACTATTTTTAGCACTCGTTTATCTCACTATAGTCTTTGCCTTTATCCGTTCATCGCTTTGTTTGCATCTGTGGGTTTAAACTGGTTAGGTAATATTTATCAAATAGGAATTATCCCACAATTCCCTCTTAAAAAAAGTAAAAAAAAGATATTGAACCTTTTTGCAAGAAATAATCTTCCCCGAAACCTCAGTTATGGCTTGGGTGGATTAGGTGTTTTACTTGTTATAGCGAGTATTGGCATTTTTAGCTGGGGTAGTTCTGATATCCGCAAGTATGCAAGTATTGGCTTGGCTATGGGCTTGGGTTGGTTAATTTTACCTGTGGTGTGGATTGCTCGTTACCACTTTGACAAAAAGTTTCTCACAGCGCGTTATTGGATTGCAGGTTGGTTAATTCCCTGTTGGCTGGCCTTGGCGGCGATAGGTAGCATCGGTATGTTAAGTGACTATAACTCTAGCTTAAAAACTTTTTTACAACAAAGTGCGATCGCTTCAATTCTCCAATCTCATCCTACGTACTATGTGGAAATGGACGCTAAAACAAAAGTACTGCTTAATTTCTATCTTCCTAATCGCCCTCAAGCAGTAGTCTCTATTTCGCAAGTACCAGCTTTGAGCTATGCTTGGATTTATGCTAACCAGTCTTCTCAATTATCTCGACCTCACCGCATTATCGGCGCTGTCAAAGAGTACCAGTTAATTCAAGTTCTTCCCTAATAAATTATATTCAAGTCTTCGCTACTGCTTTGATACATTCTGTTTTGAGAAGTACTAAATTATCAGTTTCAATAACTGCACAAGAGTTAATTAATGTTGCTAAAACAGGTAGAGCCTTCTGTAAATTTGCGCTCGCTTGTTGTGCCGCTGGCTGATATTGTTGTAGCCAAGTGTTTTTAATTATATATTCTGAAAGGAATGCAGAACGGTCTAATAACCAAAAAGTTACGTGGTATTTTTGAATAAAGTCTTTAATCTGATTAATATCATCAGTATATTGGGCATTAATCAGGTCAATCATCCGCTGGCGAAATTGAGCGTAATATTTTGTATGGATCGGTAATGCATATTCTTTACCCACCAAAATTGTTCTTTGAGCAAAGATGGGTATGTTATCTGCTTCTTGGGAAGTAGAGGCTATGACAATATCTTGCGGTTGCTTTTGCAAAAAATTATATAATGTTGGGGCTTGACCTTCTAAATAAGGGGTTTTGGGAAAAACTTTTAAGCTACTAGGGTACAAAACGAGTCCTGCACCAAGGATCGTAATAGTCCCCAAGATTAAAATTTGTCTGCCATTTTGTCTCGACCATCGAAATGTAGCATCTAAAATTAAGGTAATAGAGATTGCTGCTGCAAGAGCAAGTACTATCTTAAAAGTATGATGGGTGTAGCGGCTAGGCCAGTGCAGTTTAAAAGCTAAGGCATGGGCAATAAAAAACATGATGAAACTAGCTATTACTACCTGTAGTAATAGTTTGACTTCATCCTTTACTTGTTTGGTTAAAAGAAAGTGAGACTGGAATTTCAGGATAATTGGTAATAATAAACCAAATAATAGTTGAGGAGGTGAAATTAAAGCAAAAAAACCGCTATCTCTACCATCAAACCAATAACTAATAATATTATGAGTAAAATACCTGAATCTTCCTCCATCCCAGTACTCTGGCATAGTTCTCGCAACAGCAGCAGTAATTGTTGGGCCAAATTGTAATGATTGAATAGTATAAGGTAAAATTATGATGCCAGCAGTTATAATGGCTGCTACAAATAAAATAAAATCTTTTCGGTTATGAGAAATAGTTATTTGCCCATTCTGCCAGCGAAATAATCTCAAAAGTAAAATTAATAAATTGACAAAAGCTATAATAGGGTATATTAAACATTGAAGCGCAAATACAATTAATATACCAAATCCAGAAGACCGGATTAAATAATATATAAAAGCTAAAACCAGCGGATAAATAAAATCTCTAGGAGTAGCAGAAAATAGGTCATCATGAAGGCAAAGGCTTTGATTTAAAAGTAAAGAGGCGAGAAACCCTGCCATTGGTACTGGTAATATCTCCATACAAACTACAAAGCAATAGCTAGTTGTAATTAGTCCCAGTACTAATGGAAAAATTTTGCTAAATAAAATTGGATCTATATTTAAAGCTGCAATTATTTTATAAACAATACCATACCCAATTGGTGTCACCGACTGAAAATAATCAGCAATTAAATCCCCAGGAAATAAATCTGGATTAAAGTAACGATAGATCCAAGAAATATATTCCCGTGCATCGTCGCTCACTATATATTTGCTGGTGAAAGCTTGTCGCAGCCCCATAAAAATATAACCAACAGCAAAAGTTAGACTGAGACTGTACCAAAAAATAACAGTCAATCTAGATTGATTTTGTTTGCTTTTTGGAGTAATAGATGCTGTTAAAACTTTTTGTAATTGTGAAATTAGCATTGTACGCGTCTATATCTGAATAAATTATGTTAATTAGGAAAATCAAAAGCTTTTTTCAATTTTTATGATTGTACAATCTTCAAGTACTGAGCGGTCATTTATAAAGCCAATAATTCTAGCAACGCTCTGTTTTTTACCCAGAACGAAAGGTCATGAAAGCCGAACTGTCTGGATTAAAAGGATGGGGTGTCGCTTGCCCATGCAAGATTTCAGCTAGAACTTGTACAGTGTGCTGGATTTAATGTGACAAATCATCGTAGCCGTTCAGGGGTGTACCGAGAGAACGATCGCTCCATTCTCAGCCTACCTAATATGTGCAAATTGACAAGAAAACCCAAGTAATACTTGATTTCTATCTTCCCATTCATGCCCAACAAGTAGCCTCTATTTCGCAAATACTCAGCTTTGAGCTATGCTTGGATGTATGCTAACCAGTCCTCTCAATTATCTCAACCTCACCAAAGAATTGGGTCTGAAGCCCCGTGCTTCACGCAATGCTTTAAAGTAATGAGTAAGGAGTAATGAGTAATGAGTGGATGAAAAATGGGTATTTACTCATTACTTATTACTTATTACTCATTACTCCAGAATCACCGCGCCTTTAGGTCGGTGAGGATGTCAACGCATTATCGGCGCTGTCAAAGAACACCAGTTGATTCAAGTTCTTCCCTAAGATAGATGTAAAGTAACTATTGCTAAAAAACTTTAATTTAGTTATGATAATAGTACGCGCACTAAGTATTTTACTAAATGGTTTCTACATCTAATCACTCCCCAACCTTAGAGTCGTGGCAGCAAAATCTGGCACCATATAATTTGGGCTACAGAATCAAATTAGTCTCACAACTGCTGAGTCGCAAGTTTACTGAAAAGCTAGAACCCTTTGGATTGACACCATTTCACTGGTTGGTGTTGTGCTGTCTTTGGCAAGAAGATGGTTTACCTACTTCTAGTATTGGGGACAAACTCAAACAAGTGGGAGGGACTTTAACAGGCGTACTAGATCGGATGGAAGAACGCGGTTTGGTGCGTCGAGAACGCGACACTCAAGATCGGCGCATCTGGCGAATCTGGCTCACGGATGCAGGAAAGGAACTAGAAGCTGTTTTACCGCCAATCGCCGCAGCGGTGCGTGATGAAGCAATGGATGGTATTTCCTTTGCCGATCGAGAACTGTTTTCCCAAATCTTGAATCGAGCGATCGCTAACCTGTCTTAAAGATGATCCCACAATCACCCGACCGGGGGAGGTCGTGTAAAGATATGTTTTGAGATAATATTACGCATACTAAGGAAATAAGGATTTTTTTCAGGGAATATTACGCATTCTAAATAAACGACTATTAATCAAATTATTGAACGAGCAAGCGAGGTAGCAATCATGGGTGTTAACACATTTAACGGACGCAACGGACACAAAACCCCAATTTTAGAAAAAGAAGTGGTTCCCGATTTAGAGACATTAGAAGTTGTTACCCCAGAGACATCCGCAACAGCAGAAGCACCTGTTGTAACTCCTGAAATCGAGAAAGAAGTTCCACCAAAACGGAAAAGACCGACTGGTTTAATTTTGGCAGGATTAGGTGTGGGTGCGATCGCCGCAGGTACTTTTGGTTATCACTACTGGCAATACGCCTCTACCCACCAGGAAACAGACAACGCCACCGTTGCGGGAAATATTCACCAAGTTAGTAGTCGCATTCCCGGAACTGTAAGTGAAGTGCTGGTGAATGACAACCAACTGGTGCAACCGGGACAATTGTTGGTGAAGTTAGATCCACGGGACTATCAAAGTAAGGTACAACAAGCACAAGCAGCCTTAGAAAATGCTCGTGGTCAAGCACAAGCCGCCCAAGCAAATATTGCTTTAACTTCACAAACCACCACTGGTAAGACAACTCAAGCACAAGGAGATGTCAGTGGTGCAGTAGCAGCAATTTCTACAGCCCAAGCAGCAGTACAAGAAGCCCAAGCTGGGATTCCCGCCGCTCAAGCAGCAGTGCAAGAAGCCCAAGCTGGGATTCCCGCTGCCCAAGCGCAAGTAGCGCAAACAAACGCGAATTTGTCAAAAGCCCAAGCAGATTACAATCGTTACAACGAATTGTATAAAACAGGTGCGATTCCTCGTCAGCAACTAGACACAGCCAAGGCTGCTTATGATGTAGCTACGGCACAGAAAAACGCCGCGATTCAGGGAGTAGAACAAGCCAAAGCTAAGTTCGCCTCCGCCAAAGTTGGTGTTGCCCAAGCCCAATCTCAATTAGCACAGGCGCAAGAAAATGTTACTAACGCCCAAGCTAAATTGGCAGCATCTAAGGGAGGATTGCAACAAGCTACCGCTGGCGGACAAGATACCACAGTTAAGCGTAGTCAATACGAAGCGGCAAAAGCAGCGATCGCGCAATCAGAAGCATCGCTGAAAGACGCACAATTGCAACTATCTTATGCCAATGTTACCGTCCCCAGTGCCGGACGGGTAGGTAGGAAAAACGTGGAAGTTGGCAACCGAGTCGCAGTAGGAACACCATTATTGGCGATCGTCGATAACAGCTATTGGGTAGTTGCAAACTTCAAAGAAACTCAATTAGAAAAGATGCGGCCAGGAGAGCCAGTAGAAATCAAGCTAGATAGTTTCCCTCATCACACCTTTATCGGTCGTGTTGAAAGTATTTCGCCAGCTTCCGGCGCTCAGTTTGCCTTATTGCCACCGGACAATGCTACAGGTAACTTTACTAAAGTTGTCCAACGCATTCCAGTAAAAGTAGTTTTCGATCAAAAGAGCATTCAAGGATACGAATCGCGGATTACTCCTGGGATGTCTGCGGAAGTTGCGGTGGAAGTCAAGTAATATCATGTCCCCCAAATTACCCATAATAAAAGAACCCCTCCCCGCTCTTCGGGCTACGGTGTACACACAAGTCTTTGAGAGTTGCCTCACAGCGTTTAGATCCCCCCTAGCCCCCCTTAAAAAAGGGGGGAACCAGAGTCAAAGTCCCCCTTTTTAAGGGGAGCCACTGCGGTCTTGGGGTCTCCCCAAGTGGAGCAAGTGGCGTGGATTTAGGGGGATCTTCAACGATTTTGGTTTTATACAAAGATGTGTGTACACGGTAGGCTCTTCGAGAGGGGAAACAAAGCGTAGCTTTGGCGGGGTGGGGTTATTGGGGTTTAGTAAGTAATCAACCGGACATCATTAAATACGAAATTGCCTGTAAACAAGATGAAAAACCTCTTTCTGTCCATGACATTCTCCTACATCTAAAGAGAGGCGTATAGAGATGAGGTGAGATGATATCTATGAAAGCAGATTGGTATAAAACAAGCCTGAAATGAAAAAATCGCTACTACCTGCATTAAGGTCAAGAAACTACCAGCTGTTTTTTGCTGGGCAAGGTATTTCCCTAATTGGGACGTGGATGACGCAACTTGCCACAATTTGGCTAGTTTATGACTTGACAAAATCCCCATTAATGCTAGGAGTTGTGGGATTTTCTAGTCAAATTCCTAACTTTTTTTTAGCTCCCTTTGCCGGAGTATTTGTAGATCGCTTTTCTCGGTATCGTACTTTAATTGGTACGCAAATCTTGGCGATGATTCAATCATTAACATTAGCAGCGCTGGCGTTAACTGGAGTGATTGAGGTATGGCACATCATCGCCTTGAGTTTGTTGCAAGGATTTATTAACGCCTTAGATGCGCCAGCCCGCCAAGCTTTTGTGCCAGAATTAGTTGAACATAGAGAAGATTTAGCCAATGCGATCGCGATTAACTCCACAATGGTTAATGGTGGGCGATTAATTGGCCCTGCGATCGGGGGTTTATTAATTGCCAGGGTTGGAACTGGCTATTGTTTTTTAATTGATGGTTTGAGCTACGTTGCTGTAATTGCCGCTTTATTGGCAATGAAAGTTAAACCTTGGAAAAATTCGGTAACTGACGGTAATCCCTTGCAAAAAGTCAAAGAGGGATTTGTATATGCCTTTAGTTTCTCACCGATTCGATCCGTCTTATTGCTATCAGCTTTAGTCAGCCTGATGGGACTGCAAAATACTATTCTCGTCCCCGTTATTGCTGAAGAAGTTCTCAAAGGTGGTGCAGAAAGTTTGGGCTTTTTGATGGCGGCATCTGGAGTTGGAGCCTTAACTGGTGGTATTTATCTAGCTACCCGCCAAACAATCTTAGGAATTGGTAAATTGATTGCCTTAGCTCCAGCAATTCTAGGAACTGGTTTAATTGCCTTTTCTTTATCTAGATTTTTACCACTCTCTTTATTTACAATGTTATTTGTTGGCTTAGGAACAATTCTTCAGATTGCTGCTAGCAACACATTTTTGCAAACCATTGTTGAAGACGATAAACGCGGACGATTGATGAGCTTATACACAATGTCATTTTTGGGAATGATTCCCGTGGGTAATTTATTAGGAGGTTTATTAGCAAGTCGTATTGGCGCTCCCAATACTTTAATTATTGATGGCATAGCTTGTATTTTAGGGTCAATCATTTTTAGCAGACAGTTACCTGCTTTAAGGAAAATAATGCGTCCAATTTATGAGCAAAAGGGGATTATTACGACTCAAGAAGTTTAAGACAAATAACAGCAGTTAAATTTATATTTATGTTGATGGGGCTTTCTATAGCAATTATTTTTTAATTTTTAGCGTTGCTGATGCAAGCTCACGCAGAGGAAAAGAACATATTGGTATAAGATTTAATAATCAAGTTTTTTGCTACTTAACCTTGAAACTGGAACAAAGTTATGGCTAATACAGGTGTAATTCGTCAGCAAGGGCAAAATCCTGCTTTACCACCAGAGTATGTACCGCTAAAAACCTGGATTGGTGTATTAGCTAGTATGCTTGGTGCATTTATGGCGGTATTGGATATTCAAATAACTAATGCTTCACTGCAAGATATTCAAGCAAGTTTAGGAGCAACTCTCGAAGAAGGTTCTTGGATTTCTACCGCGTATCTTGTAGCAGAAATTGTGGTAATTCCTCTAACAGGATGGTTATCACGGGTATTTTCTCTGCGGCGTTATCTGTTAGTCAATACTGCACTATTTATTTTCTTTTCTATCTGCTGTGGCTGGTCGTGGGATCTCAATTCCATGATTTTCTTTCGAGTCTTACAAGGTTTTAGCGGAGGAGTATTAATTCCCACTGCTATGACAGTTGTCTTAACAACTTTACCCCAATCAAAACAATCAGTCGGACTTGCTGCATTTGGGTTTAGTGCAGTTTTTGCACCTTCAATTGGCCCGACATTAGGAGGTTGGTTAACCGAAAATTTTGGTTGGGAATATAACTTTTATATAAATGTAATTCCAGGAGCATTAATGCTGGCTGGTGTTTGGTACGGAATCAAGCAAGAAAAACCCCAAATTAATTTACTTAAACAAGGTGACTGGTGGGGAATTATTGCAATGGCTATTGGCTTAGGTTCCCTACAAGTTGTTTTAGAAGAAGGTAGCCGCAAAGATTGGTTTGGTTCAGCATTAATTGTACGTTTAAGTGTAATTGCGGCAATTTTTTTAGCAATATTTTTCTTTATAGAATTAACTCGTAAACAACCATTTATTAATTTACGGCTTTTGTCTAGGCGGAACTTTGGTTTAGCCAGTATTGTCAATGTGTCGTTGGGAGTAGGATTGTATGGTTCAATTTATATTTTACCGTTGTATCTCGCTCAAATTCAAAAATACAATGCTCTGCAAATTGGTGAAGTATTGATTTGGGCTGGTATTCCTCAACTGTTTATTATTCCTCTCATACCAAAATTGATGCAACGCATTGACGTGCGGTTAATGGTAGCTTTTGGTGTGACTTTGTTTTCCATCAGTGCATTTATGAACTCTGGCATGACTAATGAAACAGGATTAGATCAATTACGTTGGTCGCAATTTGTCCGTGCAATGGGACAACCCTTAATTATGGTACCGCTTAGTTCTATTGCTACTGCTGGTTTGAGTCCGAAAGAAGCAGGTTCAGCAAGTGGTTTATTTAATATGATGCGGAATCTGGGCGGTTCTATCGGAATTGCTTCTTTAGCCACTTTATTAGCTAACAGAGAGCAATTTCACTCGAATAGGTTGGGTGATGGAGTATCTTTATATAACCCAGAAACTCAGCAGCGAATTGACCAAATGACACAGTATTTTATTAGTCGCGGAGCAGATTTAAGTACAGCCCAAAATCAAGCGATCGCATCTATATCCAACATCGTCCGCCGGGAAGCATTTGTAATGGCTTTTAACGATTGTTTCTACTTTATTGGTATTGCATTATTACTCAGTGGGATTGCTATTTTATTCCTCAAAAAGGTGAAGCCAACTGGTGGCGCTGTTGCTCATTAGATTTGTTGTATGAGTAAAAATGTTTGATAAAACTACTAAGGTATTGGACTTTGGACAAAAAGAAGTAGTTCGCGTAAACTACATGCGAAGAAGCGAATAATTAATCTTGTTTCTAGTTACCAGCAGAAAAAAAGCATAGCCACCAGAACCCCAAATCATAGTAATATAAACTACAAAGTATGATTGGTAAATAGGGTTGTTGCACTCTGGTTTCATTTATATAACTCGAACTGGCTACTCCAAAGACTGCAAACAAGTCGCCGCTATTGTTAAAGATACCTCCAATTGGTGCTGCTCTGGTTGTGCGATCGCGTACCTGCCCTTCTCAGTTCATAGCACATCCGTGCCTGGGCGATCGCAAGCTAGAATCACTAGTCAAAAACTTATTTCGACCTAGTTATGGAGGAAATCGCAACTTCACGCTGATGTATACCCTTGGACATTTAATGGGCAATTCATGAATTGCCTCTAGATGAATAAAGCACAGCCTCACATAGAATTGTTATGATCTAGGTGCTATTCTAGATGCAAAAACCTTCTATGTGATAGCTAATTGACTATGTATGCAAACGCTAATTATTGATAACTATGACTCATATACATTTAATCTTTACCAGATGATTGCCGAGGTAAATGGGGAACTACCTCTAGTAATTTATAACGATCAGCTTAATTGGGATGAATTGAAAGAAATTGCGTTTGACAACATTGTGATTTCACCTGGCCCCGGTCGTCCAGGAAGGTCAGAAGATTTTGGAGTCTGCCGACAGATAATTGAGAATGTGGATGTACCCTTGTTGGGAGTTTGTCTGGGGCATCAAGGACTTGGCTACCTATATGGTGCAAGAGTGATTCATGCACCGGAAGTTCGACACGGTAGAATCAGTAAAATTTATCATAATAATTCGGAATTGTTTCAAGGTATTCCTGGTAATTTTTCTGTGGTGCGCTATCACTCGTTGTTAGTTGCTAATGAACTACCTGAGTGTCTAGAAAAAATTGCTTGGACTGAAGAAGGATTGGTGATGGGATTGCGTCATCTACATCTACCTTTTTGGGGTGTGCAGTTTCACCCAGAGTCTATCTGTACAGAATATGGGCAAAAATTACTAGAAAACTTTCGAGATATTACGCTGCAATTTACAAAGAAATCGTCAAGGAGGCAGGAGGTAGGAGGCAGGAGGCAGGAGGGGGAGGTAGGAGGGGCAGGGTCTGAAAGCCTTTTGGCAGAGTCAAAAAGTCCACAAAAGCAATATTGGATTGGATATGAATCTGTTACTCCTGTTATGGATAAACCATGCCAAAAACAGGAAGATAAGTTTGAATTGTATACGCGCAAGTTAGATATCTGCCCAAATACAGAACAGATATTTGTACAGCTGTTTAAGGATGCAGCGAATGCTTTTTGGCTAGATAGCAGCCGTGTAGAACTTGGTCTATCTCGCTTCTCGTTTATGGGTGATGGCAGCGGAGAAAACAGTTTATTGGTGCGATATCATACCAAAATGCAAGAACTGATCGTCACACAATCAGATACAGTGACTCGTCGCACCGAAAGTATTTTTGAGTATTTGAAGCGGGAAATAGACTGCCGATTTTGTCAATCTGATGAGTTACCTTTTGATTTTAACTGTGGATTTGTTGGCTATTTTGGCTATGAACTTAAGGCGGAGTGTGGATCGTCATTGGTGCATTCTTCACCATTACCTGATGCAATTTTCTTACTAGCCGATCGCATGATTGCGATCGATCATCAAGAACAGTGTCTTTATTTGCTGCAATTAATCAAAAAAGGACAAACGGAACAGGTAGAAACTTGGTTTGATACTATCCAACAAAAACTCGAAACTTTAAATCCTCTTTCTTCCGTTGTACCCCAAGAAAGTTGTCAGCCTGTTAAATTCCGTTTGAGTCGCACTTACCAAAATTACATTCAAGATATTCAGCAATGCTTAGACGAAATTCACGAAGGAGAAACCTATCAAGTTTGCCTGACTAATCAGCTTTACACCGATGCAACCCCCGATCCATTAACGTTCTATCGCACATTACGTAAAATCAATTCTGCTCCTTACTCTGCATTTTTACGCTTTGGTGAAATTGCGATCGCTTGCTCATCTCCAGAAAGGTTTTTACGGATCGATCGCCAAGGATGGGTAGAAACTAAGCCTATTAAGGGAACGCTACCACGAGGAGAAACCCCCGAAGCCGATTTCGTCCTCCGTGAGAAGCTACGCAACAGCGAAAAAGACCGAGCTGAAAATCTGATGATTGTCGATCTGTTACGCAATGATTTGGGACGAGTTTGTGAAATTGGTAGCATCCACGTACCAAAATTAATGGATGTGGAAACATACCCAACAGTACATCAGTTGGTGACAACAGTACGCGGGCGGTTACGTTCAGATTTACAAGCGGTGGATTGCGTGCGATCTGCATTTCCCGGAGGATCGATGACTGGTGCGCCGAAAATCCGCACCATGCAAATTATCGATCGCTTAGAACAAGAGGCGCGGGGAGTCTATTCAGGTGCGATCGGCTTTTTGGGGTTGAATGGTTCAGCCGATTTGAATATTGTGATTCGGACTGCTGTTTTGACTCCCAATCAAACCTCCATTGGTATCGGTGGCGGAATCATAGCCCTTTCTGAGCCGGAAATGGAGTTTCAGGAAACGCTGCTTAAAGCCAAAGCCTTAATCGACGCTCTGCTTCTGACAATACACGGAACATCTGAACCAAATGTGTATCCCATTCTGGGATTAGAAGCAACAACTGCTGATAGTTATGAAAAATTATCTGCTTAAATCAAAGACTTAAATAAGGATGGAGATGTGCTTGAAAATAGCCTATCCCGACACAAAACTGGCTACTATTAAAGATTATTTACACTAACATTTATATCCAAATCCCATTGGATAAAGATTTTTGGTACTGATTTTCAACCTGTAGAGACGCGTTAGTGCAGCGGTAAGAAGTAAATTTTTGTGTCTTTACTAAGGATTTTGGGCTTAACTGAACAGTATTGATTTATCCGACATTCGGCAGGTTGGAGGTTCAAAATAATTAACAATCAATAATTACTAATTTATGAGCAAAACCCCATATAGAAATAAACTTTCTTGATTCAGGAATAAATTTAAAGATAAAAAGCAACAAACGCAAATCAGGGTTAAAAACAAGAAGCTAAAGTCCATAAATAGCACAAAAACGCCCGAAATTTCCTTATTATAAACTCAACCTTTGGCAAATAAGATATCTGCAAAACTTGACAATTCCCGTTCTAGAAAAAATTTCTTAGATATATAGCTTAGGTAACAGCAATCTGATAAGATTCCCAACAAGTAGAATAATCACTTGTTCTCTTTTTCTTGAACCAACTGATTTTGGTTATTTTTTGGAAAAGGAAAATAAAAATGTCTCATCTATTGTGGAAAACTCTGGTACTAAGTCCAGTAGTTTTGGGAGTGACGGTGTTGGTTTCCGCTAAGGTTATAGCTGCTGAAGTAGCAAGCTCTTCTGAAGATACAAAGCCAATAGCTGCTAATGCTTCAATATTCATTCAAACAGAGCAACCAAAAGTTAATCAGCAATTGGTTGCTCAAAAGACTGATGAAAATAAGGTTTTAGAAGAGGTTAATCGCTACAGCAACGAAGGCAAGAACCAGAATTCACTGTCTCAAGTCACATCAGTTTCTCAATTTTCTGATGTACAGCCGACTGATTGGGCATTCCAAGCTTTGCAATCCCTGGTTGAGCGCTACGGTTGTATTGCTGGATACCCAAATTCTACTTACCGTGGCAATCGGGCACTGACTCGTTATGAGTTTGCCGCAGGTTTAAATGCTTGCTTAGATCGAGTTAATGAACTGATTGCGACAGCAACTGCTGACTTGGTGACAAAACAGGATTTGGCGACTCTCCAGCGTTTGCAAGAGGAATTCTCGGCAGAACTGGCAACTCTGCGTGGTCGAGTAGATTCTGTAGAAGCACGGACTGCGGAACTTGAAGCTAATCAGTTTTCCACTACCACGAAATTGGTGGGTGAAGCCATTTTTGCCGTTACTGATATTTTTGGCAATAATAGTGGCGATGCCAATAATACTGTCTTCCAAGATAGGGTACGTTTAGACTTGCAAACCAGCTTCACGGGTAAAGACGTTTTACACACCCGTCTTGCAGCCGGGAATGCACTAGCCTTTACTCAAGTAGGGAATGGTGGTGGTGCTATCGATACTGCTGAAGGTACGCAAACATTTCAACTCGGCAGCACTAGTAACAACAGTGTGATTATCGACTGGCTAGCTTATTACGTACCCATAGGCCCAGCCCAAGTTTACTTTGCCGGCACCGGAGGTATTCATAGCGATTATGTTGCCACTAACAACCCTTACTTTGAGGATTTTGATGGCGGTAATGGTGCTTTGTCTACCTTTGCTTCTGAAAGTCCGATTTATCGTATTGGTGGTGGTGCAGGTGCGGCACTGACTTTACCCTTTGGTAAGGGTGGCAATTTTTTCAAACCAAGTTCACTGACTATAGGCTACTTGGCATCAAATGCTAATAATCCTGGAACAAATCAAGGTTTGTTAGAGGGTAACTATGCAGCCTTGGGACAATTGAACTTTAGTGTTGGCGATCGCTTATCTATAGCTGCTACCTACGTTCATGGTTATCATGGTGCTGGGGGTGGTAATTTATTCGATCTAGGTGGTGGTTTGGGTAGTACTAACCGCGTCGTAGGTACTGGTCAAGCTAACACTCTAACTACCCTAAACGGATCTTCCAGTAATTCTTACGGTATAGAAGCAGCTTTCAGACCCAGCGACAAACTGTCAGTCAGTGGCTTCGTTTCTTACCACGATGTCACAGGCTTTGGTGCTGGTGATGATTATGAAGCTTGGAGCTACGGTCTTGGGGTAGCCTTACCTGACTTCGGTAAAAAAGGTAATGTTTTAGGGATTTTTGCTGGTGCAGAACCTTATGCCCGTAACCGAGGAGGAGCTTTTGCTGGTACTGGTAATGATATACCTTATCACTTTGAAGGCTTTTACAAGTATCGCGTGTCAGATAATATCTCAATCACCCCTGGCGTAATCTGGTTGACCTCTCCTGGTCAAAACAGCAATAACGATGATGCAATTATCGGTACGCTGAGAACAACTTTCACTTTCTAAAGGTTTACGCAATTTGCGGCGTTGCTGAATTAAGGGATGATTCTTGTGGGGTGGGCATCCTGCCCGCCCGGAAATACAAGGGACGCTCATGTTGCCCATCCCACAAAAATAGTAAAATCATCCCGCAAATATGCAACCCCCAATTTGCTTTAGGGACGCATAGTTATGCGTCCCTTTTGACTTCCGCCTTGTAGTACATGTTTTGACTAGTTCGGATGTCGATTGATCGGTAACACTCCACAAAGATGCGATCGCACTTTTAACCCCAACTTGCAATGCAACTCCAGCTAATCCTAGTGTGGCACCTACATTCCCAGAAATGACCCAAAGCACCATTAGCATAAGAAATTAGGCGATCATCTTGTAATTTTTTACTTGGTGAACTACTTAGACTTGCCTACGGCTGAAGTCTGAGCTTCCCAATTCATCGGGAATAGCCTCTAAAACTCTGTAGTTTTTTTGGTCTGACATTCCCTCCAAGGGCAGGAGTCCTGGTCCCCAAGACCCAAATCTTTCTCTTGCAACATATACCTATTAGCTTGGTTTTCGCTTGCGGCATTGATGGTCAAGACAGTGTATATCTTACCAGAAAATTTTGGGGATTTGTCATACATCCAGAATTTGTTTTTACTGTGTAAAAAATCAATTCCAGATGTAATCCTTATCCCCCGCTCACAATCCCCACCTTATGAGTACATTGAAGGTGGGGACTTCCGCGACTCGTTAATACTGAGTTTTCAAGCAAATTTAATGCTTCATTATCACCAGATAAAACCAGCCCACTTGGACAGTAGGTAAAGGGTGAAGTTCCTTTAGCATCGCGTTGCAAGTATGCTAAATCAATTGCCCGATAGACTTTTGTGGCGGAATCGGACAAAGCTTCGAGAACTTTTAAAGCATCCTTCAGGGCTTTGTTAAACTCCTCATCATTAATAAATTTGCTCTTATTTGTCTGGGAAACCAACTGAATGAAATTTAATAATCCCCGCATCTCTGCTAAAGGTTGTTTTTCGTTACGCCGTGATTCAACGAGTTAATGCCGAGTTAACCGCAGGTAGCACTCCCGGAAATAATATTTTACAGGTGACAATTACCGAATCGCCACCATTCCACCTTGGCGTTACCTTTGCAAATAACCAATCAACTAGCGTCGGTTCAGAACAAGGGAGTGTTTTTCTTGCTCACGATAATAATGTGGAGACACTACAGCTAATCCCGTTTTTTGACATCGGTACAGCTTGGAATAATCGCGGTATTAATGCCGACCCGCAAACTATTGCTAGCTTGGGGTTGGGCTTGAACTGGCAACCTTTTAACGGTTTGGTATTGCGTGCAGACTATGGTATACCATTAGCACAAGCGATCGCGGTAGTTCGCTGCAAGATAACGGCTTTAATTTTTCAGTGCGATATCAGCCTTTTTAAAAGCGAGATTTGATAGATTAAGGGCGTTTATAATTCACATCAGGCGTGAATTATGAATTATAAATTTCAGGATTGACACAATTAGCCAAGCGATCGCCCCTCAATCCCGCAATTAAATTAGCGATCGCCATTGTTGCCATTTTTGAGCGCGTTTGACGGCTGGCACTGCCGATATGAGGTGCAATAATTAGATTTTCTAAGGTCAATAACAGGCTATCGCTAGGAATCGGTTCTGGTTCGGTGACATCTACAGCCGCAGCAGCGATTTGACCACTGGCAAGGGCGCGATACAGAGAATCTGGATCTACAATAGTTCCTCGCGCCGTGTTAATCAAAATAGCCGATCGCTTCATCAATTCAAATTGGCGATCGCTAATTAAATGATAAGTATCATCAGCCGATGGTGTGTGCAGTGTCACAAAATCTGATTCTTGCAGTAAGTGTTCTAACGGAGCAAACTCCACACCTAAAAATTGTTCTAACTCTGGGCTGCATCGTTGCCTACTCGTATACAAAATCTGCATTTCAAACCCTTTGGCACGACGAGCGATCGCTTGTCCAATTCGCCCAAAACCAACAATCCCCAAGGTAGCACCCGTAACATTTAGCCCCAATAACAAATCTGGTTCCCAAGTCTGCCACAAACCTGCACGAGTAAACCGATCAGCCTCTACTACGCGCCGTGCAGCTGCCATTAGTAATGCCCAGGCAAAATCTGCGGTAGCATCGGTTAACACCCCAGGGGTATTACCGACGGGAATTTTTCGTGCCGTGGCTGCGGCAATGTCAATGTTATCGTAACCCACCGCCATTTGACTGATGACTTTGAGTTTTCCAGACTCGATGAGTTGCCGATCGATTTGGTCAGTCAGCAGACATAGCAATCCATCTATGTCCTTGATTTTTTCTAGTAAAATTTCGTAGGGAGGGGGTTGGCGTTCTGGCCAAACTTCGACAATAGCGAGCGATCGCAGTGGCTCTAATTCGATGGGTAGGCGACGAGTGACGAAGACTTTAGCCTGAAGCATAGTTTTAAAATAATTTTTGGAAAAAGAGACGCTTCTTGCATCGGTTTGTCCTTAAAATATCATGGCGTAAATTCAAAACCTGATAAAGTTGGTTTTTGTTCTGTGAAAATGAGCCGTGATGTTCCTATCAAGCAGTAGAGAGTCTATAGACAATCATCACAAGCCGTTGGAATTTAAAAGCTTGTCGAAATGTTCTGCCAGAAACTTACTCGGTGAAGTAGACCTTCTGAGGATTGCTGCAACATTGAAACAAGATCAAAAGCAAAAAGGAAAACTGGGCCAATTTTTGACTCCTGCTCCAGTAGCAGAATTAATGGTTGGGATGTTTGGCAAATTCGATCGTACTCAAATATCTCTACTTGATGCTGGAGCAGGAGTTGGCTCATTACTTGCAGCCTTTGTAGCTAAACTTTGTCACAGCCAAAAACGCCCAGCCAATTTAGATATTGTTGCCTATGAAATCGATCCTTTTCTGATTGGGTATTTGCATCAGACATTGAAATTATGTGATAGAGAATGTCAAATAGCTGGGATATCTTTAAATTATGAGATTCGAGACACGGATTTTATTGAAGATGCAGTCAGACTTCTTCAGCCTAGTTTGTTCGATAATCCTGACAATGGCAGATTTACCCACGCTATTCTCAATCCCCCATATTTAAAAATTAACGCTAATTCCAAAGTTCGTGATTTGTTACGTTCTATAGGATTAGAAACCAGCAATCTATATACAGGTTTTATCGCTGCTACAGTTCAGCTTCTTGAATCAAGAGGAGAGCTTGTAGCTATTTCGCCGCGTAGTTTCTGTAATGGGCCATATTTTAGAGACTTCCGCAGAATGTTTTTGGAAATCATGGCTTTAGACCAGATACATCTTTTTGATTCCAGACAGGAAGCTTTTAGTGACGATGAAGTTTTGCAGGAAATAATTATTATTCATGCTGTTAAACAAAAATCAAAATTTGACAATGTAATCATCAGTAAAAGTTCAAATGCTGATGATGATTTTATGTTGTCCAATTCATTAGCTTATACAGAGATAGTTCTTCCCAACGACTTGCAACAATTTATCCACATTATCCCCGATACACTAAGTCAGCAGGTCATTGAACAAATGGCTAATTTTACCTGTACATTAAAAGACCTAAAATTAACTGTATCAACGGGACGTGTTGTAGATTTTCGTGCTAAAGAATATCTGTGTTTAATGCCAAAAGAAGACACTGTTCCTTTGATTTATCCATTGAATTTTTCAGCAGGATATGTTGAGTATCCCAAGGTAACTAAAAAGCATCAAGCTCTGGTATATACCGAAGAGACTATTTCTCTTTTAGTACCAAATGAACATTATGTTTTGACTAAACGATTCTCCTCAAAAGAGGAAAAAAAACGAGTTGTTGCCGTTGTGTATGATGCTAATCGAATTAATTGTTCTTGGGTAGGTTTTGAAAATCACTTGAATTATTTCCACAAGGATGGAAGAGGACTTAATCTTACCCTAGCACGTGGTCTTGCTGCTTATCTTAACTCTAGTCTCGTTGACGCATTTTTTCGGTTATTTAATGGACATACTCAGGTTAATGCAACCGATTTACGAAATTTAAAATATCCGACAATAGCACAACTAATGACCGTAGGGCTATATATTACTGAGCATTTTCCATCACAAAAAGAAATTGATCTACTTGTGCAAGAAGAGTTATTGAGTATGAACAACAAGTCTGAAAATAACCCCTTAATAATTAAAACTCGTATTGATGAAGCACTGCAAATTCTAATTGAACTTGGACTTCCACGGGCACAAATTAATGAACGTTCAGCCTTAACTCTTTTGGCTTTACTTGATTTAAAGCCGACTGTTCCTTGGGAAAGCGCTGCATCTCCCCTAATGGGAATTACGCCAATGATGGAATTTATGGCACTGCACTATGGCAAAACATATAAACCTAATACGCGGGAAACTGTTCGCCGTCAAACAGTCCATCAATTCTTAGATGCGGCTTTGATAATTGTAAATCCAGATGCAGCTGAACGTCCCATTAACAGTCCGAAAACAGTATATCAGATTGAAGAAAGTGCGCTTGAACTCTTACGTACTTATGGAACTATTGAATGGGAAAAGAGTATTCATACTTACTTGGCTTCAGTTGAAACTTTGAAAAAACGATATGCTCAGGAACGGGAACTATCACGTATTCCGATAGTGATTGAAGGAGAGGTGAAAACTCTATCGCCAGGTGGACAGAATATTCTGATTGAAAAGATTATTAAGGAGTTTGCAGAACGTTTTACACCTGGAGCAAAACTGATTTATGTTGGTGATACAGATGAGAAATTCGCGCATTTTAATGAAGTGGCATTGAGAGATTTAGGTGTTACTATCGATTCTCATGGAAAAATGCCTGATGTGATTATCCATCATTTAAAAAATGATTGGCTAGTTTTAATTGAAGCTGTAACTTCTCATGGCCCAATTAACCTTAAACGGAAGAAAGAACTTGAAGTTATCTTTGCTGATATAAAAATTCCCCTGGTAATGGTGACAACTTTTTTAAGTCGGAAAGCGATGGTAGAGTATTTGGCTGACATTGCTTGGGAAACCGATGTTTGGGTTGCTGAAGATTCTACTCATCTCATCCACTTCAATGGAGAATATTTATTACAGGCTTACAAAGTAGATAAAGATTCTGAAATTGAATAAACTATTTTTAATTTTTGATAATCTGTGCAAAAATAAGCGAACGCTCCTTCTATTTTTAATAACCTTTCGGCAATCACTTCGGTCTTTTGCTATAACAGTGAAAGTCTTTGTTTTTAGCTATATTCTATACTCTATTACAGACAGCTTACCGCATTGACAAGGTGACAACTTTGCTATGAAAGAAAAAAGCCGCCATGAAACTGGAAAAGGTCAGCAAAAAGTGAAAACTGACGTACAGTTCAAAATTGAACCGATAGATAATCATTCCCCATATCTAGAAACAGTCAGAAAACTGTGGCGAGCTAACTCAAAAACACTTGGTAACTTGCCCAAAGGAGCATTTGAGGAACGAGCAGCGCATCGTCAAATCCTTGTAGCGCTTGATTCTGAAGGTGGCTGTGTTGCTTATCTCTTATATCGACGTTCGCGGGACTGGTTTGCTATCACTCATCTGTGTATTGATCCTTTATGTCGAGGTAAGGGAATAGCCAAACAACTTGTCGATCACCTTAAACAAATAACAACATCTTCTCGCGGAATTAAGCTAAAGTGCCGTCGCGATTATGACCTACAAGGTATGTGGTCGAGCTTTGGCTTTATTCCCACCTTGGATGTAGAAGCTAAGGCTAAAAATAAGAAACTTACTATTTGGGTATTAGAACACAATCCTCTTCCTCTATTGTCTACAATGATTCAGCAGCAACTTGAGTCTAAGTTGTGTGCAATGATTGCTCCTGATATTTTCTTGGACTTATATGCTGAGGAAAATCATGAAAATCTTGATAGTGAAGAGGAAAATATATTACTAGCTGACTGGGTGCAGACTGAATTAAATTTGTGCATTAATGATGAAATTTTTAATCAAATTAACCGAATTAATAACAATCAAGAGAGGGATAATCAGCATTGTTTTGCACAATCTTTTACTTGTTTACCTTGCGCCAATCAGAGATTAGAGAAAAATTTAAATCTTCTAAAAGAAATAATTACTAAACATAATTTTGTACTTAATGAATATAAATTACGTTATATTGCTAGGAGTATCACATCCAAATCTCATGTATTTTTAAGTAGAGATCAGCAATTGTTAAATTTAGCAGATATAATCTATGAAAACTTTAGATTGTCTGTTATTCACCCTGAAACACTTATAAATCAGCTAGATGAACTTCGGGATAAACCTGACTACCAACCTGTACGGATTTCTGGTACAACGTTAGAACAAATACAGGTAAAAAGTGGACAAGAAGACTTGCTAGTTAATTATTTTTATAACTCTAAATTAAGAGAAAATAAAACAGATTTTCAGCAAAAACTACGACATTATTTAGCTGAACATGAGAAATTTGAATGCATTGTTGTGAGAGAGTCAAATAAGAATCTGCTTGCTTTAATTGTGTATGGAAAGCAGAAAAAGCATGAACTAGAAATTCCGATAATTCGAGTTGGTAATCATAATCTGTCGTCTACACTTGCACGTCATATAATTTTTAAATCTATATTAAAATCCGCTCATGAACAGCGAAATTTTACAAGAATAACTGACCCATATCTTGAGATAACTATTACTGAAGCTATTCAAGAAGATGCTTTTGTCAAAGTTTCAAATGGATGGGTTAAAGCAAACTTATCAGTTGTAAAAGCTTTTTCCCAATTATCAGACTATCTTACTAATTTAGCCTTTAATTTTGGAGATGAATATAATTTTATTAGTGAACTTGCTAATAATATTAACAACGAAAATATAGTTATAGATGCTCAATCATCAGTAGATATTGAACGATTTCTTTTTCCTGCAAAAATTACTGATTCTGAAATTGCTACCTTTATTATCCCTATTCAACCTAGATGGGCTTCATATTTATTTGATGAACATTTAGCGAATCAAATGCTTGCTTTGCCTGGATTTGGTTCGAAAGCAGAATTAGCATTTAATCGTGAAGCAGTTTACTATCGAGCCATACAAAACTCTAGAGGGTTAAATGCCCCTTGTCGAATTCTTTGGTATGTGAGTGAAACTCAAGGTGAAGGGAGAGGTAAAGGTTTTCAGTATGTCGGTTATATTGGTGCTTGTTCTTATGTAGACGAGGTAATTATAGGTAAATCTAAAGAACTTTACCGACGTTTTCAAAGATTAGGAGTTTACAATGAAAGAGATATTGAGAAGATACAGACAGATAAAAATGGTAATATTATGGCGATTCGATTTAGTGATACAGAATTATTTAACAATCATATATCTTTTCAAGAATTACAGCAAGTTTTGGATAAAGATAAATTGTTGCTTGCCTCGCCCAATAAAATTAATAATGAGTCATTTATAAAGTTGTATAATTTAGGAAATAGATAATTTTGTAAAAATTTATCATGCCATGTCACATATTATTAATCTCAGTTAAACCTGAGTATGCCAATAAAATTTTTGAAGAACGAACAAAAAAAGTAGAATTACGTAGAGTAAGAACTCGTGTAAAAACAGGAGATATTGTTTTTGTGTATGTATCATCTCCTAAAAAAACTTTTTTAGGCTTTTTTGAGGTAGATTTTGTTATTGAAAAATTAGCCTCAAAAAATGAGTTAAAAGAATTATGGAAACAAGTTAAAGACCATGCTGGTATCAAACGTCAAGATTTTTATGAATATTATAAAGGTGCATCACTTGCCGTAGGAATTTATTTTATAAATGCAAAAAAATTTGAAAATCCTATTGAACTACATCGGTTAAAAGACAAAATATCTTACTTGCGTCCGCCTCAAAGCTATCGTTATCTTAATGAGAAAGAATATGAAACTATTATGCTTTTAGGTGGGGAAAATCTATCAACGCTCACAAATAATTAATATTAAGTCTTTAAATGCATTCTCCCGCGCTATTTGTATATTTCATAACTAAATGAGTGCAAAAAAACTACATATTGACCGACAGGTTTTGATTTTAGAGAAGAATAGCGAATTTATCAAGTTATTTAAAGAATTTATCAGGTCTTATCCTTACACCCAGGCTGGATTGCGTCATCAGAAGGCTTACCATGAGCAGCGTCAGAAAGGGAAAGAGGATTTTAAAGCGATCGCCTCGGACTATGAGTCAGGAGAAGATATAACCGAGGTAGTCTTGCTACAGCTTCTCCCCTACGCGCTAACGCCTGACAACAGTCAAAGAAACGTCTGGATACATTATGACCCAGCGATCGATAAAGACATTAAAAAATGGTTTGAAGGCGCTCTTTGGGCAAAATCAGAAGACTGGCCGAATATAGCTCAAGCCATTTTTAATTTCATTCGTCACTGTAATCAAAACCCTACTTTGTTGCGAGAAGCTTGTAAGGAATTTTCAGAATTGCCTTATACCCAAGGCTTGCAAACGGAAATGCTCACACCTATCCTGAATGCACTCCGACCAGATGACTTTTTACTAATTAATAATAAATCACGACAGGTTATCAATTACTTTACAGATAAATCTTATAGTCAGAAGCTAACAGAATATCCAGCAGTTAACACAACAGGACAAAAATTAATTCAAGAATTAGTTCCTGATATGCGTCAGACTGGTGTACCATCTATGCGAGATGATGACTTGTTCGATATGTTTTGTCATTGGCTAGTTGCTGTTAAAAAGTATAATTTTACAGGAAATAAACCTTACGCAATGGATGAGGTTAGCGAATTATCTTTTGATGTTGAAGCAATAGAAATGCAACCAGAATATTCACTAAGTCAATGTGCATTGGATACCGGAATTGAAGAGGAGACGCTTTTAAACTGGTTAAAGGCAATAGAGCGTAAAAAGCAGGCAATATTTTACGGATCTCCAGGCACTGGTAAAACATATATTGCCAAAAAACTGGCTAAATATCTGACTGGTGGCAGTGATGGTTTTGTAGATATTGTCCAGTTCCACCCCGCCTATACTTATGAAGACTTTGTACAAGGCATTCGCCCACAACGAATAGATGGAGAACTTGATTATCCACTGGTTAATGGACGGTTTCTGGATTTCTGCTACAAAGCATTTTGTCGCCAGCATATTTGCGTACTCATTATAGATGAAATCAACCGTGCCAATGTTGCCCGCGTCTTTGGTGAGTTGATGTATCTGTTGGAGTATCGTGACGAAAAAATGCCTTTGGCAGCAAGCAGGTGAGGTGTTCAGCATTCCTGCCAATGTACGAATTATCGGCACGATGAACACAGCAGATCGCTCAATTGCACTAGTAGATCATGCCATCCGCCGCCGCTTTGCTTTTATTCCTCTCTACCCAAACTATGAGATTCTCCGCAGCCATCACTTAGATAGTGATTTTCCCGTGGACAAGTTGATTCAAACGCTGAAAAAGTTGAACCACGCAATTGGTAATCCTCACAATGAAGTGGGTATTAGCTTTTTTCTCTTAGGCGACCTAGCTGACCAGATTGACAGTGTTTGGCAACTGGAGATTGAGCCGTATTTGGAAGAATATTTTTTTGACCAACCCAGTAAAGTAGATCAGTTTCGCTGGAACGAAGTCAAGAAGCAATTTTACCCATGACTGAAACATCACCACAGATAATAGAGTTAACTGAATACGTTCCCAAGTTGTTGCCGCGATCGCTACTTCCCGACGCAATTGGAGAAATGTTGTGGCGTGACTACAATACTCAAGTCAGTGTGGACTTCCCTTCTCCAAAAACAGGCGATCGCTGGCGACTAACTGCCCAAGGATGGGTTGGTTACATTCCCTTAACGAGCGATTTTCACATTGCCCTACACCCCAAAGTCAAGCTAGGTAATCTTCTGGGAATGCTGGAGTATGCCTATGACCTCAAAAGTTTTCGCTTTTTATCAGGACTGGTTGATTGTCAAACGCTCTTAGAATTTTATGAACGGCTGGCTGATATTTTAGCCCGTCGCATTCTTAACCGAGGCCGTCAAGGTTTCTACTGCGCCTACATTCCCAAGACAGAACATTTGCCTTATGTTCGGGGACGTATTGATGTACGGCTGCTTGTCACTCGACCGTGGGACACTAAAATCCAGTGCCATTATGAAGAACATACCGCAGACGTTGAAGAGAATCAAATTCTTGCTTGGACACTCTGGTGTATTGCCCGTAGCGGTTTGTGTACGGAACGGGTAATGCCAACAGTGCGCCGTGCGTATCATCTACTACAGGGATTGGTGACATTGCAACCATTCAATCCCAGAGCTTGTATAGGACGACAGTACAACCGTCTGAATGAGGACTATCGACCCCTACACGCGCTTTGCCGCTTCTTTTTGGAACAGATTGCACCTAGTCATGAAACAGGTGCAAACGCGACGTTACCCTTTTTGGTTAATATGTCGCAACTCTACGAACGCTTTGTGGCAGAGTGGTTGAAAGCGCATCAAAAAACGGGACTGCTAACGCTTGCATTAGATATCCAGTCCCAAGAAAGAATCTATTTAGGTCAGGGTAAAGCATTATACTTTGACATTGACTTAGTACTCTATGATATGACAACGGGGATAGCCAGATATGTGTTAGATACTAAGTACAAAGCTGCCTCTAAGCCAGTGACTGCTGATATTAATCAAATGGTTGCCTATGCGGAGGCAAAAGGGTGTCAGGAGGCAATTCTAATTTATCCAGCGCCCTTGGCAGAACCGTTGAACATCAAAGTTGGTAACATCCGAATTCGCAGCTTGACTTTTTCTCTTGCTCTTGATCTGGAACAGGCAGGTTATCGTTTTTTACAGGATTTACTGGGAACTGATTAATAAATACTTAAGGCGATATCAGTATCTATATAGATATAGATCCAATAGTTCGGGCAAAGCGTAGTAGAGTTAAAGTAAGGTGCATGTAAGTATGAGAACCTACCGACTATAAATTTAACAGCATATACAACGATAACGTCGATCGCTCCCAAAGCAAGATTGTCGCCATGACTAACTCAACTCCAATGGATGACGAGAAAAAGCTCCCCAAGAAGAAAGGTAAGTCGCTTCCTCCCAAGCTGATTATCTGGCTAGGAAAGTTTGTCTGGACGAGTATGTGGCAATTAATGATGTCAAATCTTGCTCCTCGCAATCAGTCGGGAGCATATATTCGTCCTAATAGCCAGTTTCGCAAGTTCATTGGCACAGAGTCAGAGAATCCACACCCACCAGCAACGGGGCGCTACAAACTCTATGTTGGATTGGGTTGTCCTTGGGCGCATCGAACTTTGGTTGTGCGATCGCTCAAAAAACTCGAAGCGGTAATATCAGTATGTATTGTTTCTCCTTCTCCCATTGAAGGCGGTTGGATATTTAACCAAGAAGAAGAAGGTTGTCGCACACTGGCTGAATTTTATCAAAAGGCAGAACCCGGCTACAGTGGACGCTCTACAGTGCCAGTACTATGGGATAACGAAACAAAAAGCATCGTTAATAATGAGAGTTCAGAGATTATCGTTATGCTGAACTCTGAATTTAACGAGTTCGCCAACAATCCGACGCTAAATCTTTACCCAGAAGAACTTAAAGAGAAAATTGACTGGTGGAATGAAAAAATTTATCACGCGGTAAATAACGGGGTGTATCGCTGTGGCTTTGCCCAGACTCAAGAAGCATACAATCAAGCCTGTAATGAACTGTTCGCAACTCTCGACGAAATTGAACTTGCATTGCAGACTAATCGCTATCTCTGCGGTGAACATCTGACACTTGCAGATGTGCGTTTATTCACAACACTATTTCGGTTTGATAGTGCCTACTATGGGCTGTTTAAATGCAATCGGCAGCGAATTCGAGACTATCAAAATCTCGGAGCTTATCTACGTGAGTTGTATCAGCTTCCGGGTGTGGCTGACACTTGCGACGTAGAAACCGTGAAGCAAGACTATTACGGAAACTTATTTCCACTCAACCCCGGCGGCATTATCCCCAATGGCCCTGATATGTCTTATCTTAATCAACCACACGCTCGCGATCGCATCGGCAAAGTGAATGCCTCATGAACCAGATTAATCGAGTTGCAATTGTCGGTGGAACTCATGGCAATGAATTTACAGGAGCCTACCTAGTCCAAAAATTTGCCCAATTTCCCGATTTAATTACTAGATCGAGTTTTGAGACGGTCACTCTGTTGGCAAATCCTCATGCTTTTGCCGCCGGAAGACGATATATAGAGAAAGATTTAAATCGCTGTTTTCTCAAGCAAGATTTACAAGATCCGACTTTGAATAGTTACGAAGATTTGCAAGCTAAATTAATTCAGGATACCCTAGCATTAAATGGAGATAAACAAGCCGATTTCATCTTAGACTTGCACAGCAGTACAGCTAATATGGGTCTGACAATTATTCTTGATAACAGTCATCCCTTAAACTTGAAATTGGCTGCTTATCTGAGCCAGATTAATCCTTTAGTTAAGGTTTATCGCTGCTCTTTTAAATCAATTGCAGAAAACCCATTTGTAAATTCTCTGTGCGAATTAGGCTTTGCGTTCGAGGTTGGCCCAATTGCCCAAGGACTTTTAAAAGCAACGCTGTTCCAACAAACAGAGGAACTTGTTCGCGCCCTTCTGGACTACCTAGAGCAGTTTAACCAAGGTAAAATTCCATCAAATAACGAAACCTTGATTCTCTATGACCATTTATCAGTTGTGGACTACCCAAAAAAATCTGATGGTACAATCTTTGGGATGATTCATCCAGAGCTTCAGGATAAGGATTATCAAGCCTTGAACCCAGGAGATCCAATCTTTATAACTTTTGACGATAAAACAATTAGTTATGAAGGTGCATCTACTGTTTGGCCAATTTTTATTAATGAGGCAGCTTACTACGAAAAGGGAATTGCCATGTGTTTAACCCAGAGGCAGCAAATCAACATCTAGGATGTGGATAAAAGTACTTGTGTGTACACCGTAGCCCCAAGGGAGAGGGGATCTAGAATTCAATTCCCCTTCTCCCTTGGGAGAAGGGGTTAGGGGATGAGGGCGTGAGGGATTTGCAAAACGCCTGTCCGATATAGTTTTCGGCTTAAGTTGACACCAATGCAGATGGATTCACATCAAGCCAGACGCACCAAGGCAATTCCCAATCCAAAATCTAAAATGGTATCAGCCCCCATCGAACTATGGAAATTGACCAATAAAGTCCAAACCTTAGACTAGAATTCACGCTTAAAATTGTCCAAATAATTTAACTCATAATGAAAACAAAGCAAAAAGGAAACAAACCAATAGCCAGTCTTTCTTTAGATTTGGATAATATTTGGTCTTATTTAAAAAATCAGGGCGCTCCGGGTTGGGAGACTTATCCTTCTTACCTGGATATCGCAGTACCTCGTTTCTTAGATATTCTCAAGCAATGGGATTTGACAATCACAGTATTCATTGTCGGTCAGGATGCAGCACTAGAAAAGAATACCAAAGCAATACAAGCGATCGCTAGCGCCGGTCACGAAATTGGCAACCATTCATTCTATCACGATCCTTGGCTACATCTGTATTCAGAGAATGAGATTGAAGAAGAGGTGGCACTGGCCGAAGAACATATCAAGCGCGTCACTCATCAACATCCTATCGGCTTTCGGGGGCCAGGATACAGTTTTTCTCCAGCAGTATTGAAAGTCTTAGCACGACGAGGATACGAATATGATGCTTCGACTTTTCCCACATTTTTGGGGCCTATAGCACGAGCATATTATTTAATAACTTGTAAATTGAGCAAGGAAGAACGTAAAAAACGGGAAGCGCTGTTTGGCGGTTTTAAAGAGGGTTTACAACCTCTAAAACCTTACCAGTGGCATCTGGGTAAGGATAAACTGACAGAGATTCCCGTTACTACCATGCCAGTTTTTAAAGTGCCAATTCACTTCAGTTACATAATGTTTCTGAGTACATTTTCTTCGGAAATGGCTTTACTCTACTTGCGAATTGCCCTGTGGCTGTGTAAAGTTACACGCGTCCAGCCTTCTTTGCTACTCCATCCTACAGACTTTGTAAGTCAAGAAGATGTGCCAGAACTCTCATTCTTTCCTGGTATGAGTGTTCCCACTTACAAAAAGCTGGCAATAGTGAACAAAAGTTTAGAAATTATATCCAGTCAGTTTAATGTTTTGACTGTTGGACAACACGCTAAATTTGCAGCCGATGGACGTAAACTACCTGTATTAGTGCCTCAAAAGAGATAAAAATATCATTTATGCGATTATATTAACAAGAATTCAGAACTCAGGAGTTATATCATGTCCGGTTAAAGACTTATCATTAAGAAGGCAGGGGAGCAGGGTGCAGAGAGAAAGAGTTAGAGACAAATCGTTTGTATCAAGTATTTCATGAAATGGTATCACGCTAAGTTGCAATGAGTATTGCTGTGCCCCTACCGCATGGTATATTTACCTGAAAATTGCGTTCACGAGGTCGAAAAATTAAGCAGTATTGAGAATAAAAAAAGTGCATGGTTGAAATTTAGTATCAGTCCCTCTATGGATTGTCTGGGCTGAAGATGGAGTGCTTGGAGTTTGGAAGAATTGATTGAGGAATTGAATTTGATTCACGACAGTTCAAGTTTCGTCTTGCATACCACTGAGCTTGGCGTAATAACCATCTTGGGAAATTAGTTCGTCATGACTGCCAGTTTCCACGATACGCCCTTGCTCAAGTACGTAGATCCTGTCTACATAACGTGCCGCCAACATCCGGTGAGAAACCAGTATCGTGGTGAGTCCCTCCCTGACTGCTCGCAATTGCGATAGAACCAAAGCTTCGGTTCTGGTATCCAACGCAGAAAAGCAGTCGTCCAGCAGCAAGATAGGGGTCTGGCGAATCAGTCCACGGGCTAGACTGGTTCTTTGCTTCTGTCCACCTGATAAAGTTACTCCACGCTCGCCAATTAATGTGGATAAGCCTGCACTGAATTTGTCGATCGTTGCTTTAAGCTGTGCAGCTCGCGCAGCCTGCCAGATTAACTCTAGTGGTCGCTCTGGATTATCGAATGAGATATTCTCCGAAATTGGTGCTGCGAACAAAAAAGTATCCTGGGGGACAAATGACAGATTCTGGCGGAGATGACTTAGCGGGATGTCTCGTAGGTCTTGCCCATCCACTTTGATTTGTCCGCTATTAGACTGCAATTGCCTGGCCAGCAGCCGCAGCAAGGTGGATTTGCCAGATCCTACGCGACCAATGATGGCAATCATTTCGCCAGGGCTAATACTTAAGGATATCCCTTCTAGAACCAGACGCGATCGCACTCCAGCACCAACCGGGTAACTATATGACAGATCGTAAACTGCGATTTCGCCATTGATAGGCTGGGCTGATAAACCTGCCGGGGCATCTTCAATCTCAGGTTTTTCATCCATGATCTGAAATACTCTGGTTGCAGCTGTACTGGCATTCAGCAAAGCATACACTACAAAACTGCTCTCCTTGATCACTCCCAGAATCATAGCCAGATAAAAGATGAAAGCTGTCAGCGTGCCGACGCTCATTTGCCCAGCCAATACTTGGCTTCCACCCACGCCAACAACGATTAAGGTCATCAAACCACTACCCAGCACAGTGGAGGCAGTGAAAATAGCGTTCAAATTGATCAACTTTTGATTAGCTAGCGCATAACGATGTGACACTCCTGTAAAGTGTCTAATCTCTCGCTCTTCCTGGGCATGGGACTGGATGGTACGGATACCCTTGAGGTTTTGCTGCACCGTTTCTGTCAACGCACCAAAACCCGCTTGCACTGCTGCCGATGCCAGCAAAATACGCCCAGCCAAATACCAGCCATTAGCGGCTATCGCTACCAGTAACGGAATGAGCAACAATGTCAACTGAAGCGACTGTTGCACCATAAAAATCGGTGCAATTAACGCCACACCGATTAGGCTCACTAGTCGATGCACCGCAGAACGAAAAAAGCGACGAATGGATTCCATGTCATTAGTCGCTCGTGCAATCAAGTCACCCAACTGGTAATTTGCATAGAAGCCGCGACCAAGGGTTTGTAAGTGTGCATAGAATTCTTGCCGTAAGTCATAAGATATGTAAATTGAAATTAGTGCATTTTTGCGGCGACCAAAGTGCAGGATCGCAAAGCGTACAGCCGTCAAACCAAGTATTGCCAGAACCGGCAATAAGATATTCTCGTCTTGTTTTGAAATCAGATCAATGCCAACTTTTAGATAGATGGGAATGGCAGCTTCAACAACATGAACAGCCAGCAGAGCTAATACTGCTATCAACCACTGAAAACGGTAAGGCTTAAAGTAGTAAAAAAGTCGCTGCAATGAAGTTAAAGTATGTAAGTCCGCTTTCAATCTTTCTTGGTCGACTAACATCGGTTTAATCTTGCTATATAGGGAAAACTCAATATTGAATAAAGGCGATTATTTTGTCGAGTTGCTCAATCACAACAGTTTGTATTTAAAGATAATGTACAGCTTTTTAATTACCGAATAATCAGGATTATACACTTTAATTGAAGTCAATTTTTTGTACAAATGTGCATTTCGGAAATTACCTCAATATTAGAAATCTTTAGTTGGGTGGTTTGATGTATTTTGACGTATGCCCTTGTACAATTGTGCTTCATAAAGCGTTTTATAAAAACCATTACGAAGCATCAATTCTGTGTGATTTCCAACCTCGACTAACTGGCCATGGTTTAATACAATAATGCGATCGGCTCGGCGGATGGTCTGTAACCTGTGGGCAATGATGATGGAAGTTCTGTTGGTGGTGACTTTGGCCAGCGCTGCTTGGATGGCAGCTTCAGTTTCGGGGTCAATACTGGCAGTGGCTTCATCTAGAATCAAGATTTCGGGGTTCAAGGCAATGACACGCGTAAACGCTAACAACTGGCGTTGACCTTGCGATAGATTTTGGCCGCGGTCTTCCAATACCGTATCAAAGCCTAGTGGCAAGCCCTCGATGAAATCTAGGGTCTGTATCAGTTCGGCGGCATGTCGGGCATCTTCTGGCGTGATGGTCGAGTTACCCAATGCAATGTTGTCATAAACGGTACCAGGGAACAGATGAAAGTCTTGAAAAATTACACCTACACGCTTACGGATCTGTGCAGGGTCTATCTGCATAATGTCGATGCCGTCAATGAACAAGCTTTTTTCAGGCACATCGTAAAAACGGCAGATGAGCCGGGTTAGCGTGGTCTTGCCAGAGCCAGTAGGCCCGACAATAGCGATGTTCTCACCGGGTGCGACATTCAGATTGAAGTGCTGGATAACTGGTTCGCCAGTTTCATAACGGAAATTCAGGTCACGAAACTCGATACGTCCGTGTAAGCCTTCGGGCAAGGGTGTAGGCTGGGAGGGGACGGACAAAGACTCCTTCCAATCCAGCAGTCGGAATATGCGATCGCAAGCCGCCGCCGCTCGGAATACTGCATTAGCTTGATCGCCTAAAGCCACAATCGGACGGAACAGCATGTCGCTGAATTGCAAGAACAACACGACCGATCCCAGGGTGGTAGTGTGGTTAAGTACATGTTGTCCACCGAACCAGAGGATACAAGCGATCGCCAAATAAGATATGTTATCGACGATCGGATTGTATACGGTCTCTGCCATGATGGCCTTAGTCTCAGCCACCCGATTTGCATCATTAATAGCAGAATACTGTTTAAAGCTCAGTGCCTCCCGCCCTGACATCTGCACGATTTCAATACCTGATAAGTTTTCGTGCAAATGCTCGTTGAGGCGCGATAAGGTGGCACGGATGACCTGATAAATCGGACTAGAATAATATCTGAACGTGACGATCACACCCGCCACAAAAATCAATAAGGGTGATAGCTTTGCTACCAGTATCGCATCCAGAGACAGCATTACACTAACAGCGACAACCAGGGGAATCAATTCTCCAGCTAGCGCACCGATACCTGTCAGCAGTTCAGACAAGCTCTCGATATCGTTAGCGATCCGAGTCAATACCTGCCCAACCATAACCCGGTCATAAAAAGCAGCAGGGAGATGCTCGACATGGGCAAACAGATCCCGACGCAAGTCGCTCAGACCCAATAGTGCTGCACGGGACAACTGGATGCGGAAGGCGTACCCAAAGCCAGACCAAAGCATTACCCAGAGTAAGCCGACTACGCAGGCGGCGATTATTTGTTCGGTGTCTAGCGTGATTGCTAACCATTTGATTAATGCCGTTTGTCCATAGTCTGGGAGATCAGTCCGGTAGTTATGCATCAGGATACCGTCTACTACCACTCGACTAACCACAATTGGTACTAACACGGCGGCGGTGGCCGAGAGCATAGCAAACAGCAGCGCTAATGCAATACGCCATCGGTACGGAACCATCCAGTGCCGTAAGCGCCAGACATTGCTGGCAAAGGAGTTACGCGTACCGATTGATGCTTCAAAGGGGTCGAGCCGGCCAAGAGTGTTAGAGGTCTTTAATGATGTCATATTGCGATCGCCCCAGTACTTCTGTATAGATGTGTGACTGCTTTACAGCTTGCTTCGGCGTTGTGGCAAAGTTGGTTTTTCGCTAGGTCATGTAATCATTGCTTTTTTGATGTATTTGCTACTGGAGCAATCTGTAAATTTCCGGTCTTCTTGATTCAAGATTAAGCTGATATTTCACTTCTTCTATTTCCTACTGCTTGTTTTAGTTACTAGAACCACTTATTAAAAAATACTGTTAATCAATCAAGTTAGCGTATTTTAATGAAGTTTAATAGTCTCATGAACCAGAGTAAAAGGCAAGCATAAAAATATATAGCCATTCTTGCTATGAGAATGATTAGTTAATTCCCGGCTTATGGTTTGTGTAAGGCGCAAATCAACGGGATGGTTTACCAAGGTAGTGTAATAATAACGATGCTATGCAAATAGCATCGTTATTATGGAAGACATAGATATGTGAACTTTTGAACTTACTGATGAGTCTGCTGTTATCGCCCTATGGATGCCAGAGCGCGAGTTAAGGCTGAGTGCGCCCCTACCTGCCACGCCTATGAAAGCATCTGTTTGAGTAACCTTGTTCCGTATCCCTGGTTGCGAAATTGCTGCCGAGTCATCAAATCAAAAATCCCACAATAACCGTTGTTCACAACACCTAAAGCACAAGCTACAGCTTGACCATTTTCTTCAAGAACAGCGAAAGCCGATGTAGTCGGAGCTAAGTGTAGGATTTTGATGTGATTGTTCTGAGTAACCAAATCTATTCCGGCAATTTCACAATAACTACGTAGTCAAGGCTCTGGCTCTAGTTTAATAAAAAAACTGACTGATTATGTGTCGAATCTAGCTTTTGATAAAGCACAAGTGATGGGTCAATGTAGGCATAATCTGCTGAAGCAAGGTGGCGGTCTAATGCTGATTGGTTCGAGTCATCAACAAACGATAGCAGCCGGAAAATCAAACTTTGTAAACGTTCTTTATAAAAAGACTCGTAACAGTTAATCATTGTTAGATAAGTTAGCATTGCTAGAGTTAAGTACATTGACCGAATTAGCCCGCTTGGTATGTCCATTAGCGAAACATAGAATCCAACCATAGTAATTCACCTGCTCGAAAGCAGTCCAAGAGGCTAAACTAGCTAATTCAATTTCGAGTGGATAAATAATTAATTAAATAAAAAATACCTCGTTTCTGGTAAAGATCATTGATATAAAATATCACGCAGATTATACAGTAGATCAAGATTTAGATTAACCTTGTTTGAACTGAAAATACTGATAGCACTCTTTATTGAGCTATTTGCTTAACATCAACCAATAGCCAAGTTTTTTTGCACCAAGATATCTACAAGTTTTGTTGTTTTAATACAAAATATAATTTGACTAATTTTATTGATGTAAATATTTTATAAGCTCTAAATTTAATTTTTCAAAAATATTTTATTATAAATATCGGTAAGTTAACCGACTTACAGTAGTTAAAAAAATATCAGAGGTTTACAAAAAAATTGTTAATACTAGCAAACTAGTAAACTTGATTAACCAAAAAAGTTATTAAATATCAAAATTTAGTTAGATTTTTAAACTTTTACCCATGCTCAATAATGTAATTCAACAACAAATTCAATACTATCGTGCTAGAGCTAATGAATACGAACAGTGGTTTTATCGAACTGGTCGTTACGATCGTGGCGAGGAAATTAATAGGCGTTGGTTTGATGAAGTAGCAATCCTTAAAACTGCCTTACATCAAATTGAACCAGTTGCACACATCTTAGAACTCGCTTGTGGAACAGGAATTTGGACACAAGAACTTTTACAAATTGGTCAGCAAATCACAGCAATCGATGCCGCTCTTGAAGTAATTGAGATTAATCAACAAAAACTTCAATCACCTCACATCACTTATCAGCAGTGGGATTTATTTACTTGGGAACCCGAACGGCAATATGATTTAGTATTTTTTTCTTTCTGGCTGTCTCACATTCCTCCAATAGAACTCAGTTCATTTCTTCAAAAAGTATCTAGATCTGTTCGCAATGGAGGACAAATATTTATCATTGATTCTCGCTTTGAAACAACCTCTACCGCTAAAAACCACATTCTTAAAAATGACGGAAGTATTTATCAAATGCGGAAATTAAATGATGGTCAGGAATTTCAGATTGTCAAGGTTTTCTACCAACCAGATGAATTGAAGCATCAATTGAGACTTGCTCAGTTCAACGCTGAAGTAAAGGTAACAGAAAACTATTTTATTTATGCTCATGGTCAGAAAATTACAAGCTCCCTAGAACCATGATGAAACTTTTCTATACACTTAACTCTCCATACGCACGGGTAGCACGAGTAGTTGCATTAGAACTAAATTTAGCTGACCAAATTGAAATGAAAAAAGTTACTGTGCGCGAGCCAAATAGTGAATTACTCTATTACAACCTCACAGGCAAAGTACCCACCTTAGAAACTGAAGATAAATTCATTTTGAGTGAAACGCGCGTCATCTGCGCTTATCTTAATAACTTGAATAATGACATTCAGCTATTTGCCAGTATCTGTGATGCGCCTTTGTTACAGTTTGAAGGTATGGTTGGTGGTTTTTTAGATGGCATTGCTGTTTGGGTACGAGAGATACGGCGTGCAACAGATGAACAATCATTCTCTGTAATTGAGCTAGAGCGAGCGCGTGCATTAAGATGTCTAGGACACTTTGAACAGTGTTCGCATAGGCTTACTCAACAGTCTATATTTGGACAAATCATGCTCGGTTGTACTTTGGGGATCATGGAAGCACGTCTGACCCAATTTCAATGGCGGCAAAAACATTTGCAACTTGCTAATTGGTACGATGAATTTTCTCGTCATCCTTTTATGCAAGCAACAATACCAGAAGTTTAAAACATTGCTCGCTTGTAGTAAACGCAGCATCAATAGTTATTAAATAAAAAATATATAGTCATACCATTTTACGAGAATTTTGATACAAATGCAAACCCTGAAGGCTTTGCTAATCCTAGTTTTTTAATTGCGAATTGCGAATTGGTATCAGGATATATATTGCTTCTCAAGCTTGCTTTTTATTAGCGATCGCTGTTCTTGACAAACTAAAGACAAACACTATTACTCATATCTCTAATAACTACCCATTGCTATACGACAATTGTTTAAAAGTTCATCAAGTTGCTTAACGGCTCGAAAGGGATTTTTACCTATAAACACAGATGCAATTACAGCTTCATAAGGATTTCTGCCTGTTCTTTTGACGGCGGCTAACGCATCTTTATTGGAGAATCCCCGAATACTAACCAACCATGCAGCTAGCACATGACCAGTGCGGCCAATACCACCCGAACAGTGTACAACTACTTTTTCACTTTTTTTGTCTGCTGCTACTAAAAAAGGAATTATTCTTTGGGTGAGCATTTCTAAATTAGCGAATTGAAAATCTGTAATCGGTGCCCAACAAACTTGCTGCTCACCAAATTCTTGTTGATATATGCCTAAAAGATTCGAGTAAGGAGCTAGTTGCTTTTCGGGGAGAAGACAGCAGACTCGTTGGATATTTTGTTTTTTCATGAACTCAATCCAATCAGATACCTGTTGATTGGAGAAACCAGGTCTGGAAGCACCAAATACAATTGGTTCATTTAAGCTTTCACCAATAATGTCAACCCAGTTTAAACGATCTCCTCAATCAAATGGTTGTTGGAAAAGGAAAATATAGTTAGCGAGCGCTGGAATTATGAACCTTTTTTTAGTATGACTCATAGTCCAGAATCCTCAAATCTAGAGTCGAAAAATTTCAGCAATTTAGCTTAAAGATTTCTGGGCTTGAATTTTGTCAAAAATAGCACCTTCACTAAAAAATTTCTGCCCAATACTGTTCCAGCCTCCTAAATCCTCAACTTTCAACAAAGTTTTAATTTGAGGAAAATCGCTACTGAGTTGTTTTGCGATCGCAGTATCAACAGGACGAAACCCTATTTTGGCAAATTCTCTTTGTACCTCTGGAGTGTAGAGATATTGGACAAATGCTTCTGCAACTTTTCGAGTAGCGTGTTGTTCAACATTTTTATCTACTACAGCAATAGGATTTTCAATAGATATATTGACATCAGGGACAACATACGAAAACTTTTCGCCCTTTTGTTTTGATAGGATCATTTCGTTTTCATAATTGAGTAAGGCATCACTCTGACGTTGTTTAAAGAACAATTCGCTGGCATTGTGAGCAGTCTTGGGCTGCAAGGGTACATTTTTATAGACCTTGGAAATAAAATCTAATGCCTGACTTTCATTATTGCTAGTTTTTGTGGCGAAACCCCACAAACTCAGAAAATTCCAGCGCGCACCACCTGATGTTTTCGGGTTCGCTGTTATCACACTCACACCAGGGCGTGCTAAATCTGACCAAGTTTTAATATTTTTGGGATTCCCCTCACGAGTGGCAATTGCAACTACAGATTGCGTCACAATTGCATTATTTGGCGCTTCTTTTTCCCAGGCGGGTTGAATAAAACCTTTCTCAACAAGTTTCTCAACGTCAAGAGCTAATGATAGGTGTACTACATCAGCCTCTAAACCATCAATTACATTTAGGGTTTGAGAACCAGACCCATCATAACTTTGAGTAAAAGTCAGATTTTGGTTATGCTCTTTTTTCCACTTATCTACGAATTTGGGAATGATCTGCTCGTATGCGTCTTTTGTGACCGAATAGGAAACAAACGTTAGCTTGACATCACCAACAGAAGTCGCCTTAGTATCACCAGTCTTATCAACGTTAACACCAGAGCAAGCCGTCATGACTAGGCTTAAGCTGATTCCCACCAAAAATAAGGATATAAACCCTCGATGTTTTATAGCTTGCCAAAGCTTGACAATATAAGAGTGAACTGGCTTCGTTATGTATCTATGGTGTTGTTTGATACTCAAAATTTTCCCTTTAGGTAATAAATGCGGTATTCCGCGCGATTTACTGTAGTTTAAAGGTATTATAAGGTAATTCCTAAAATTACATAACCTTTTATTAACCTAAATTTAAACAAGTTGTAGATTACGTACTGAAAGAGGCTTACTGTTGCCAAAATGAGAGCCTTATTCGTACCTGTTTACGATTGCAGAAGCGAATGATGGTTGTTAATGTTCTTACTTTTGAATTTTCTGCAAAATGTTTCAGCTACCTTGTATAGCTAAATAAATATATGATTAAAGCCGTACTTTTTGACCTTGACGATACGCTTATAGATCATGATGCAGCAATTAGAGATGCAGCAAGTGCATTATTTAATAAAATCATACCTAATAGTAAAGATGAGCTAAATATATTTCAAGAACAATAGATATCCTTGAATGGAAAGTGGTACAAGAAGTTCTTTGCCAAACAAGTTACGTTTCAAGAATCGGGTAGAGGAAAACTGCAAGAAGCATTCTCAAAATATGGTTATCAATTTTCAGATAGAGATGCTGATGCCTTACTCTCGGAGTGCTGGGAGCATTACGTGAGTATGTGCCAGTTATTTAATGATGTCGATAAATGTTTTGCACAGTTACAAAAATGCAAGATTGGGGTAATAACAAACGGTCAGGAGGCGCAGCAGGTTGAAGTACTTAAACGATGCGGTATTCTGTCAGTTATGGATGTCGTTGTTACCTCAGAAGCGGCGGGATTTGCGAAGCCTGCGCCCCAGATTTTCCAGTTAGCTTGTGCCAAACTGGGAGTACAAGAAACAGAGAGCGTCTATGTTGGAGATAACCTTGAACTAGACGCGATTGCAGCCAAAGATGCCGGATTAATAGGAGTTTGGCTTAACCGTTTTAACCGTGGTTTGCAAGCATCTCCTCAGATTATAAAACGAATTAATCGGTTGACTGAACTATCAGAGCTAATATCATAGAAGCTGGCATAAAGTCCAAACTAAACTGTACTGTATTGTTGATTTTTAGCAAACAGTACCGAATTTGGTACAACCGCCCAAATCCGCGCCGACTCAAAACATCAAATAGCGATCGCAGAACTAACAGTGACAGTTGTGACACTATTCTTAGTGCTAGGGGCAGACACTCTATTCAAGCTGTAAATCTTTTAATTAAAGTTAGCAAAGCTGTTGTCAGCTAACGCACATCTGGACGCAGAGCTATAAAATATTGTAATGAGCGCGATCGCATCAAAGGCTGTCCCTTCTGCCTTCCGCCTTTTTTCGGTCAAGTTTACACCTCTACCTGTTTGATCTCTGCATCTGTTGCTTGGTCTATTTCTATAAACTTTGGCCCAGCAATGATAACTATCACCATCATTAATAGACTTGTCACCATGATGATGCTGACCACGCTGGGATCGTCAAAATTACTCGTAGCTACTAATAATGCTGCGGCAAAATTGCGTTGGGCTGTTCCGACTCCTAGTACTCGTTGAGTATCAATGCCAGGCCCGCCCAAAAGATAACCGACGCTAAAGGAGAATATAATAAATATCGCACAAACAAAGATTGCACCTGTTCTTAATAAGCTAATGATATCGTTGGTGTGAATGAAGAGTCTGACTACTAGACCAAAAAGTAATCCAATACTAGATAATTTGAATAAAATTGGCTGGATAATGGGAGCGATCGCAGCAAATTTAGCTTTGATAAATAATCCCATCACTAACGGACTAACCATCAGCAACAACAAGGGTTTGGCAATGTCCCAAGAGTTGATTTGCACACCTTGCACTACTAAAGGTAGTACAATCGGCAGATAGAAAATAGTACCCAGCATCAGCAACATCATTAATCCCACAGAAAAAGCTATATTGCCCTTAACTATTTGAGCAAGTTTAGGCAAAGCTGGCGGGCCTGATGCGAGTCCCATAATTAATAAACCATCTCTGAGTGGTTCGCTTAAAGGTACTAATTGTACTAGCAGATAAACAAAAACTGGCACCAATACAAAATTTGTTAGTAAAGACAAGATGACGAGTCGAGGGCTGCGGAGTGGTTCCCAAATCTGTTGTACCGTTAAACCTAAACCTGCACCCAACATAGTGCAAACAATGAATGTGAAAAGTGCAAGTTTGTCGATTACTACTAAAATTTCATTCATGATTTAATTATTTGTCAAAATAAATATCTAGTACACCACGGCGTAAAGAGAGCAACCATTTAAAATCTCTAAAAAGCTTATTCCATAATACTTTTGACTTCCGCCTTGCGGTACTAGTTGGGATAGGGAAGAGGGGACAGTAAAGGAATCCAGAGATTCGGGTTGTATTGAAGCCTATTCCCTGTTCCCCATTCCCTATTCCCTATTCCCTATTACTTCAACTCAAGGCTGACTTGCTGTAAGTTACCAGTAAAGGCAAACGGTACTTGATAAGTATCAACAACAGGAGTACCTGTATCTCTGCCAACATCAAAGGTTTCATCTAGGGCTAAACGGTAAGCGATGGTTTTTTCCACACGTCCTTCGGCTACCTGTTGGTCATTGATGAATAGTTTGCCGATTCCGCCTGCACCTACAGCGCCACCGTCATAATCAAAGTTAAAACGAAGTGTAGATTTACCGGGGGGCAATTTTTCTCTTGATTGGATGATGTAGCGGGCAGTATTGGCGTAGTTGTAGGCATAAGTAGGCTTGCCATCCTCAAGGAAAAAACTCCAACCAGCAAAGCGTCCGCCTTGGGTTAAAAGGACACCCTCTGCCCCACTTTCAGGAATTTCTACATTAGCTGTGATGCTGAAGGATTTATTTTTCAGGTTTGGGGCGCTACCTTCTGGAATGCCGAATGTACCAGGATAGTAGGTGAAAGTTGTGCGTCCTCTGGTGAGGCTGGGGCGAATTTTAACATCAAATCTTTCAGCGATGCGATCGTCTAGTGGTAATACTTGGTGCTTACGGGCTTCTTTTAAAAACAACTTTTGCAGTTTTTCTAGCTTGTCTGGGTTTTCCTTTGCTAGGTTGTTCGCTTCGCTGAAATCTTCTGTAATGTTGTACAGTTCCCACTCATCTGTATCAAAGCTACCTTTGACAGTTCGTTCCCAAGGTAAGCGACCGTGACGTGCTGCCGCTACCCAACCTTCATCGTAAATGGCTCGGTTGCCCAACATCTCGAAATACTGAGTTTGACGATGAGAGGGAGCATCAGGGCGATCGAAGGTATAAACAAGGCTAGTACCTTCGATTGGTTGTTGCTTAACACCATTCACTTCTTTAGGAGCAGTAATTCCCGCTACTTCTAAAATGGTGGGTGCAATATCAATTACATGATGGAATTGACTGCGAATGCCACCTTGGTCTTTAATATTTGCGCCCAAGGAAATCACCAAGGGGTTACGAGTTCCGCCAAAGTGAGAGGCGATTTGCTTTGTCCATTGAAAGGGAGTGTTGACTGCCCAAGCCCAAGCTGCCGGAAAATGGTTAAATGTTTTGGGACTACCCAAGTCATTATATGCAGCTAGCAGTTGTTGCAGATTTTCGGGTATACCGTTGAAGACTTGGAGTTCGTTGACGCTGCCTGTTAAACCGCCTTCTGCACTAGCACCATTGTCTCCAACAATATAAATAACTAGGGTGTTATCCAGTTCACCAAGTTGGTCAACGGCATCAATTAGCCTTCCTACTTCATAATCTGTATGACCTAAAAATCCAGCAAATACCTCGGCCATGTGGGCATAGAGTTTTTGCTGTTCTGCTGTGAGGGAATCCCACGCTGGTAATTCTTGGGGGCGAGGAGTGAGTTGGGCATTGGCAGGAATTACACCCAGTTGTTTTTGACGGGCAAAGATTTCTTCGCGTAATTTATCCCAGCCTTGGTCAAATTTGCCTTTGTATTTATCAATCCAAGCTTTGGGGGCGTGGTGGGGTGCGTGGGTGGCTCCGGTGGCGAGATAGGCGAAAAAGGGTTTTTCAGGAGCAATGGATTTTTGGTTGCGAATCCAGGCGATCGCATGGTCTACTAAATCAGGAGTCAGGTGATAATCTGGCTTGTTGGCTGGTTTCTCTACTCGCCTAGTATTTTCTACTAAGGCAGGACTCCATTGATTAGTATCACCACCAAGAAAGCCGTAAAAGTACTCAAATCCCAACCCTGTAGGCCAGCGATCAAAAGGCCCGGCGGCACTAGTTTCAAAGTCTGGGGTGTTGTGCCATTTACCGAAAGCTGCTGTGTTATAACCATTTTGTCGTAGTATTTCAGCAACAGTGGCAGCACTCTTAGGCAAAACTGTTGTGTAGCCAGGATAACCTGTAGCTAATTCCTCAACAACCCCTGTATTGACTGAATGGTGATTGCGTCCAGTTAACAAAGCTGCCCTAGTAGGCGAACACAGGGCTGTAGTGTGGAATTGGTTGTAGCGTAATCCTCTTTCGGCTAGGCGCGTCAAATTCGGAGTATCCACCGGGCCGCCAAAAGTACCCGCTTGTCCAAAGCCCACATCATCTAGGATCGCTAGCAAGACATTGGGTGCTTTGGCTGGGGCAGTTATGGGTTGGGGAAAGTCTGGTTGTGATTCTTTGTAGGTGAGGCCGATTTTACCTTTGAACTCTGGCAGAGGAACAGGTAAAACTTGGGATGTAGCTGCTAGGGCGGGGCCATTGACCATCAACAAAGTGATGAGCAAAAATAAAGCGATCGCCTTTGCAATTTCTGGAAACAAATTCCAGTGTTTGGATTCAAACTTCATTCTTCATCCTTTCTATAGTCAGGTTTTTCACTAAGCGAAATCCGATATGAGTAGTTCCCGTGTCGGGGGCTTGAGATTCTCGCGCTGCTGGGCGGAAGCGGCTGCAATAGTTGATCGCACACAAATAAGAGCCGCCTTTGATTACGTGTAGGGCGTTTTCGGTGGGTTTGTTGGGGTCAAAACTTTGTTCTGGGCCTTTTGGGTTGACACTGTGGTTTTTTTGGTTGTGTCCTGGACGAAACCAATCGGAGGTCAATTCCCAGACATTGCCTGTGATGTCATACAGACCATAACCATTTGGCGGAAAGGAACCAACCGGGGCAATACCCACGTAACCATCACTTTTGGTGTTGAAAAAGGGAAAGATTCCTTGCCAGGTGTTAGCTTTTTTCTCAGAGTACTGGTTGCCCCAGGCATAAGTTGCAGCATCTAACCCACCACGGGCGGCGTATTCCCACTGGGTTTCGGTGGGTAAGGATTTTCCTGCCCATTGAGCGTAAGCTACAGCATCTTCGTAGGCAATATGAACGACTGGATAATTATCTTGATGTGCGATGCCTGCGGCGGGCTGCGCGATGCCTGCGGCGGGCTGCGCCAACGCACTTTCTCTTCCAAATGGATGTCGCCAATTCGCCCCAGTCTGCCAATACCACCAACTCAGTTGTTTTGCTCCTGGTTTTGCGATTTCAAACACCAAAGAACCCGGTAATCTCTGCTCATCTGGCAAGTAGGGAAACTGTTCTTTTGATAAAGGGCGCTCTGCAACTGTGACATAACCTGTTGCTTTGACAAATGCCGCAAACTGTGCATTTGTCACTTCATATTTATCGATACAAAAGGAACTAACTCTTACCTCTTGAGCTGATAGTTCTTCTATCAAACCAGAATTATTCGATCCCATTGTGAATGTCCCACCGGGAATCATTACCATTTCTGAGGGACAGGAATTTACGGTAGCGGCAAAAGCAGGAGGAATGATGAGTGCCATCGCTACTCCTGTAATTAATAACATTACTAAAAAAATTTTCTTTAACACAGTGGTGTTGACTGCTAATAAAAATAAATTAAAATTCAGGCTAAATATTTCTAAAACATTTCCTGTGTAAAGCTATGACGTAATAATAGGCAAAAATCTAGCAATTTTTTCTCAAAAATTATTATCAGTGTGAACTAATTTAAAAAACTTTGAGTTTGTTTGAAATTGATATCATACGTTGTGTCGATAAAGTTACAGTATTTAATACTATATTGATAACTTACCTCTTAAGCAAAAATAAGTCAAGAACTTTTTTGGCTGACATGATATAGCCTGAAAATTGATATCTGATTTGTAAAAAAATCTAAAGACTACTGAATCTGACAAAAACTCCACCCACGGATCGGAGTTTTTTATTGTTTGGGAATTTTTTATATTTTTTGAACTCAACCTTTGAAAGCTGAAGTGCTACTACAATGAACCTTTATTGAATTGTATTGAATTATGAGCGATCGCATTTCATGAAGGAAATTTCATTGAGCAGTTTTCTAAGGTGTTTCATGTTAGAAAATACATTGTTTTCTTTCTCTACTTCCTCCTCCCTATAGCAATCCGGAATTATTCATGAGAAAATACTGAAGAGATTTATAAGTAATATTTGTCACAAAAAGTGTTGATAGCAATGTGGATACGTTAGCGAAGCTCACCGTTCGCGTAGCGTCTCGCAGAGAAGGTATCGCGGTTAAGAGGAAGTCG
This sequence comes from Nostoc sp., assembly GCF_036917235.1. Taxonomy (GTDB): domain Bacteria; phylum Cyanobacteriota; class Cyanobacteriia; order Cyanobacteriales; family Nostocaceae; genus Nostoc. Next base: position 111,637 of record NZ_JBALDU010000029.1, read on the forward strand.
AAAATAGCAAAGATAGCATGAAGTCAAACGAGCGAGAGTGCCTTTGGCACACCAGGGCGAACGCAGTCAAAATGTTGCTATCAAAATATAAACCTCCAAAGTGACAGAATAAGGATATATTTAATATTATTGATGGTTAAAAGATTAGCTAAAATCATCAACCTCCTCATGTGACTGGCGATTTAAGTAGAAAAAACTACTAGGGAGCATGGGGAAATCTGATGCCGAACGCCTGGGCAGCCACTTTATGTAAGGCAATATGTGTCTTTAGAGGAACTGTTTATGGTTAGCGATAGCAAGCAACTCTGTCTCCAACACGCCAGCATATCTGAGGTTCCATCCCTTCACCAAATCTTGGTGGCTTGCGGTCTTGATATGAAAGACCGCTTCGGTTTGAGTCACTGGATGCCGCCAAATTATCCGCTTGAGCAAATGCTCCACAATGCTATGGAGCAGGAGGTTTACGCCGTTACAGTCGGCGAGAACCTAGTGGGCACTTTCACACTTGAAATGATGACAACAGTTCCATTGAGCTACATCAAGTATGGAAACATTTTTTGGCAGATATCAGATGTTCCGGCAGTGTATGTACATAAACTAGCAATACTTCCATCTTGGCAAGGCAAAGGGATAGGAACATGGTGTATGCAAGCTATTGAGAAGCTTACCATTGAGTGCGGTTACTCTGCTGTACGGTTGGATGGAGTGAAGACACACCTAAAGCTCTTGTCTTTCTATAAAAGCCGAGGATATCAACAAGTGGGGGAACTAATTTACAACTCAGATGTGTGGGTTGATGCAATTGTTTTCGAGAAAGTTTTAGTATTTCTGTAGCAATCAATTCTACAATTTCTGCTCCTACTGCATTTGCAGCCGTTTTAACTTTAGTAGACTCTACCGTATTATTTCAAATACCCTTCTAAACAATGTCAAAGTGTTACTGGCATGAACTCACAACGGTTGATTTCCGAAATCTCGATAGTAGTAATATAGCTATCCTGCCGATAGGCGCGATTGAACAGCACGGGCCACATTTGCCAGTTTGGACTGATACACGTATCGTCAACGGAATAATCGAGTGCTTCTTGACCGAGGGCACTGATTCAGCTAATGTACTGGTTCTGCCAACGCAGACTATTGGTCAAAGCCTCGAACATCTGGATTTTCCCGGCTCTTTGGCGCTTTCTCCTGATATACTCTTGGAAATTTTAAAACAACTTACGGCAAGCCTCACAGCAGTTGGTATCCGGCGGCTCTTAATTCTAAACTCTCATGGCGGCAATCAATCCGTCATTAGCGAAGCAATTCTAGCACTACGCCGCCGCTATAGTATGCTGGCAGTTACAACAAGTTGGTTTGCCCTTGGCGTTCCTAAAAGTATTTTCAATGACTACGAGATGAGTCTTGGTTTGCACGCAGGTGCTATCGAAACATCACTAATGCTGCATCTCGAACCGGATTTGGTCAGGCGGGATCAGATGCCTAAAGCAAAACTGAAACCCTTTGTCTTAGAGTCAAAAGATTCGCTTTTGAGTCCGTTCGGCCCAGCAAACTTCGGCTGGTTGAGCCAGGATATCTGTGAAACTGGTGCTTGGGGCGACGCAACCATTGCCACCGCTCAAAAAGGTGAACAAATTCTTAAACATATTGTAGGTCGTCTCAGTGAGTTGGTTGAACAAATCGCTCAGTTTGATTTAAGCCATCTCCAACCTGCTGCCGTTGATCCACTACAGCAAGGATGATCTTTCACCTTATCGATTTTGCCGATACATCCTATATCCCTGTTCTATCACCTCCGAAAACATTTGCCATTTCTTAATTCTAGAGCTTTTGTATAGCAAGCGATTGCGCGATTTTTTTCTAATAATACAAGACCAATTTTTTTCTAATAGTATAGCTTGTATTGATTGCCTCATGAGGCTTCTAGCGATCGCCCTCCCCGAAAGTGACATAAGAGGGCTAAATAATCTGCGTCTTATTGCCCAGCCACTCTTACTATTTTGGTTGATCTATCCCTGGATACATAATATTGATTTACAAGCAACTTATACCCTTAGACCCGCCTGTTTCATCAGAGGTAATATGCGATCGCCAAAAAACTCCAGGTCTGGCTTAAAGTCATAAAAGCTCAACTGCAAGCCATCAACACCAGCATTTTTCAACCTTACAAACTGCTCGACTACCTGCTCAGGTGTACCGATGACCTCGATGTTACCACCAATAGCCCGGCGCTTTGGTTCATCTTTACCCACGCGACCTTTCCAAGCGTGCGCGTCGCTGTTGAATCTGCTAAAGCCCAAAGGCGCAGCTGGGTCAGCATGAGCAACGATCGCATCGTGGTACTCCCAAGTTTCTTGCTCAGTTTCGCGGCTGATTACCATCGGATTGAGGAGGGTTCGCACTTCCCGCCCTATATCGCGTGCAGCTTGCTTCACTCTTTTAGTATGTGCAGGTAACGCTTCAATGGCGCTGAGGAAATCTGAACCTGCGGGGCTGGTGATGAACACAATATCAGAATAACGTGCAGCGAAAGAAATTCCTGCATCTGAGCCTGTAGCGTTGACTAGCACTGGACGACCATATTTCGGCTTAGGTGTAACGTAAGCATCATTGAGCTTCCACGAAGACTTACCCTCAAATGAGAAGTTCTCATCATCACCCCATAAGCGTAAGCGTTGCAGCACTTCGATGAACTCAGCTGCAAGTTCATAACGGTGGTCATGCTTAATGCGCTTCCAACCAAACATCTCGTGTTCAACAGCGCGGTGTCCAGTGACCATGTTAATACCCCAGCGACCCCCTGATATATGGTCGAGTGTTGCGCCATACTTGGCTAAGTGCAAGGGATGAATCGGCCCATACAACACATGGATGGTAGAGATCAGCATGATCTTCTGTGTCAGGCTGGTGAGTGCAGCTGTGGTCACAAAAGAGTCCAACGCTTGGCCGTTGAACACGCCGCCATAGCCACCTTTGGGTAGCCACTGTGACAGCGCAAATATCAAATCAAACCCCAGCGCCTCGGCTTGCAGCACAAGAGCCTTATTGTATTCAAAGCTCCAGTCTGTAGTGCGTGGTAATGTAGAGGCACTCCAACCGCCTGCTTGGATGGGCAAAAATAAACCCAGCAATACAGGCTGTTTCAACGCTTGAGAGAGGGGGCTGTCGGGAAAATATGTCGGAGCCAGAAAGCGATCGCTACCGACAATCGAACCGGGGTGATGGCTAAGGATCATCGTTCAAGTTTGGTAGATAACTAATCTATTAGCTTTGTTGCGATCGCACTCAACTTTGCTAGTGCGGTATAAACTGTAATTAATTCAACAGTTCTAGTAGATGTTTGTACCACGATCGCTATCTCCCAACTGCAACAGCTTGGCGTTCTCGTTTTGCTACTTCTGCACGCACTAGAGGAATGACTTCCCGCCCATAATCAATGGCATCTTGTAGCGGATCGAAGCCCCGGATTAACAAGGTAGTTACACCTGCGTCATAGTAATCAACTAAAGCTTCTGCAACTTGTTCCGGTGTTCCTACTAGCGCAGTTGTGTTGCCAGCAGCACCAGTAGCAGCAGCGATCGGTGTCCATAAACGCTTATCGTAGATTTCGCTTTTAGCTGCGAAATCCAGTAACCTTTGCGATCCTACCGCCTGTGGTCTAGCTGGGGGAGCGACTTTTGCACCTCCTCGTTGTTCTTGAATTCGTCCTAAAATATTTCTGGCTTTTTCCCAAGCCTGTTCTTCTGTCACACCCAAGATAGGACGCAGAGATACACTAAAACGGATAGAACGACCAAATGGTAAAGCCGCACGAACTTGGGCGATCCGTTCTTTAACTGCGGCAATTGGCTCACCCCACAAAGCATATACGCTACTATGCTTGGCTCCTACTTCTACTGCTGGGCCAGATGCACCGCCAAAGTAAAGGGGAATATGGGGCTTTTGCAGTGGCTTGATAGCGGAGAAAGCATCTTTAACATGGTAAAATTCACCCTCGTAATCAAAGGGTGTATCGCTTGTCCAGACACGACGGACAATTTCGAGATACTCATCAGTACGGCGATAACGGTTGTCATGGTCAAGCCAGTCGCCATCTCTTTGCTGGTCAGCATCACTACCGCCAGTGATAATATGCACCGCAATCCGACCATTAGTGAAATGATCTAGGGTAGCTGCTTTGCGTGCTGCTAAAGTTGGTGCTACAAAACCTGGTCGATGAGCAATCAAAAAGCCTAAGCGATCGGTAAATGCAGCTGCATGGGTAGCAACAGTAAAACCATCAGGGCTACTAGAGCTATAGCCGATTAATACTTTATCAAAATCGCCTTTTTCATGGGCTTGGGCAAACTCACGTACATATCCGGGGTCAATAATGTCATCCGCCAAACTACCTGGTACACTGTTTAACTCCGAAGCAGGTTTGGTGCGGATTAACCCGATAAACTCAACTGGCATGATAATTCTCCTTAATACTCCCTATTCTCTATTGCCTGTTCCCTTTCACTCCAATAAATCTGGTTGATCGCGGGTAATTTCATCCCATAAATATTGGAATGCACGCCAGCCTGCTTCGTGACTACCATTACGTTTTTGAATACTTAAGGCGAGGTCGTGTTCAATGGGGATGGGTTTACCTACGGCTTCTGCTAATAACTGGGATTTAGTAGCATCTTCTAGACGGATAAACCACCAAGCTGCTTCGTCTACAGTGTGTCCTACTGTTAATAATCCATGATTGCGGAGAATTGCGGCTTTGCTATTACCTAATCCTTCTGCAATGCGTTTTCCTTCACTGGTATCTAACACAACGCCTTTGTAATCATCAAATAAAGCATGATCTTGGTAGAAAACAGCAGAATCTTGGGTAATCGGATCGATTAACCTACCTAGCGATGACCAAGTTTTGCCATAGAAGGAATGAGCATGAGCCGCCGCTACTACATCTGGACGGGCTTCGTGGATTTGCGAGTGAATAGCATAAGCTGCTTGATTAAGTGCGCCATCACCTTGAACAACTTTACCTTCAGAATTCACTAGGATCAAGTCTGATACACGAACGCGACTGAAGTGAATACCAAAAGGATTGACCCAAAAATGGTCAGTGAGTTCAGGATCGCGGACTGTGATATGTCCTCCTAGTCCTTGGGCAAAACCTAAACGGGCAAAGATTCGCAACGCAGCAGCCAAGCGTTCTTTGCGATGACGACGCTCTGCTTCTATAGAAGTAAAGGTTGGTGGTTTAACAAGAGTACCATTGCGGACGATGGAAGTTTGCACCATGATTCTCAATTCCTATGAATAGAAGATTGTTTAATAAATGCAGCCAGTTACGACTCAGATGGCTGCAACGTCAAACTATTGGTAGCATTATTTGATTAATTTTTTTAACAGACGCGATCGCACAGGATTAATAAAATCTTCCGTCTCATTACTATTTACCCAAAGTTAGATTTGAAATTATCTAGCACAGCAACTCTTTGGAGTAGATTGATAACATTTTTTATTAATCTACGATAAACCAGTCGAGTTAATGTGTTTTTTTGCAATATGAACCTACCATAGTTTACCTGAAGAAGCAAGCTTAAGACTGTCACCCCTTGTTTTTTATCGTCATATATGCAAATCTCATATTTATAAAAGCGGTTTATCGGTCAATTTACAGTACTTTTACTCAAGAAATTAAAAATCAACTGCCAAGTGCCGATTATAAAGGTTCTGCAAAGCTCGTCTGAGGCTAGCTATGGAAGTTAAATTCCCCTTTACAGCAACTAGACTCACCATTGAGATTAATAATCAACGAAAAAATCGGCATTTATCATTTGATTTATTTTCCAAGGCTCAAAGCGATCGCTACAATCTTTATCAATAAGTAAGCGTTAATGAGATTATTTTAGAGTCTATTGAGAATATAACAGTCTTATTGACATGATGAGTTTGCCCTGTCTACTCCAGCCGAAGCTTTACTAGCATTTGAGCGCAATGATTTTGACGCATGGGTAATCTGGGACTCTTATACTGCGGAAGCTGAACGTAAGCTGCGTACTCGTCTGTTGGCAGATAATACTACGGTATTTGGTGATAAAGCTCTTGTAGAAAGCCCTGGATTTTATTATGCTGCACCAGATTTTGTCTGCGATCATCCAGATATTTTGAAAATAATTTTGCAAGAACTGGAAAAAGCAGGTAGCTGGGCTAAAAACAACAACAAAGACTCAGCCAAACTACTTTCCAAACTCTACAAAGTTGATTTAGCCACAATGGAAATCGTAGAGGAACGCGGAGGCGATCGCAAAGTATTACCTGTGACTGATGAAGTTCTCACAGGGTTACAAAACATGGCAGACAGCTTCTACGAACTAAAAGTTATTCCCAAGAAAATTGATGTTAAAGATAAAAACTACAACTGGGTTCCTGAGCAAAAGTGATAAAGCACACCTGATGTAAGTAGGTCGGCGTAAATAACTATTGTTGGGATAAGGCAGGGAGCAGGGGGAGAAAGAGTTTGAGGCTTTCTTTACACAGTTTGGTTTTATTGCACCAACTTACTTATTACAAACCCTTTCAGGGTAGGCAATAGGGAACAGTAATGAAAAATTCCATCCCCTTATGCGTGAAGTTTTTGGGCATTGGAAATGGGACATGGGCAATCAAGCGCCGACTTTCTATAACTTACCTTTTGTATATGATCAACTGGTCATGCAAAAGTTCCCCTTGTAGAGCAACAAGGGTTAATGTCTGCGTTCATAAGTACTGAGTACTTTTTAATTTACTCAGCACTCACGACTTATAACTCAGCTTTACGAAAGGACTGGTTGTGCTTCCTTAAACTCAGCTTTTTGCTTGAAGACGCTTGGTACTTCAGCGCTGAAAGCTTCACCTTGAACCACTTCTGAACGGAAACCATAAACTCCTACTGGAACATCGCCTGTGATGGTGGTGCGATAAAGGAGACGTTCGACATCCAAATGATCCAAATCTTGAGGAGCCAAATGCACGGTGGCGCGGTTGTCCCAGAAGGCGATATCACCGTTGTTCCAACGGAAGCGGGTGGTATAGGCAGGTTTAGTGACTTGGTTAAAGAATAACTCTAGCAACAGTCTGCTTTCTTCTGGTGACACATCAACAATGCGGGAGACAAAGCCAGGGTTGACGAACAAGGCACGCTCACCAGTCTCAGGATGAACTCTGACCACTGGGTGAATAGAAACCAGAGGATTGACAGCAATGCGCTGGTCGAATTTATTGTTGCGGGGTTGATAACCGCCTCCATTGAAGCGATGTTCCGCTTTTAATGTATCTGCTAGCGATCGCAAAGGTGCTGAGAGTCCCTCATAAGCGGCAACGAGATTACTCCACTGGGTGTCACCACCGAAATTAGGGACATTAACTGCGCGTAAAATTGACGCTGCTGGTGGGTTGATCGCCGCCGTTACATCTGTGTGCCAAGGGCCGCCAGTGCGAAAACCATACTGCTGCTCATAAAGCTTACGGTCTACGGGTTTGATCTGGGGAAATCCCGGAACTGGTTCAGGCTCTCCCAAGGGATGGGCGAAAGTCACTTCGCCAAAACGAGATGTGAACTCGACCTGGGCAGCATGATCGATGTTCTGACCACGAAAGAACAAGACTTTCCACTTCAATAGCGCTTTGCGAATTTCTTGGACTTGATCCTCAGAAAGAGAGCGGGAAAGGTCTACGCCGCCGATTTCTGCACCGATGAAACCAGCTACCTGTTTAACTTCTATATGTTTGTAGCCCATTAGGATTCTCCAGAATTTTATCTATCAGGAGGTGTTCACACTCGCCTATTTCCTTGGGAATTGTCGCTACCCAATATCTGATAGCAACATTCCAATGCTGGGAGCATAACTGAAATTATCATACAGTATTCCGATAGAGTTAACGTAGTACGTAGGGGCTAAATAGTAATTTCCTACGTTTTTGCACACCAATCATCTTCTATAGCGATCCGATGTCAATGTGCAAAAGCCTTAGCTCAGACAGATCAGCGATGCCTGGGCAGTAAACTACGCGATTATTTGACAATTCTTAGTTAATCTAATTATTAGTAAACCATAATAAAATTTTCCTCATGAAAATTTGGCATAGACAACTAGGGGAAAGCATCAGTAATATCACGTACCACCATTTACCCGCCTTGCGCTGGCGTAACTTTCGCCTATTTTTTGGCGGACAGTTACTATCAATGTCTGGAACATTTATGACCCAGCAGTTAACTATTCCTTGGCTGGTATACGATTTGACTAAATCGCCTTGGTTGTTGGGAGTTGCAGGGTTTGTACAATTTTTACCTACCTTATTACTGATTCCCTTTTCGGGCATATTGTCCGATCGCTGGAGTCGTCGTGACTTGTTAATAGTGGTGCAGATATTGGGAATTAGCGTTTCCCTGGCTTTAACGATTCTCACCTTTACCAATTGGATTACCTTTCCTATCCTCTTGGTACTGAGTGCTTTCAATGGTTTGCTCAAGGGATTAGATATGCCCGTGCGCCATACAATCGTCACCGAAACTGTAGACGATCGCGCCGATTGGAGTAATGCGATCGCCTTGAATTCAGTAATGTTAAGTTCCTCTCTCGTAGTGGGGCCTGCTATGGGCGGGATTTTGATTGCTACACTAGGGGTAAAATATTGTTTTCTTTACGATACCCTCAGCTATATTCCTGCCATATTTACCTTGCTAGCGATGCGGCTGCCAGCCAGACAGATGCAACCCCTTACGGGCATTAGCGATACTTTGGAGAAATTGCGGGAGGGCTTTGAATATGTCTGGAAATTCCAGCCGATTAGAGTAATTTTATTAATGCTAGCGTTACATGGTTTCGTCGGGATGTCTCATGTCGCGCTCATGCCTGTTTTTGCAGCAAAGATTCTCAATGGAAACGCAACAACGATGGCTCACCTCAGCACTTCAGCACCGATTGGCTCGTTGTTTGCTTGTTTGTATCTAAGTGTCAGACGAGGGATTGTAGGCTTAGAGCGTTTGATTGTAGTTGCTCAAGTTTTGATTGGGATGAGTTTGATATTCTTTTCACTCTCGCGTCAAGTTTGGCTATCTATAATCATTCTGGTATTTCTAGGCTGCTTTTCTATCCTTAACATTACCAGTAGTAATATGATTATTCAAACCCTAGTTACTGAGGATAAACGCGGACGGGTAATGAGTTTTTACGCCCTAGCAATGGTGGGTACAATGCCCTTCGGGAATTTGTTAGCTGGAACTTTGGCAGATAATTTTGGTGCGACTAATGCCTTGATTGTCTGTGGTAGTCTGATTATTTTAGGTGCGCTCTGGTTCTCTGCACAATTGCCAGCAGTAAGTCGTTGGATTGCTCGGTAAACAAGTTGCTTCTGTTAGTTAGAAAGTAAGTGACTCTTACATAGGGGAGCTACTGCGCCCTTGCAGTTAAGAAACAGTTACGCGAGTGGCATAGTTCGCTCCCATGTCCCTAATCCCCAAAGGCAAAGGGATTAACACCAATGTTGCTAAGTTAAATTTGAAAATAGCCGAAGTTCAAAGCACCCAATTGTTATCTTGATCTTGTAAATAAAAGACTATTATCAACTAGTTTTGAATAGTCTTATCTAACGGTTAAAACAAAAGTAGAGCCAATAGCCAACATTGATTTAACAATCTCAGGCTCGATCCCTAAAGGCTTTAAGCAAGTAATTTTATTTATCACTTCGAGCATACTGTATTCTTGAATATCAAATCCTTGTTCATAAGCAAACTGTTTCACATGGTCGATGTTTTCAAAGTGATAATTATTAATAGCTCGACCAGAGACATTACTTGCAGTTTGATTAAGTCTTTGCAACCCAGGGCTAATCTGCCGTAGTTGATTCAAGCCATCAAAAGTTGTTAGGTCGGGTGTAATCCATACACCACCGTAAACTTGCAGTATCTCACGAACGTTAGCAAACACCATTTGTTTTTCTGCTAAGGTTAGGTATGTTAACAATCCTTCGCATAGAATAACTACAGGTTTGTTTTTATGTAAATAATTTACGTTCAGAGGCAACTGACTAGGTTGACTAGTAGCATCAATTGCTGCAAAATACAAATTCTGCCGTTCTTCGATCAATTGTTTTACGAATTGCTGCTTCTGACAAATCATTTCAGGTAAATCACTTTCAATAAAAGTGATATTTTTATTCTGAGACATTACCATTCCACGAGGTAATAATCCAGATGCTAACTCGATAATTTGGATAGCCTCAAATTGCAAGTGTTGAGATATTACTTTATTAATAGCTTTGTAACGAGCCTCAACAAGAACAGACACTTCAGAAGGCTGTGTTAATTTTTGTTGTTGCAGTTTCTCTATGAAGCTTTCGGCATTAACTAATTGAGCTAATTCCTTGCTATAAGGAATATCAGTAAACTGCCTAGTGTAGGCTACCATCAAAGCTGTTGGACTAATTGCATTAAAAGAGTTTGCCTGTGGTTGAACCATTTGCTACCTCACATATAGTTTTTTATATAACCTAGTATTTGTGCCTGTAAAAGCTAAGGCGATATTTATAAATAATACAGTAAAGCTATTAATTTGGGGAATATCTGGCACAAATACCAAGAATCTCCCGCTAATCAAAAAGTTAGCGGGAGATGATTAATGACACCGACTTTGCAGAAGAAAGTTGCGCCTATAGCTGATAGCTGATTTTTTCATCCCAAGGAGCAGGTTTGCTAATTTGCTCCCATATAGGACTATACAAGGCTTCATGTAGTTCGCGTGCTAGTACCACCAAACCTGCATAACCAGCATAAGCATGGTGACGTTCATGGTTAATGTCTAAAAAAGGAATTCCCGTTTTGAGTGCTGTATATTTATTGCCAGCCCCAGTAATCAACACATCAGCTTTTGTTTGGTGCAATACCTTTAATAATGCCTGGGGAGTTGTGTCAGACAAAAGTATTGCATCTGCACCAAGATATTGTTTAATTTTAGCTTTCTCCTCTTCTGTTGTTTTGCCATCCGTAGCTGCAATAACTTCCATTCCCAAATCTTGGGCTGCTAAAATAAGCGACCAACTTTTCACACCACCAGTAGAAAGAATAATCCGTTTACCTTTTAAATCAGCAAGGTAAGGAGCTAAAGCAATATCTAGAGCAGCATTTTCTTGAGCAATTAACTTTTCTGTACGTTCTTGCAGTTCACAGGCAATAACACTATCTCTCAAGGAGATACTTAATTTGGTCGCAACATTTCGCAAGCAATCGTTTAAGTTGGTCGCACCATAGAACGATTCTTCAATATAAGGAATTCCATAGCGTTCAGCCATAGTTTGCGCCATTTGTATAGCTACATTTGAGCAAAGTACTACATTTAATTTGGCACGATGAGCATAGCAAACTTCTTGATAACGAGCATCACCTGTAATTTTAGAAAGAACGCGAATTCCCATTTTTTGGAATAATGGTAAGATATTCCACGTTTCACCTGCAACATTATAGTCACCAACAATATTAATATCTAATGGTGTAGTAAATTCCGGTTCGGCTGTACCAATGACAGCATTCAATAAAGTTTCATTACCGATGCGATTCCCTAAATTTTTACTACCAAGAAATCCAGGCGCATTTACATAGATAACTGGGATATTAACTTGTTTTGCAGCAAGTTGGCAGACACTATCAATATCATCACCAATCAAAGCAGACAGACAAGTAGCATAAACAAAAATAGCGGCAGGATGATAGCGTTGAGCAACATCCACAATCGCTTTGTACAGTTTCTTTTCCCCACCAAAAACGATATTACCCTCACTAAAGTCAGTAGTAAAAGCAGTTTGGTATAATTGGGAGCCTGAAGAGAGGCTACCATGAGTTGCCCAAGGATTGTGAGTACAAGAAACAGCGCCATGTACTAAATGAACAGCATCAGTAATAGCTCCGACAGAAACCATCGCTCCATCAAAAGGGCAATTTCCTTGGGTTGCACCTGGTTGTGGTGGTTTTGTGCAAGTGAGTTTTTTCTGACTATTAAGTTGTTTCTGGTTAGATTTGCAAGCTGTTTCGCTAAGAGGTTCGTTAATTTTTACTTGAGTGTTTTTCATGCTTTTCCTCGTACTAAAAATAAATACAAAACAGCCAAGAATGAGGAGTTAAGAGTATTATTTTCTCTAGACCTCTTGCATAAGTCGAATAGACCCCCCTTTATCCCCCCTTATAAAGCAGGGCTGATTCATTCCCTAAAACAGGTAAAATTGCAAGTGTTGAGGGGAGGAAAATTATGGGTAGTTCTCTGATTGAACA
>NZ_JBALDU010000030.1:0-94244 GCF_036917235.1 Nostoc sp.
CGTCGAAATGGTCATCTTTCCATCACAATTGCTCAAAGATTTCTCTCTAATGATATTGACAAACTTCTTGCCCTTGTGGAATGAATCAGCCCTGCTTATAAAGGGGGGCTAAGAACGCCTTATTTTCCCCCTTTTTAAGGGGGATTAAGGGGGATCTCGAATAGACCTCTTGCATAAATCAAAAATAAGAAAGAACCCCACCCCGCCAAAGCTACGCTTTGTCTCCCCTCCCCGCTTGCGGGGAGGGGTTGGGGGTGGGGTTGTTAGGGACTTTTGCAAGAGGTCTAATGACTGACTATGCACCTTAACCGAACAGTATTGCCTCACAGACGAATTACGTTAGCGAATATTCGTTCGCTCTTAGCGTCTCGTAGAGAGCGTCATTACGAATTACGAATTACGAATTATCTGTAGCTCGTTCAGTCAAATTTGCAATCATCAATACTAATTCAGTCAGGTCAAGCGGTTTAGCTAGATGCACTTGGAAACCAGCATCAATTGCCTTTTGCCGCTCTTGTTCGGTGGCATAGGCAGTGATTGCTGCTGCTGGAATTTGTCCCCCAGCTTCAGGTTCAAGCGCTCTCACCTGACGCATCAGGGAAAAACCATCTTGCTCTGGCATCCCAATATCTGCTAGAAGCAGATCGTATTTGCTAGGAGATTCAGTTAAAGCAGCGATCGCTTCCCTTGCCGATGTCACAACTACTACTTCAGCCCCAAAGTCTTCTAACATCCACTTAATTAAGTCGCGGCTATCCTTTTGATCGTCTACAGCCAAGATGCATAACCCTTCAAGGGTAAAGGGTGGATTTTTACCATCTAATATGTCCAGAGTCTCCGACAAAACGCTCGGCTCTAAATAAGTTGGCGGTGTAATCTCCGGCGGCATTAAGCGCAGAGGCAGCCTGATGAGGATGGTGGTTCCTAGTCCCTCGCCTGCACTTTGTGCTTGAACTGTTCCACCATGAAGTTCTACAATATGACGGACGATTGACAAGCCTAATCCAAGTCCCTGAGTTGTTTTGGTGCTGCTGGAATCTCCTTGGCGGAAGCGATCGAAAATGTATGGCAGCAAGTCTGCCCGGATACCAATTCCTGTGTCGCAGACTCGAAGTTCAGCATGAGTATATACAGCTTCGAGCATAACTCCCACTCGTCCACCGGCTGGAGTGAACTTAATCGCGTTAGAAAGTAAATTCCACAAAACTTGCTGTAAGCGATCGAAATCTCCGATAACCGTCGCCGAGTTCAAGTCTGAAACAATTTCAATGTTTTTCGCCTCTGCGGAAAATTCGATAGACTCGATCGCGGCATCCACGACTGAAACCAAATCGATTAGACGAGTGTTTAAATGAAGCTTTCCACTCGTAATCCGGGAGATATCGAGCATATCATCGATTAACTGAGCTTGCACTTTAGCACTCCGCTCCACCACTTCCCAGGCACGAGTGAGTGCTGAAGAATCTAAATTGCGGGTGCGGAAAAGTTGCGCCCAGCCCAGTATAGTATTGAGCGGGTTACGAAGTTCATGGGAGAGGTTCGACAGGAATTCATCTTTGGCTCGGTTGGCAATTTCCGCCTGTTGACGGGCTGATTGCTCCTGTGCTAGAAGATTAGATCGCTCTAACTCGAACTGTTTGCGATCGCTAATATCTTCAATGGCCAGCAAAATCCTTTGGACATCTCCCTGTTGAATAATTTTCCAACCATTGAGCAGCATAATTTTCTTGCCAATCCGCTCAAAACTATGCTCTACTTCCCAGTTTTCAATAGTGGTATCGTTGTCAAGAATATTTTCTAAGAGCGATCGCAGTCCGAGTAGGTTCCATTGACCGTTTCCTAGTTCAAAAATCAGAGATTCGGCTGTCTCAAATCGTGAAACCTGAAATGTTTCATAAAACGAGCGATTGGCTTTGTTCACCCGGAAATCAGAATCAAGGACGATTAACGGCACTTGTACCGTCTCCACAATCGCTTCAGCGTAATTCCGGGCTTCTTCTAACGTTGCGGCACTGCGTTTAAGACCATCAATATCTACTAACACCAACACTACACCGTCAATCTTATTTTCTGTAGTGCGATAAGGACGGATGCGGAGGTTGTACCAATGTCCCCCCAGAGTTTGGACTTCTAATTCTTTGATACTGAGTGTGTCAAGTACCTCCAAAATTAGAGTTTCTAAGTTACCAACATCGAGATTAGCTCTGATGTCGCTCAAAGGTCGTCCAGCATCGGCGGGAATTAAATTGAAAAGTCGCTGCGCCATTGGCGTAAAACGTCGAATGCGTAAGTCCAAAGTCAATATCAAAATGGGAATATTGATACTGGCAAGCAAATTCGGAAGATCGTTGTTAATTTGGTGTAATTCTTGATTTCGAGAGCGAAGTTCTTCATTGGTTGTGTTGAGTTCTTCGTTGGTTGCCTGAATCTCTTCTTTGGCAGTTTCTAGCTCCTCATTGGTGCTTTGCAACTCTTCATTACTGGAGAGGATTTCTTCATTGGCAACTTTCAGGTCTTGATTGATATGCTCCTGCTCTTGGATCACCGCTTGTAGATATTCTTCAGTTGCAGACCGCTCTTGGATGGCGGTTGCAAGTTCAAGCGTGAGCCGAACAATTTCTTGCTCTGAGTCTAGCTGCTCTAATAAACTTTCAGGATTTAGCGTGTTGACGTTGTTAACCGTGAGTGGCGCTTGTTCAAATAAAACCAGAAAGTAGAGTTCTTTGTCAGCCCCAGGCTTGAATGGAATCACTTCAAGATTGATGATTTTTGAAATATCGCCCTCTTCAATTCGTAACCTTTCTCTTCTAACTACAGTTTTTTCCCGTTGTGCCTGATAAATTGTCGCCCGTAGGTCAATGAGCAAGCCTGGGCGCACCATTTTAAATAAGTTAAGACTCGGTTTCCCAGGTACAAGTTTGAGGTATAAATCGATTTCTCCCCGAAATTGCACTACTTCCATCTTGTCGTTGATCGTCACACCCACTGGGGCATAGTGATTCAAGATTAGTTGGTCAACTTTTTTCTCTAAGTCCACCTCATCTGATGGATTCTCATTGCTAGCCTTTGATTCATCTATTTTTGCGACCGGATAATTGCTGGTAATGAACGAAAAAGTTGGACGAATTACAGTTACGTTTTTGCTATAGATTTTATACTTTTTGTCAACTAGAGTAAACAAGTCCGAATATTTACCTGTGCTTTCTGAAGTCCCTAGCAGCAAAAAGCCAGTCGGGTTAAGACTGTAATGAAAGATGGGCAATATCCGTTTTTGCAACGTTTCGTCTAAGTAAATCAGTACATTCCGGCAGCTAACTAAATCTAAGTTAGAAAAAGGGGGATCGGTGCCCAAGTCTTGCCTAGCAAACACACATAGTTCGCGCACAACTTTGTTAATTTGATATCCACCGCCCTCAAGGACATTAAAAAATCGGCGGCGGGTCTCTGGTGAGACTTCCACCATTTGATTCTCTGCATAAATGCCCATTCTCGCTTTGTCAATCGCTATTTCACTGATGTCTGTGGCAAAAATTTGGATCGGCGGCGAGGTTACTTTATCTGACAAAAACTCCAGCAAGGAGATGGCGATGGAATACACTTCTTCGCCCGTCGAACACCCAGGTACCCAAATCCGAATCGGCGACTTTGCTGATTTGTTTTGGATGATGGTAGGAAAGACTCGCTCTTTCAAGAGTTGAAATGCTTTGGGATCGCGGAAAAAATGGGTTACATGGATCAGAATTTCTTCATAGAGCGCCTTGACTTCACCCGGATTATTTTGCAAATACTCGGCATAATCCTGCAAGCGTTCTAGTTTATACAACAGCATTCGGCGCTGGATTCGGCGCTCGAGGGTGTTGGGCTTGTAGTGGCTGAAGTCAACGCCAGTTTGCGATCGCAATAACATAAATATAGTCACCAGGGCATCTCCCAGTTCGGGCAACTTCTCAATTGCGATCGGTGGTAATGAGTCAGAAATAAAAGGATTGCGACTGAGGTTTCCCAGTTCCTCGGCAATTTGTTGAGGTGGCAGAATAAAATCGACATTCCCACTGGCTACAGCAGTATTGGGCATACTATCGAATTTTGCCGTGTCTTCGCACTGAGCAAAAGTCACCCCTCCGGCTTCCTTGATTGCCTTCAGCCCCAGTGAACCATCTCCATCCGCTCCAGATAGAACCACTGCGATCGCTTTGTACCCTCGCTCTGCTGCCAATGAAGTGAAGAACGCATCCGCAGGCATATATTTACCCTGAATTTTCTCTCGCGGCGTGAGTTGCAACACTCCATTAGACAGCATCATCTTAGTGTTAGGCGGAATAACATAGACCTGGTTCGGTTCTACAGTCACGCCGTCTTGCACTTCATTGACGGGCATTTGAGTTTCTCTTCCCAGAATCTCGCTCAATAGACTCTTGTGGTTAGGGTCTAAGTGTTGAATCAGCACAAATGCCATCCCTGTATCAGCAAGCAAATGTTTGAGTACTTGCGTAAATGCCTCTAATCCACCCGCAGAGGCGGCAATGCCAACGATGGGAAATAAAGCATTTGCAATGTCTTGTTGCTTCATATCGAACGCTTCATTAGCGGTAGATTCAGATACAGGTTGCTCAGAAGGTTGCTCGGATGTCATAAAATAAAGTTTAGCACTGCAATGGTTTAGCAACTAAGGTGATTTTTTAGAACAAAATACCTATGTTGACGAGTTTCGATTACTTTGACTTCGCTCAGTACAAGTTCGCTCAACTCTCAACTACTCAGTTAGTTGAGCGTACCCCTGCGGGGAAGCAAGCTACGCGTAGCGTCTCGCAGAGAAGTCGAAACCAACGGCTATGGTAAATTTATTACCATAATTCACCTAAAAGGATGTCTGAGAAGTATTAAATATTTCTTGATCCCCCTAACCCTCCTTAAAAAAGCTACGGTCTACACACAAGTCTCTTGATCTGCACCTTTGATGCATCGCCCTGCACCTTTGTTGCATCGCCCTGCACTTTTGTTGTATCGACTCGCACCTTTGTTGCATCGCCCTGCACCTTTGTTGCATCGCCCTGCACTTTTGTTGTATCGCTCTGCACCTTTGTTGTATCGACTCGCACCTTTGTTGCATCGACCTACAAAAATTAACTCACCCTACGTTCCGCAGCAACTTTAAAAGACTTGTGTGTACACTGTAGCCTTAAAAAAGGGGGGAATAAGAGTCTTAAAGTCCCCCAATTTATCGGGGGCGGGGGATTTACCCGCATTTCTCACAAGCTTGAGGGAAGGGGCAGAGGGGAAAGAACTTGTACAATAACTCTCCCCTGCTCCCCGGTCACTGAGCGTAGCCGTTCGCGCAGCGTCTCGTAGAGAAGTGCTGCACCCCTGCTCCCCTGCTCCCCTGCACAAGCATAGGCTTTGAGCATCGGTGAGAAATCCAGGTTTAGGGGGATCTCCAAGGTTTAGGTGTATACGAAAAAACTTTTCAGACATCCTCTAAATCCAAGTCACTGCCAAGAAGTAAGAAGCTAGAATAAATCCAACCCCAATAATTCCGCTACTCAAAAGCAAAACTAATTGAGTTAAGTCATTGATATGATAAATCCTGAGATTAATCCTATCGTTTATCAAGTTAATTAGTAGTACTTGAAAAATATTTATCCTTATCGATAAATGATCCATAGTATTAGAGGATGTTTGAAAAGTCCTCTTGTTGGTATCAAAACTTTTAGATCCCCCTAAATCCCCCGATAAATTGGGGGACTTTGATTCCGGTTCCCCCCTTTTTAAGGGGAGCCAGCGCGGTCTTCTCCCAAGGGGAGACGCCAAGGGCGATAGCGCAGCGTTAGCGAGTGCGCGAGCGTCTGGGGGTTTCCCCCATGAGCGACTGGCGTGGGTTAGGGGGGATCAAAAGTGCCTAAATTCACAGCGAAATACTTTTCAAACAACCTCTTAATTCTCAAAACTTAAATTACTATATCTAAGACATTAATTAAAGCTAGTTCGCATGAGGATGAGGATTATTAGCAATTGCTAAAATGCCAAGTACAGCAACAAAATTATCAACAACTACGGGTTTAGCAAAGCATAGACTAAACCCAGCTAAAAGAGCGTGTTGATACATATCTTCTGTTACAGTGCTTGTCAGAGCGATCGCTGGCACTACTTTCCCTCACTCTCCCGTAAGTGTTCTCACTTGGTGAATCAGAGCATAGCCATCCTCCTTTGGCGTGGAAATACCATTCAAGAGGACATCAGGTTGCCATTGCACAAATATTTCCAGAGCTTCTCCTAAAAATGCTGCTTGCACTGATGTGGTCGCCCTGCACAAAAATGGTGAGCGGGTTATTACCTTTGAAAATCTCTACTCTCTTACCAGCTTTCATTACAGCGATTACTACCCTAAAGACACTAAATTTTATTGCAGCATCAATTATTTATTTGACCTATTAAAGACAATTTTATTATTACTATTGACGATAACATCTTATTGTTAGAGTTTATGTTTGAATAGATGTTTTAATAACGTATATTTTATCTAATATGTATATTTTAAGGAACAAATTTTCTGACATAAAAAATAAGTTATTCCAATGAACAGAGAAAAAATTACACTACGATCGGCGTGGTAATGCGGCATATTTGTACGTAATCAAGACTGAAGACATTTCAACCCATGTTGCACCAACGATTCACTTGTGTGGTGATAAATTCCGTATTTTTGGGCTAAAAACGGTCAAATATGTTACTGGTATTATGGCGATCGCTATTGTCAAAATACTTGAAAATCTTAGGTAAAAAACAGAGTTAATAAAGGGAGAAGGTTCAGTAAATAATTATTTAACTTAAACCTTCTTCCTAAATAAACTTTCACCTATTACATTCCCGTCAAAATCTACTTACTTGAGCAACTTGTTACAGCGAGGAAAACCTCGATTGCGCTGTACTAATCTAAAGTCTTTTTAACTTCATCTTTGATATTTTCAGTGGTGTGACGAACTTGGGCTTCAGCTTGTTTAGCTTTACCTTCAGCTTTATCTTTAGGATCGCCAGTTACTTCGCCAATTGCCTCTTGTACTTTACCTTCGACGTTTTTAGCGAAAGCTTTTGCTTTATCTTCGATACTCATATTTTTTGTTCCTAAAGTATGTTGCGTAGTCATTAGTTATTGCGTGCTTGAAAAGCGTTGCAATATCTATAGATTACTTTTAAATAACTTTTGATTCTTCTATCTGACGATGTTTTTATAACAAATATTTGTATCCATTGTACATAACTATTTAATGGTTAAATTCATCTTGAGAATTCAACTAATATTCAAAAGAGAGAAAGATACCATTATATTGTTCAGTCTTAAGACAAGATAATTTATAACTTCAGGTAGACAGCCACGATCGTAAACCGCAACTTGGCTTATTACCACTGGATATGGTAAATACAGCGCTCTTTTGGGGGTGAGGGCAAAACGTTGTCACCAAGCAACCCAACAAAGTCCTGCAAATGTTGGGTTTCGTTCTTAGCAAAACGTTACTCTCAGATGCCGATGCTGATTTGTATCAACTAGCGGTAGATTACGCCAAAGCAATGGGAAACCTAGTCAAGCGCTATCCTGATGATTTGGATGCAGCGACATTTTATGCTGAAAGCCTGATGGATCTGCATCCTTGGCAGCATTGGACAAAAGATGGTAAGCCACAGCCAGATACAGAAGAAATTGTGGCTGTTTTAGAATCAGTTCTCAAACGTAACCCGAATCATGCCGGAGCTAATCATTACTATATCCATGCAGTAGAAGCCTCACCTTCTCCAGAACGGGTCCTTGCCAGCGCTAACCGACTCGGAACTCTAGCCCCAAAGAAAAAGACTCGCGATGCTTGCTGCGGTAAGCATCGCAGTTGGTTTGATGGCGGGTTCTCCAAAAGAGTATAAGTCACAATAGTTTTATATTTGTTGCCTGACTCTGCCTTTCGTATTAAAATTTTGAAGTAATACTTCATGGTGAATCCAGTCAAACGTTCAATTCCGATATTAAAGATGCGCCCCTGTATGTCTGATTTTCTATATCACCCTACAGAATTTATCTTATTCCATTTCCAACCCCTTTTTGCGGTGGATTGTACTTAGGGTATGTAGGGGCGGGCGATGGCTTAGGTGCGATCGCATCACTAGTTAACTATCTACTGGGTGCAAAGAGTTGGCTCGTATGTCATCCTAGATTTATGAGAGTTAATTCAGTGATGTCTTTGGTTTTAGTATTGAAAGGCTTTTTCCTTTTAGTATTTACAGACTTCTGAGAGAAATTAAAATCTCTACACAGTGATGATTTTGGAGAGAATCGATGTCAATTTATGTAGGTAACCTCTCTTATGATGTTACACAAGAAGATTTAAGTGGTATTTTTGCAGAATATGGTACTGTAAAGCGCGTTCAAGTACCTACTGACCGTGAAACAGGTCGTCCGCGCGGCTTTGCTTTTGTGGAAATGGGAACTGAAGCTGAAGAAACTGCTGCCATTGAAGCTCTTGACGGTGCTGAGTGGATGGGTCGTGACCTGAAAGTGAATAAGGCTAAACCCAAGGAAGACAGAGGTGATAGAGGTTCCTTTGGTGGTGGTAACAGAGGAGGATACGGCAACCGCGGCGGTGGCGGTGGCGGTGGCGGTGGCGGACGATACTAACCTTGGAAACAAAAACTTACCAAGAGTCTTAAGGTCAGACAAACAAGAGTCTGTCTTTTTTTTGTAATGTTACCGCCTGCATAGCCATTGATGAAGTCAACTTAGTAGGAGAAATAATGACCCAAGTAATTGTAGGTGACAATGAACACATTGAATCAGCCTTACGACGATTTAAACGAGAAGTTTCCAAGGCGGGAATTTTCCCAGACATGAGAAAGCATCGTCATTTTGAAACACCCTTAGAAAAACGCAAGCGCAAAGAAGTTGCCAAGCACAGACAAAGCAAGAGAAGTTTTCGTAACTAAGGGCTGAGATACAGCAGAATTCAGGAGTCAGAATGGGCTACGCCCCGCTGCGCTAACAGGAGTCAAACAGGTTTTATACCTTGCTTTGAGACTTAGCTTGTGTACTTAACCTTCCTGGAAATCCGCTGTAAATATGAATGAATTCCCTCATAGATTCTATGAGGGTTTTTCTTTTGTCTATTTTAAAATCAGGAAACCTAAAGAAACGCTAAAATCAAGTCAGCCTTTGTATTGTAGCGGTTGTGTCCCACATCACTCAGAGTGCGGTTCACTGCATAAATCCTGATTGTCAACGTCCTTATCCTCAGCCTTGGGGAAACAAATTTTGCAACAGCTGTGGCGCACCGCTAGAGTTGTTAGACCGCTATGTTCCACTTCAGCCCTTGGGATCGGGAGGATTTGCTCAAATCTACACAGTTTGGGATGAAACAACTCAAACAGAGAAAGTATTAAAAGTATTGGTAGAAGATTCGCCCAAGGCACTGGAATTATTTACCCAAGAAGCGGCGGTTTTATCTAATTTGCACCATCCGGGTGTCCCCAAAGTCGATGCCGAAGGGTATTTTCAGGTACAACTGTTTAACCCCAAACCCCACCAACTGCCTTGTCTGGTAATGGAAAAAATCAATGGACGGACTTTAGAGGAGATATTAAAAAAGTTTCCCCAAGGGTGTCCAGAGAGTTTGGTTTTAAACTGGTTTGCCCAAGCTGTGCAGATTTTACAAGAATTACACAAACGTCAGATTCTTCACCGGGATATCAAACCTTCTAATTTAATGCTGGGCACTTCTTTGCCATCTGTAACCCCGTCTCCAGGGCAAGCAGAGGGCGATCGCTTAGTGTTAATTGATTTTGGCGGAGCGAAACAATTTAGCGCCTCTAAGCTGCGTTCTAAGTCTAGTTCCACACGATTATTTTCTTCTGGCTACAGTCCACCAGAACAAGTGACTGGAGGTATTGTTGGGCCAAGTGCCGATTTTTATGCTCTTGGTCGAACGGTGATCGAACTACTAACAGGCAAATACCCGCTAGAGTTGGAAGATCAGCAAACGGGTAAATTGCGCTGGCGAACTACGGTAAATGTCAACCCGCAACTAGCAGATTTGCTGGATGAGATGGTGCAGGAGGATGTGCGATCGCGTCCCGCAAATGCAGCTATAATTCAAAAACGTTTGGCGAAGATTTCTCAACCATTACCGCCACCAGGGTTATTTGCTCAACTGCAAGACAAGATAAAACTTGCCTCAACGCAAGTTTCCCAGAGATTTACACTGATAACACAAGCTATTGAACAAGTTTTAGCTAACTTTAGCCAAGCTGTTACCAAAACCGTTATTTTTATCGCTCAGACAATCGTCAAAATTTTCCAAGCTTGTTTGGCGACAATTTGGGCGATGATCTTGAGTACTATCGGCGCTTGTTTTGGTGCGATCGCTGGTTTTATTTTGGCCTATCGCACCAGCTTGGGGCCTCAGATTGTGGAATTGATTGGGAGTCAGCTAAATCAATTAGTACCAAATACTCAACCCGTCTTCGGGGCAGATATTTTGGTGTTCGTCGCCGCAGGCTGGGGAACCGCATGGGGACTGACAGTATCTGGGTGTTTTGGTCAACGGCGGCGGTTTTTAGTGGCTTCCCTGATGGGCATAATTAGCTATGGCTTCGGCTGGTTAATTTTGCAATTAATCACCCCAAAAGATAGCGGCGAGGGCTTAATGGCAGTGATTTTAGTGGCAGTTTGCCTACTCACCTTGAGTTTAGGACTTCGCAGCCATCATGTAGTGTACGCCGTGTTCGCTGCTTTTGGGAGTGCGATCGCCTATGCCGTTTTAATTCTTTTGAAGTTAGCACCTTCAATTTTCCAATTTACCAGTCAACCAGCTTGGTCAGAGTTATACTTGCCTCTGACTTTTTTTGGCTCTGTAGGCTTCTTTATCAGCTTCTGGTTAGGAGTGAGTTACTACCTAATTGTCCCTGGATTGCGCCTTTTGGGATGGCGATGAAGAAGGCAGGGGGCAGGGGGCAGGGAGGGGAGCAGGGGAAGAATTAATAACCAATGCCCCATTTCCAATGCCCCATTCTCCAATGCCTAAAAACAAGATCCCCCTAGTCGTATTTTTATCGAGCTAGGGGGATCACATATTTGGTAGTCTATAATTGGTTCGGTATAGTTCCTTACGATTTGATTCTATAGCCTATATTTCAGTTTGAGTAGTCTTACTATGAGAATTTATGGTATTTTTACAGCTTCTTAATCAATGCTTCATCCCTGTACTTCCTTAGAGAAGCAGTATATGTAAGGATGACAGTACGTAATGTTCGTAACTTGTCATTTTTGTAAATATCAGTAAAAAGTATGAAATTTAAGATTGTTGCCACCGTCTCCCTGTTAGCTTGTTTAGGGTTTGCAGAGCAAGCTCTTGCGTTAAATCAGCTAGACTTGGATCAGTTGAAGGCAACAAGTGCCTGTCCTCGGTGTAATTTGAGTGGCGCTGACCTAAGTAAGCTGAATCTAACTGGAGCAAATTTGCGAGGGGCTGACTTGAGCGCAGCTACATTATCTCAAGCTAATCTCACAAATGCCGATCTCACCGGTGCAAATTTAGAAGGTGCGGTTTTAAATTCGGCGAATCTCAATGGTGCTTCTTTAACAGGAGCAAATTTAAAATCAGCATCCCTGGAAAATGCCGATCTGTCTTTCGCCGGCTTCATCAGTGCCAATTTAGAAGCAGCAAACTTAAAAGATGCCAAATTGCAATTTACTAATTTTCGGGGTGCTAACTACCGATTAACAACTTTAAATAATGGTGTTGTCACCTCCGACAAACCTTATGGCTGGTCGTTAGAGCGTCAAAATCCCAGAGAATGTAACGAGTACAAACCTGAAAATACTCTAGGCACAACCTGCTACTCAAAATAAGCTGGCGTATGGGGCACAAGGGGCACAAGGGGCACAAGGGGCAGAGGGGAAAAACTTACTGCAACTTCTCCCCTGCTCCCCTGCCTCCTGCCTCCTTCAACCACTATCCTTGTATAGCAAAAGCATTTTGTTTGTTAACAGTTCTTTATCATGGGAAAAAAGCCTATAGATTAATTGAATCGATGCTTACCCATATAAAAGACTTAGCAGCAAAACTAGCGCCTCGCTTAATTGAAATTCGCCGCCACATCCACTCTCACCCAGAACTCAGCGGTCAGGAGTACCAAACAGCAGCTTTTGTAGCTGGTGTTTTGTCTTCCAGTGGACTGCACGTACAAGAGGGAGTTGGCAAAACGGGAGTTATTGGAGAACTCCAAGGCACTAGCCAAAATGACCGTTTATTGGCAATTCGCACTGATATGGATGCCTTGCCAATTCAAGAGGGTACTAATTTAGAATATGCCTCTCGTGCAGATGGGATTATGCACGCTTGCGGTCACGATGTCCATACCACTGTGGGGTTAGGAACAGCGATGGTACTGTCCCAAATGGCAGAGGAGTTGGGTGGGAAAGTGCGGTTTTTATTTCAGCCAGCTGAAGAAATTGCTCAAGGGGCAAGCTGGATGGTGAAAGATGGAGCGATGGAAAATGTCTCAGCTTTATTAGGCGTTCATGTTTTCCCTTCTATACCCGCAGGTTCTATTGGTGTGCGTTACGGGGCTTTGACAGCCGCCGCTGATGATTTAGAGATTCAGATTATGGGAGAATCTGGGCACGGGGCGCGTCCCCATGAGGCGATTGATGCGATTTGGATTGCTTGCCAAGTGATTACTGCAATGCAACAAGCCATCAGCCGGACACAAAATCCTTTGCGTCCTGTAGTACTGAGTATCGGGAAGATTAATGGTGGCAGAGCGCCGAATATAATTGCGGATAAAGTGCAGTTATTGGGAACCGTGCGATCGCTTCATCCCGAAACCCGCGCCCAGCTGCCGAACTGGATTGAAAATATTGTATCTAATGTTTGCCATACCTACGGAGCTAAATATCAAGTCCATTATCGCCAAGGTGTACCCAGCGTCCAAAATGATTACGCCCTGACGCAATTGTTACAGTCAGCAGCAGAAGAAGCTTGGAGTAGCGATCGCGTTCAAGTCTTACCCGAACCTTCCCTTGGTGCTGAAGATTTTTCGATGTATTTGGAACACGTCCCTGGTTCTATGTTTCGCTTGGGTGTCGGCTACAAAGAAAGAATCGTTAATCACCCTTTACACCATCCCCAATTTGAAGTCGATGAATCTGCCATTATCACTGGGGTTGTAACTATGGCATACACAGCTTATAAATACTGTCAGCAAAATTCGTAAACAAAAACTCCCAGCAGATAAGCACTGGGAGTCTTTGTTTAACTAACTTTTTTTTAGCGGATATAGAAAGTTCAAAAGCATTCTATACATTCGACTCGCTAACAACGCCCAATTTCTCTTGAATTCGAGTCTTAGCGGCTTTGAATTCAGTAGCCCATTGCTCAGTTTGCTCAGTACTCAAGTTATTGCGAATGGCAGCGAATAGTGTGCTTTCTTCTTGACGAATATGATCGCCAAGTTCATCCAACAGCTGTTTGGCTTTATCTTTGAATTGAGGTGAAGATGGGCTAATAGCCTTGATTTCCTCTAATGCCTGCTTCACATGAGCTTGCTCGTCAAAAAGTTCTTGAGTGTTATCTTGACCGTAGAAAGAACGTACTCTTGGATATACTACTTCCTCTTCAGCTTCGGCGTGAGCAGTTAGATCCTTATAAATTTGACCAAAGTACTCTTGGATCTTTTGTGGATCGTTGCTTTGTAGTAGTTCGGTGAACAGGGTATTTACCTTGTTGTGATCGAGGCGGATGACATCTTGGATATTTAGATCCTTTTTGTCGCTGTTTTGGGTGACAGCACTACCTACCACACCACTGACTGCGGCCATAGCGTCTTGAACACGTGCCCAAATTCCTTGATCTGCATCTTGTCCAGTGAGTTCGCGGACACCCAGAATTTCCAGAATGCCTTTGAGTTGCTCTTGGTGAGCGCGGTTCTCAAAGTTAATAGTATTCAAAGGCCCAATTGCTAGCAACACATCAGCGCCAACTTTTTGAGCAGCTTTGTGAACTATCAAGCCACTCATTACTATTTGATGTTTCAGCAATTCATGCTGAGAGACTTTCTCATACAGGCTCAACTCAGAACCTTTGAACAATTCGCGAGCTTTTTCAATGAATTGTGTAATAGTTTTTTTGGGTTCAGCCTGAATCCCATATTGACCAATTACGGTTTCTAAAATACCAAGGTTTTTTTCATCGTCATTTATGAAATTTCGGATGCGATCGGCAATCTCAGCATCAAGCCCTTGCGTCAAAAGCGATTGTTCATTTTCGATGACCAACTGTTGGAGAGCTTTAAGACTTGCAAGTTTTACGGCAATAGCATTGCGTTTCGTATCATCTAAAGTAGTTACCATCTGTGTTCTCCGTCGGCAAAGTGTTCATAATTCTTACTGATATAACCTTGACACAGAGGTTAGGGAGATTCCATCTTTCTTTTGAGCGATCGCTCTCACAACTATGGGTAGAGAAATAAAACTTTTCGTTACAAAAAAATAGAAGCGATCGCTTCTATTTTTGATTGCCATCAAATCAAGCAGTTTACTATTACATTAAAATTGAATAGATTACCAGTTTGAAAGCAATCTATATCTTTAGAATGAAAATTAACACCAAAAAAACTACTTCTTATTCAAGAGGGCAAAATCGTAACCAGTCCCACTAGAACAAGACTCACAACGCTCAATTTTGACAAGCATTGCTTCTCCTTGACGCTCCCCGGAGGACGAAAACTGAATCATTCCGGTTGCTCCAGATGTTGAAAAAGTGGGATTAGACAATGCCCTTTGTAATCCTTCGCGGGTACTGTCTTCTTTTAATCCAGCAATAATTGCTTGGAGTGCATCATAAGCTCCTGCCGTTCTCTGATTTACTTGAGCATTCCAAAGCTGAAAGGCATTTTTTGCAAATGGGTTATCTTTATTAGCATCACGATGCCAATACACAGGTAATACCATTCCTTCGAGATCCTTGCCATTTTGTAAGGTTGTTGCACTGTACATAGTTTCAGAAGCAAACAGTGGCTTTCTACCTTTAACCTCTTGTGCTACCTTGGTGGCAAAGTATATATTTCTGATTGAAGGCATTAGTAAAAAGCCACTTGCATTTTCTGTTTCTATGGCTTTATCCACAAAAGCTCTAGGGTCAAAATTCTTATCGGCTAAATTGCAAGGCGTACTAATAACGTTGCTGCCATATTTTTTGATAGCTTGAGTGTACTGTTCTACAAGTATCTGATTTGATGAAGAGGTGGAATTATCTCTTGAACTACGAACATCGCCACAAATAGCAACATTTCTTGCTTGTCGAGCAATGTAGCGAGAATGAGTATCTACTAAATTATCATATAACGGATTTACATGAAACAAGTAGTTAGTTGTGGAACTATTAGGCTGACTATTTATTGTATTATTATTTAATTTTTCAGGATTTTCTGCTTGATTTGGTAGCTCGACGGGTAAGACTAAAACCAAACCTTTCTCTTTATATATTTCTGCTTTACGTCTAACACCCACGGCGGCTACAAGGCTTTTATCTTGAGCTAATTCATTATCTAGCCGTGTAGAATCTTCTCTATTATCAGCACTTGCAATTACAATTTGCAATTTTTTACCATTAATTCCTCCTTGGGTATTAACTTCATTTTGAGCTTGAGCTACACCGCGTAAAATTTCTTCTGCTAAACTAGGATCGAAGCTAATTGGTGCGACGATCGCAACTTTTATTGCTGACGAATTATCCCGTTCTATTTTGGCATTGTTTAAATAAATTAAAGTTTCTGGATCATTGCGATTATTTTTCAGAGAATCAGTAAATTTTTTAACGGCAGTACTGAAATCTTTCTCAGCAAAAGCTTTAACTCCATCTGTTTTTTCAGGAGATGTTTGCACTTTCACCAAAATCCTTGTACCCAAATTCATTAATGACGACTTATTTGTAAATGAAGATGAAGTTTGTGTGGGGTTTGATGTTGTTACGATAGTAGAAGAAACTTTGCTAATTAGCCATAAAATAGCTCCTACCATTACCCCAGCTATACCAAGTGAAATAAGCAGTCTCAAGTTTTCTTTTTTATTTGTCATGAATAATTACCAAGATTTTACAAAATTTATCTGTAATAAAGAGATTTATGAAAATTGAACAAAACCAAAAAATTAAAGATATTTAGAAATAAGTTTATTGATTATTTCAGACACACCGACAATAATAACTGTAAATAAACCTGCCAGAATAACTAGCAATCCTACGAGCAGCAGGCCATTTAAACCAGCTTTGAAAAGATTATTGGTTAGGAGATTTCTGAAAGTAAAGACAACGAGTAAATTTGCGACGATAGCAATAAGAATTAAATAAGCTTTGTCCAGAAGTGGGCGAGATTGAATAAAGACTAATCCTCCTAAAATTAGTAACCACAATGCAGAGCTAATCCAAGTAGTTCCGAGGAAACTTATAAGTGCGATCGCTAAAAATGAACTACCAGATCCAGCTATTATTGCTCCAGACAATAATCTACTGTTAGATAATTGTGGTAGATATCGAGTTGATTGATGTTGATTTTGTGGTTGCGATCTCGACCGCAGAGTAGGTGGAATAACTGTAGGAGCCGATGTATACCTTAGCGGTGGCAACTTCTTCAAGTCTTGTAAGACAGCCTGTGCAGATTGATAACGCTGTTCGTGATTTTCTTGTAGTGACTTATTAAGAATCATCTCTAATTCTTGACTTATGGGTTGCGTTAAATGCCGCCGCCAACTAGAAGTCCAACCATAGCCTTGTTTCATCCACAAACTCGAAGGAGAGATATTAGTCAGCAGATGAAAGCAAGTTATTCCTAAACTGTAAATATCACTGGAAGGAAAAACTTTACCCGCTTGCATTTGCTCAATCGGTGCGTAACCTAATGAACCTATAATTGTCCCTATCGCAGTATTTGTAGGTTCCGTTTTCTGCTTTGCCACCCCAAAATCAATTAGTACTAATTTTCCATCATTTTGACGGCGAATAATATTTTCTGGCTTAATATCTCGATGAATTACTTGTTGTTGATGTATGTCTACCAATACAGATAATAAATCTTTTAAAAAATCTCGAATCTTGGCTTCATTAAAAACTCCTTGTTGTTTTAACTCTTGCAACAGATTTTGCCCTTCGATAAACTGCTGCACTAGATAAAGATATTCAGCTTCCTTAAAATATGCATACAAATTGGGGATTTGGAGATGTTCTCCTAGTTCTTTGAGGCGTTTGGCTTCGCGTTCAAACAACTCAGTCGCTTTTTTATGTGCCTGACTACCCTGACTGCCATAAAATTGACTTAGAACCAATTGCTTAACAACACATCGTTCATTGAGCTTGTCTATATCTTCGGCGATATATGTGCGTGCAAACCCTCCTCTCCCTAATGGCGAGATGATTCGGTAACGATTTCTCAAAAGTGATACCAACTCTGTGCCGCAACTGAGGCAGAAATTTGCCCCGTCAGGATTTTGGGGATTCTCGCAATTAGGATTTAGGCAGCAGACCATATAATTATCGCTGTCATTTTATTAGTTTTTAGAATATACCTTACATTCCCTAGAAGCATTACATTGTAAAGTCTCTACATAGACAATGGCGACGCCGAATAGCCCGTCGTACACATCGCTTCTTACTCTCTTAAACAATTAACCCCGCTCTACATTGTGAGAATTCTGTGTAAGTTGAATATTTTTGTAGAGATACCCACCCCATTCTAGTCAAGAAAAACCAGACTTGGCGATCGCTTCTCTTTGATCCCAAACACGAAATAACCTGACTTTTAGCAGCCAGGAACTTCATCTCTCTGGGACAAAGATCGCACTTTTCACCAAAGTATTTCAATGAATAAATTCCTCTATGCGAATCAACCGCAATTCTCAAAAGCAATACTGCCCTTCAGGTAACACCTGTTTGTCACAGACGCTTTTTTTATCCCACCAATGCCGTAATTACCACACATCTACATTGTGGGGTTTACAAAACTCCCCGCAATTGTGACGATTACGCTAGAATTATTAAAGGTTCTTTACAGAGTTTGCCGATCGTTCTCAATTCTGTTAAAACAGCCTAGCATTCAAATGTAAATCTTATAAACACCCTCTAGAGTTCACCAAAAGCTTCTATGACGCTCCCAATTCGCAACGTCGCCATTATCGCCCACGTTGACCACGGCAAAACCACGCTGGTTGACGCACTCCTCAAACAATCCGGCATTTTCCGCGAAGGCGAAGACGTTCCGGATTGCGTTATGGACTCCAACGCCCTAGAACGGGAACGGGGTATTACTATCCTGTCCAAAAATACAGCAGTTCGCTACAAAGAAACACTAATTAATATTGTTGATACTCCTGGACACGCTGACTTTGGTGGTGAAGTTGAACGCGTACTCGGTATGGTTGATGGATGTCTTCTGATTGTCGATGCCAATGAAGGCCCCATGCCCCAAACGCGCTTTGTCCTCAAAAAAGCCTTAGAAAAAGGGCTACGCCCCATTGTTATCATCAACAAAATCGACCGTGGTCAAACTGACCCCCACGTTGCTGTTGATAAAGTTTTGGATCTGTTCTTGGAATTAGGGGCAGACGAAGACCAATGTGATTTTACCTATCTGTTTGCCTCCGGTATGGCAGGTTTCGCCAAAGAAAGCTTGGAAGCAGAATCGGTAGATATGCAACCCCTGTTTAATGCGATTCTGCAACACGTTCCACCACCAGTAGGCGACAGCACTAAGCCTCTGCAATTGCAAGTTACAACCCTAGATTATTCTGAATATCTGGGACGGATTGTCATTGGCAGAATTCACAACGGTACTATCCGCTCAGGACAGCAAGCGGCTTTAGTTACAGAAGATGGCACCATTGTCAAGGGTAAAATTACCAAATTGATGGGCTTTGATGGACTGAAGCGCGTAGATATGGAAGAAGCAACCGCAGGTTATATTGTGGCGGTGGCTGGTTTCGCTGATGCTTATATTGGGGAAACGATTACTGACCCCAATGAACCGCAAGCTTTACCACTAATTAAAGTGGATGAACCAACGTTGCAAATGGCCTTCTGGGTGAATGATTCGCCCTTTGCTGGTCAAGAAGGCAAGTTGGTGACTTCCCGTCAAATACGCGATCGCCTATTTCGCGAACTCGAAACCAACGTGGCTTTGCGTGTCGAAGAAACCGATTCTCCCGATAAATTCCTCGTTTCTGGTCGTGGAGAACTCCACCTGGGTATCTTAATTGAAACCATGCGTCGGGAAGGCTTCGAGTTTCAGGTATCTCAGCCACAGGTAATTTACCGCGAAATCAACGGTCAACCTTGCGAACCTTTTGAACTCTTGGTATTAGACATTCCTGCTGATGGTGTGGGTAGCTGTATCGAACGCCTGGGACAACGCAAAGGCGAAATGCAAGATATGCAACCAGGTAGTGGCGATCGCACCCAACTAGAGTTTGTCATTCCCGCCCGTGGTTTGATTGGTTTCCGGGGTGAATTCATGCGGATGACTCGTGGCGAAGGCATCATGAACCACAGCTTCTTAGACTACCGTCAAATCAGTGGCGATATTGAAGCTCGTAACAAAGGCGTTTTAATCTCCTTTGAAGAAGGTGTTTCTACCTTCTACGCCATGAGAAACGCCGAAGATAGAGGAGCATTCTTTATCACTCCCGGCACAAAGGTTTACAGAGGGATGATTGTGGGAGAACACACTCGTTCCCAAGATTTGGAACTAAATATCTGTAAGACCAAGCAGTTAACTAACCACCGGGCTGCTGGTGGCGATGAATTAGTTCAATTGCAAGCACCAATAGACATGAGCCTAGAGCGTGCTTTGGAATACATCGCGGCCGATGAATTGGTGGAAGTTACACCCCAATCAATTCGTCTGCGGAAGATGTCGAAGAAGTTGGCGAAACGCTAAGTCATATTTAGTTTATTGAATTAAAAGCCCGCATTAGCGGGCTTTTTAATTTGTTAGTTACACCTACCTATCTAATTAGGTTAGGATTCGGCTTGCTATGAAAGATTAAGTGATCAGATGTATCTTTGTAATATAATTTCACTCTGGACGTTTGTGTAAGTGGCGAAGGATGAACAATAAATGGTCAGTTCTAATAGTGCATTGAACATGGCACAAATATCTCTAGATGTTAAAATTGCAAAGCAACAAGTCGGTGAAGAAAAGTTGCAACCTTTAACACAAGGATTTCAACTGCAATATACACATACTCATGGACAGCTTTATCAAGGTAATTCAATTGATTGGCTGGCATCGCTTGATAGTGAAAGTGTTGATTTAGTTTTTGCTGACCCACCTTATAACATTAAAAAAGCTGATTGGGACAACTTTGAGAACCAAGAGAAATATATTGAGTGGTCAATTCAATGGATTAGTCAAGCTTCACGTATTCTAAAGTCAACTGGCTCTTTTTATATTTGTGGTTTTTCCGAAATCTTGGCTGATTTAAAACATCCAGCATCAAAATATTTCAAAAATTGTCGTTGGTTAATTTGGCACTATAAAAACAAAGCTAACTTAGGTAGTGATTGGGGACGTTCCCATGAAAGCATCATTCATTTTCGTAAATCCGATGCCGTTAAACTAAGTATTGACGATGTGCGAATTCCTTATGGCGCACATACATTAAAATATCCATCTCACCCGCAAGCAGAGACAAGTGCCTACGGAAAGGGAGCAATCAAGAAACACAATAACTGGACACCTAACCCAAAAGGTGCGAAGCCCAAAGACGTAATAGAGATTCCTACTACTTGTAACGGGATGGGTGAGACAACACCCCATCCAACTCAAAAGCCAGAAGAATTATTGAGAAAATTTGTTCTTGCATCATCCAAAGAAGGAGATTTGGTCGTTGACCCATTTTCAGGCTCAGGAACAACTCTTGTCGTTGCAGAGCAACTTAACCGTCACTGGATGGGATGCGATCTAAATATTGAGTACAACTGTTGGGCAACTAGACGATTAGAAAATGTCCGTCGCATGACAAAGGAAGAATGGATAGCCTTTGATCGTAAAAATGCCGAACGAAGAGAGTCTATCCGATGAGTCTAAAGGATTTGGTACATCACGCAGTAGACAAAGAACGTTTTCAGACTATTCAAAGTTACATTACCTTTTGTAGAAATTATCTACAATTTATAGAGACGGGTTTACAAGCCAGAATTGTTTCACAAAATGAAAATCATTACCAGTTTTATCAATATCGAGATGATGGTTATTACAATATTACTCGCCCGATAAATACTCAGTTAATGTATGAGGCAGAAACATTTGATATTGCTTCTAATCAGTTTTTGCAAGCTCTTGAACAGTTGCGAGAGAGACAGTTACCTGATGACTCATTGAGACAGGTTGTCATTTCTACCATTTATACAGTTCAGCAAGCTATTGGGGCTACCCTCGACGCATTACCTTCTGGAAAGTCTAATCAAGCTCGTAAAGTGAATGGGGATCTTTTCGAGCGTCTAATTCGTCTTTTGATTGCATCTCTCAACGTAGATTGCGTTTCTGGAACAGTACAAGTTCCAGTTAGAGACGAGAGCGGATCAATATTATTTCATACTAGCTATCAGCATGACTTGTTAATCAGTAAAGACGACGAACTAAAGATAATTGGTTCGGTTAAAACTTCGAGTAAAGACCGTATTGATAAAATTTTTGTAGATAAGTTTTTATACAACAAGCTAACCAGCACTGCTTTGCCTCACATTGCAATTTTCTTGAACGATGTGCAGAGAAAAAAAGCAAAGCAGCAAAATCATTATGGTATTAATGCAACGTTTTTACCAGGGCACTTCAAAGCTTACACCATCAAACTAAATCCACTTGACGGTGTATATTACTGCGATATTCGTCCGAATATGATTACAGATTCATTGCTTTCACAACACATCCAGACCATTGACAACTTATTTTATCGCGATATTTGGCAGTTACTCAGTAGTGATGGGCAGTCTTTGGAAGAAGTTGAAATTGAGGAAGGTAAGAACGAGGAAACAGAATAATAGTGAAGTTTATTGCGATCTAATAATTAGATACCGATGAGAGCGCAGTTGAAAGGTTATCGATGATGAGCGATCTCGCCCATTAATTCAATCACTGCACAAGCCAAGCCATTAGGTGTAGCCCGTCGTAGACCTCGCTAACCAGTAGGCATTCTTACAGAAAGCGATTGCCCTTGCTGTGGATTTAGTCAAATCTTTGAGTAACAATGAAGAGGGCTGAAAAAGGCAATTATCATGACTATTCGTGAAACTGCGATCGCCAATTTGCAGCATAGATTTACAGTGCGATCGCCCTTGCCGTGCATTTAGTCAAATCCTTGAGTAAAAATGAAGAGGACTGAAAAAGGCAATTATCATGACTATTCGTGAAACTGCGATCGCCAATTTGCAGTATAGATTTACACTGTGTAGGTGTAGCCCATCGTATACCTAGCCTCTCCGTACTGCTTTAATTTCACAAAAATAAGATAAGACTGATATATTTAAGGTAAATAATTTTCATCTAATAATTGAACAAGAGTGTAAGGACACTTTTCTAGAAAAATAGTTAAATCGGTTTTAATTTTCACAAAATCAACCGCACTTTGATAAATATTCTCTAAATCATCCTGTAACTTGTTTATTAAATTCGTCGTTAAATGATTATTTAAGTCATATCTAAAGGTTTTAATTTTTCCAATCCAATGGCGATGGTTTCTTTCATATTCCACATGCCAATATTGGAGTAATAATATATGTATAATAATTTGCCTTAAAAGACTTTTGGCTTTAGCTAAATCTCTTTTGCCCAAACTGATTAATTCCTCAATTAAGTTTTCTAAATCAAGTTTGTTAAACTGTTTTTCTTTTAATAATTTAATAGTTTCTTCTAGCCATAAATTTTCATCGGTTTCATAGAGTTGTTTTAAGTTGGTAGTAATTGTCATATTTTTACCTTCTACCTACATTCGATAATTTAATCATATACAATTATAAATTTATAGATGCAAACCACCAAAATCCAGAGAATTGGTAAAGACTATCAATGCACCAAGTTAATTTGAAAGAAGCTGAGACTCGTCTAGCAGAATTAATTGAAGAGGCGGCTGGTGGAGAAGAAGTCATCATCACGCGTAATGATGGGACATCTTTCAAAATTGTGCCACTTAATGTAGAGTTACGCCCCAAGTTTGGTAGTGCTAAGGGTTTAGTAAAAATGTCAGATGATTTTGATGAGCCGTTGGCAGATTTTGAGAAATACGCTCAATGAGGCTCCTGCTCGACACCCATACGTTTTTATGGTTTATTGAGGGCAGTTTCAATCTCAGTGAGACAGCAAAAAACCTGATTGAAGATCAGGAAAATCAAAGGTTTCGATAAGGACATCAGACACAACCCCAGAGACACTGTGAATTTGGGGTGGTGTTGGGTTAAAAAAGAAACATGAAAATCATTAAACCCATCACCAATTGGTTAGAAACCCGCGCTTGTGCCCCTACTTATGGCGGTTGGGTGCTAGCAGCAACGGCTATTTGTTTTTTTGGCGCAGGTATCAATACGATGGCTGGTTGGCTTTACGCCATTAGCGGCATCAGTTTTGCCCTTTTGGGTGTAGCAGCCATCTTACCGCCGCGATCGCTCACAGGTCTATCCATCACCCGCCGTCCCATGCGGCCAGTGTCAGCAGGCGACGATCTAACGGTGGAATTAGAAATCTGCAATCAGACACAGCAGCCTGTAAGCTTATTGCAAGTTGAAGATATACTGCCCTTTATCTTAGGGAAACCAGTACAAAAGGCAATCGAAACAATTCCTAGCCAAGGTAGTTACCGTTGGGTATATTACCACCCGACTCAGCGCCGGGGTGTTTATCGCTGGAATACAGTAGAACTCGGTTCTGGTGCGCCTTTGGGGTTATTTTGGTGTCGCCGTCAGCGTGATTGTGCTGCTACAGCGATCGTTTATCCTACAGTGTTACCCTTGGCTACTTGTCCCTTGGTAGATGAAATGGGGCAAGAAGAGAGCAAAAGGGGCGATCCTCGTGGTAGACCCTTGCAGACAGCGACAACAGGGCTGGTGCGATCGCTCCGTCCTTATCGTGTAGGAGATCCCACCCGTCTGATTCACTGGCGGACTAGCGCCCGTTATGGCGAATTAAGGGTGCGAGAGTTGGAAATGGTAACAGGTGGACAAGAAATAGTTATTGCCCTTGACAGTGCTAGCAATTGGGAAGAAGAAAACTTTGAACAAGCAGTAATTGCCGCAGCATCTCTGTATTTTTATGCACAGCAACAACAATTAGAGGTGCAACTGTGGACAGCATCAACAAATCTAATCAAAGGCGATCGCTTTGTACTAGAAACCTTAGCAGCAACCGCAGCCTTAGAAGATGTCAGTTCAGTTGTTCCTAAAAGCTACCCTTTGATTTGGCTGACTCAAAACCCCCTGAGCCTTGCTAAACTTCCTCAAGGTAGTCGCTGGGTTTTGTGGCCAAATATTTCTGCACCAGCTGAACAAGAGGTAATTAATTGGGAGCATCCTGGTATAGTTTTGCAAAGCGATGGCCCACTGCAACCCCAGCTACAAAAAACATTACATTCATAAATCAATTCAAATTTTATAATTTCAAAGACTGCTGACAAGTTCAGCTTCTGCGATTTCTGAGATTTTCTCCGATCCCAGCACACCGGATATATCAGCCTTTGAGCAAAGGTAAGACAATTTGAGCAGGTCAGGTTGGGGAAATACACCCAGTAATCCCTTAGTGAGGCTGAGGTACAATGCAAAGAAATATTTAAATTATGAACGACATGATCGCATCAGAACATAACACAAAATCCAGCGATAAAAGCCTAGAGGCAATGCGGCATTTTTCCGAACAATACGCCAAGCGTACTGGAACATACTTCTGTTCTGAACCTTCTGTCACCGCAGTTGTGATTGAAGGGCTAGCCAAACATAAAGACGATCTGGGTGCGCCTTTA
Organism: Nostoc sp.; assembly: GCF_036917235.1. Taxonomy (GTDB): domain Bacteria; phylum Cyanobacteriota; class Cyanobacteriia; order Cyanobacteriales; family Nostocaceae; genus Nostoc. The sequence continues at coordinate 25,025 of NZ_JBALDU010000030.1, forward strand.
TGTCCTTGTCGCCATTACGAAGATAAAGAAGCTGAGATTCACGCCACATATTGGAACTGTCCTTGTGTGCCAATGAGAGAACGCAAAGAGTGCCATTGTATGTTATTCCTCACCCCTGACAACGAGTTTGCTGGAGAAAAACAAGAAATCTCTCTGGAAACAATCAAAGAAGTACGAGACAGCATGGGATGAGCGAAATCATCCCCCAAGAGTTTTGGCAAGGCGTAGAACAGTTCAATTCTGGAGAGTTCTACGCTTGTCATGACACTTTAGAGGCTTTGTGGATTGAAGCTAGCGAACCGGAAAAAAGCTTTTATCAAGGCATTCTCCAAATTGCTGTGGCACTGTATCATTTGGAAAATCGGAACTGGCGAGGTGCTGTAATTCTATTGGGAGAAGGCAGCAATCGCCTACGCCGTTACCCATCTAGTTACGGCGGCGTTGACGTAGATGAGCTATTGAGTCAGAGCGCAGCGTTGTTGACGAATTTACAACAAATAGGGCCAGATAAAATTGCTGCTGGCGATCTGGGCGAAAATCAAATCTTATCTTTGCCTAGAATTGTGCTGATAACTGATTAGACTTCAGGTGAAATTAATTTGCGTTGCCCGAAATCCCTGGTAGGCAATAATTCATCTAACCGACGACTTCCCGTACCACTACGTGGAAGCAAGCTACGCGTAGCGTCTACGTTAAAAGAAGAGTATTGTGCTTACGTCATTTTCACTCAGATGTCAATTACCTGAAACCTTGAGGTTGGGGGTAGCGTCACTATTTCAGCCAGTAGTTATCGTAAATCACTCCAGATTGTATATTTCATATCTGGATAAAGTACTTGAGATAATTAGAATGCAAGCTGAAATCCTAAATCCCCAATTGCTATGATGCCCTGCTATCAATTGCCCTTATCCCAGATGCGTCGCTTTGGATTAGCTTTAATGCTGCCAGCTGCACTTTTGGGCACTTTTGCCTTCCCTACCCAAGTGCAAACTGCTACTGCACAAACATCTCAGGCAAATCGCCCCCTGACTATCCGCGCTGATGTGCAAGAATATGACGCTAAAAATCAAGTAATTACCGCTCGTGGTAATGTGCAAATGTTGTATCCGGCTCGCCAACTTCAGGCAACATCTGCCCAAGCACAGTATTTTAGTAAGGAACGCCGCATTGATTTCAGTGGTAACGTCTATATTTTGCAACAGGGCGGTAATAGTATCCGAGCAGAGAAAGTAACCTATTTAATTGATGAAGGGCGATTTGTGGCTTTACCCCAATCCAACCGTCAGGTAGAGTCTATCTACATGATCGAGGAATCAAATAATAGCGGACAAACTGCGACACCTGCCCCACAAACACCACCTTTGAAGCCTTCTAATTAGCATTTACCACCAAGAAAGGGTGCTTCCAGCGTGAAAATTGTTTTAGAGAATATTCACAAATCTTACGGCAAGCGAGTAATTGTCAATCGTGTCAATCTTTCTGTTGCTCAGGGCGAAATCGTTGGTTTACTAGGCCCCAATGGGGCTGGTAAAACGACGACTTTTTACATTGCCACAGGTTTAGAAAAACCCAATCAAGGAAAAGTTTGGCTTGGTAATGTAGATGTGACGGGAATGCCAATGCATCAAAGGGCACGACTGGGTATTGGCTATCTAGCACAAGAAGCAAGTGTTTTTCGCCAACTCTCGGTAGAGGATAATATTCTGCTGGTGCTAGAGCAAACTCATGTGCCACGATGGGAGTGGTCAATCCGACTTAGAACTTTACTGCGGGAGTTTCGGTTGGAAAAATTAGCTAAAAGTAAAGGAATTCAACTTTCTGGTGGTGAGCGACGACGGACGGAATTAGCAAGGTCTTTAGCTGCTGGACGAGAAGGTCCCAAATTTTTGCTTTTGGATGAACCTTTCGCGGGAGTCGATCCGATCGCAGTTTCAGAAATTCAACAAATCGTAGCACAACTGCGCGATCGCGGCATGGGAATATTAATTACAGATCATAATGTCCGTGAAACCCTCGCTATCACCGATCGCGCCTACATCATGCGTGAGGGACAAATCCTCGCTTTTGGCGCTGCTGACGAACTCTACAGCAATCCCCTCGTGCGGCAATATTATTTAGGGGATAATTTTCAAGTCTAAATTAACAATTATTTAGTTAATAATTTCAAAGGATATTTTGATTTTTGGTTCTTCAGCATGAATTTATGAATTCATTTTAGTTCTGCTTTCTCGGCTATTGAGAATTAAACTTCGATGCTGAATAAATTAGATACAGTAGTTTGCAATTAAGTGAGGTAGAGAGCCTAACTTCAAGACCAGATATAAAGACTATTTTTCTCCTGCCACCTGCCTCCTGCCTCCTGCTATATACTTTGCTTTCCCAGGGTTGCCAATATTTGAATTTTAAAGTTGCTTATGATATCAAAGAAGCTCACGTCTTTTAATAGTCTCTATTCGCTGCTGCCTTTTACGATCATGGATCGCTACCTTGCCAGCGAATTGTTAGCGCCGTTTTTCTTTGGTGTCGGAGCTTTTTCATCAATTGGCGTCACCATTGATGCTGTATTCGATCTCGTCAGAAAAATTGTCGAATCTGGGCTACCCATAGACATTGCTATTCAAGTTTTTTTGTTAAAATTTCCCAATTTTATTGTTTTAGCTTTCCCCATGTCTACGCTGCTGGCTACTTTGATGACCTACAGTCGTCTTTCTAGCGAGAGCGAATTAATTGCTTTGCGTGGTTGTGGCGTCAGTGTCTATCGCATGGTGCTAACTGCTGTGATGTTAAGTCTTGTGGTTACAGGAATGACATTTGTGTTTAACGAGGAAATTGCACCAGCAGCAAATTATCAAGCGGCGATGACTCTGGATAAAGCGCTGAAATCAGACAAGCCAACTTTTAAACAACAAAATATTTTCTATCCTGAATACCAGGATGTTGTCCAGCCGGATGGCTCTAAGAATCGGATATTGACACGCTTGTTTTACGCCGACCAATTTGATGGTAAGCGGATGAAAGGGTTGACAATTATAGATCGCTCAACAAAAAATCTGAATCAAATTGTGGTATCAGAATCTGCTCAGTGGAATCCTTCTCAAAATGTCTGGGATTTTTACAACGGTACAATCTATTTTGTTGCTGCCGATCGCTCTTATCGCAATATCGTCAAATTTGAACACCAACAACTACAACTACCGCGTACACCATTAAGTTTGGCAGAAAAAAGCCGCGATTATGGTGAAATGAATATTTCTGAAGCACTACAGCAACTAGAAGTGGAAAATCTTGGTGGCGATCGCCAAAAAATTCGTAAACTTGAAGTGCGGATTCAACAAAAAATCTCTTTGCCCTTTGTATGCGTGGTTTTTGGCTTGGTAGGTGCAGCGATGGGAAGCATACCGCAACGGACGGGGAGAGGTACAAGCTTTGGGATTAGTGTCGTAGTTATATTTTCGTACTACTTAATTTTCTTTATTAGTGGGGCGATCGCACAAGCAGGTGTCCTCTCTCCCTTTATGGGGGCTTGGTTGCCCAACTTTATTTTTTTGGGAATAGGTCTATTCTTATTGATGCGAGTTGCCAGACGTTAAATTCAGGTAAATGCGGCAGTACATAAACAATATTAAACATCTGGTGAAATTAAATATGCGTTATCCATAACCCCTGTAGAAATATCGCGGTGGTAAATCTCTACATTCTTTTTCACCAGATGTCTATTATTCTCCCACTTCAATTACGGGTGATAATTTCGACATTGTGGTGCATCGGGGTTTTCCTTGCAGTATTCTTCAAAAGAAACTTTAGCTGATATCATGCCCTCAGCTTTCTGATGAGCTGCTTCTGCCTGAAGTTCTTCTACCTCGTCCCAGGCAGCAGCACAGGGTTTAGAATAAGCACCTTGTTCAGTGCAAATAGCACGAGCTTGCTCAATTGCTTTTTGAATTCTCTCCTCCAGCAGTAGGGCTTTTGGCGCTTCCACAAAGTCGCTTTTAGTTAAAATGTCGGTAATCGAGATGATGCCTAACAACTTGCCTTGAATCACAGGTGCGCGATGAATCCCAGTGTTAGCAAATAACCGCGCTACATATTCCACACCCAAATCAGGATTGACTACGATGCAGGGCTTGCTCATAATTTCATAAACCCGCACTTGCTTTGGATCTTTCCCGTAGGCTGTGATCTTATAAACAATATCTGTTTCTGTAACAATGCCATAAGCATCATTGTCATAGCGACGATCCACAACCAGCGCTCGCAATCCTTTATCCTTCATCAGCCCCACCGCTTCAGCAACAGTTGCCGAACCGCGAATGGTAACTACGTCTTTGGTCATGATATCTTCAGCTTTCATCATTGTTGTAGTCTCCTGGTTAATAGTCCGGTGCAGCACTGCGCCCTCATGGACGTATCGAAGCATTGCAGCGCACAGTTTGCTCTAACTAGAAAGTAAAAAAAGTTGAACTTTTGCCCAGCTACAACAATAAATTAGACCAGTTGTCAACTTCTGATGTTATCCAATGTAACCAATGCCCAAAAACCAAGCATAAATTGTGATAATATTTTGCCGATTAACAAATATTTATTTTTTAATTGCCGAAAATTGCCGCATTTTCCAGAAATAGCTAGAAATTAAATTGGTAATAATATGAGCAACAATCGGCACTAACAAGTTGCCCGTGAGCAGGGCGCTATATGCCAATATCATCCCGACAATTGTTGCCCAAATTACATAAGGCCATTGTTGGGAGCCGCTAAAATGCAAGATGCCAAAGCAAAGACTAGATACAATTACAGCTGTAAGATCGGAGCCTAAAGCTGGTAGCATCACACCCCTAAATAACAATTCTTCACTCAATCCTGGTAGCAACCCCAGCCAAATTAAATCTGGTAAAGCTAAAGGCTTCAATACTACTTCTAGGTAATAATCTGCACTTTTACGATAGGCAGTCCACAGGCGGTAAGTTAAGCCACTTAACGCAGTGAGTACTAACCCCAACCCTACACCTAACAGCAACTCTCTTGGATTCAAGTCCCAAGAAAGTAGCGAAAAGTTGCCCAAGTATAACGAAAGTTTGGCGACTATCAACAAAATGATTGCAGTCGCTCCCATCGCCCCAAGTATTTGGATGCGCGTCAGGTATGGAATTTCTGGCTCTTGCTTTTGTTGTTCAATCACGGGTTTTTTAGGGGAGAGGGGCAGGGGAGTAGGGGGGCAGGGGAGCAAGGGGGCAGGGGAGCAAGGGGGCAGGAGAGCAGGGGAGCAGGGGAGCAGGGGAGCAGGGGAGAATAATTTTTAGCTGTAATTTAGGGAATTAGTATGAATTCTAACTTCATACTCCTGCCTCCTGCTTCCTGCCTCCTGCCTCCTAGCTCCTAACTAATGGACTGCAAAGGTAATAATTTGGGACGGAGAGCGCAGGGATTGATGCCTGCTTTGTGTGCTACCAATACACCCACTGCTTCTAAATATGAGTTTACCTGTATAGATTTGATCCCCAAAGGTTGGGCAGGAACTTTTATCAGAGTTTTATTTTCTTCTACTGTAATTATTTGGCATTGTCTTTGGCTTAAACTCAGTAAGGCACTGCTACCACAAGCATTTGCAGGTACGATCGCAGCATCCACTTCATCTGCCCAAATATCTCCTTTCTCTGATGCGATCGCTGCTTTATCTATTATAAATTGTGGGGCACGACTTAATCCTACAAGCACACACGGCAAAAAGGTATAGCCCAATTCTTCAGCGGCGGAACGGGGCGATAAATTAGGTTGTGGAGGTTCGCTCAAAAGGGCGGGAGAATGGGCGCAAGGAATTTGAAAGGTTCGCACTAGCAAATGGCTAATTACGGCTTCTGCACCCGCTAAAGGATCTACACCTTCACCCTGGCGATATTTTTGTACTGCTTCCTCATCCATATCATCGGGGAAACGGGCAACAACTGCGATCGCTTCTGCCCCCGCTTTTTTAATTAATATCTCAGATGCCCGTAACAAACTATCTGGGTTGCCAATTGTTCCCCAACTCGCTCCCGATGCTGTAGTCCGTAATTCTACATTTAATGGTGCATCAGTAATTACATAATCTGTTAAGGTCAATCCGAGAGTTGCTCTGACTGCATCGGCTGCTTGTATATGTCGTAGCCGTAACTCTGGCTCAATACCTTGGTCTAAAAGCAAACCTACTTTGTTGTTGCGGACTGGACGCAAACCCCAGCATCCAGAAGCGAATTTGTCAAGCCCATAACCTTCAACATAGAAAGCATTAGGGAGATTCCAGTACAAACTTGCGCCATTCAGGACATTGGGGTGAGTAATTAGGCGATCGCAAACCTGTGCTATAACTTTTGCAACAGGCAAAGAATCTCCTGCATAACCCCCAATGGCAGCTCCAACGCCAGTTGGTACGATTAAGATAGCGGTGTATGGACGATTCATCTTAAATTAAGAGTGCTGAGTTATGAATGATGAGTTTATGATTCACTTGCCATCAAATCCTAACTCTTGTACAGACGCGATTAATCGCGTCTCTTCTCCTAACTCTTAACTGTCGTAACAACGGCTTCAACTGTAGCTTTTTGTTCTTCAACGTCCACAGAAGTAACTGCCCAACGCAGAGGTTCGCCTTGTTTCTTTAACTCTGTTTCAATTACTTCTAGTAACTCTGCGGGAGTTTCTTGTAAATCAATTTCTGCGGTAATAAAATGAGTCGTCATTTTGGTAAATCCTGTTGATTTGTAGTTTCTAGAATAGCTGACTTCATCTGCGATGAAATACTTATGTAATTTATCAGATTTGGTAATCTCAATAAACAGTTATTCAGTTATGAATAATCATCCGATATACTGATAACTGTTCGCTGATTATTTGCCTTTGCCAAATTGTAACTGATAAACTACATCTTCTTTTTCTGTCTGAATTTTCAAATCAGAAAGGGGTTTGGCAACACAAAGCAATACGTAACCTTGCTTTTGCAAATCTGGACTAACGCCCATACCATCAGCTTGATCCACAGTTCCCTCGCTTATTTGACCGGCGCAAGTTGTGCAGACACCTGCATTACAAGAACTCGGCAGTTCCAAACCAGCAGCATCGGCAACTGATAAGATCGTTTCATTTTCAGGAACTTGCAAGGTATGAATTTTGCCTTGGTGATCAATTTCTACGGTGTAAGTTTTGGGCATATACAAAAGAAGGTCATGCTACGGACAAATTTATTAGTTTATCTGAATTAGTTAAAAATATCCAGATGTTACTATAAAAATTTAGGTTAAAGATTGATAATTATAGCAACTAATTCTGAACAATTTTTATATTAGTAACATTAATTACTATACAATACACAAATAAATTAGTTAAATTTGCTTACTATAAAATATGCGCGATCGCGTTTCTTTAGAGACTGTATCTGTAAGTCTGCCTTTTGGCATTGGTTCGATGTCGTGGAAGGTTGACACCACACAAAAGAAGGCGGCTTGGTCGCTTTATGTGGAATTGGTGACACGGATTGCTGTGCAACCATTAGAAGTTGACCAGGGTTTGGTACGAGAAGCGATGAACTCTCTTTATAGTTTATTTGGCACTACCCGCGAAGTTCTCAAAGCAGCCGGGCCAGATGTGGGTGCTAGTCGTGATTCAGTGGGGGGAATTGCGATCGCAGTGTTGAATAATGGGTTAAGGCCGTTTTTGGCTAAATGGCATCCGTTGTTGCAAGCGTGGGAAGCTAGACGACCTGTGGGGGTGAGTCCCAAGGAACATGAGCAGAGTTGGTCGGAGGAACCCAAGTTGCGAAGTGAGTTGGAAGTTTTGCGAGGTGGGTTGGAAGATTACGCGAAGGCGTTGGCAAAAATTGCTGGTGTGGAGGAGTAATAAAAATTATTGGAAATGAGAATGTTTAAAAAGTTCTCTTGTTGGTAGCAAAACGTTCTAGATCCCCCTAAATCCCCCTTAAAAAGGGGGACTTTTATTCCGGTTCCCCCCTTAAAAAGGGGGGCTAGGGGGATCTAGAAGTACTTAAAATCACAGCCAATTACTTTTCAAACAGCCTCTTAGATAGTTTTTGTTAATGTGAAAACCCTTGTAGAGATGTTAAAAGAAACATTTCTACTCTACAAAAAATTATTTTGCTTGTTTAAGCACACCGGATGAAATAACAAGGAGTATTTATGGTTCATGATATATTTCTCAGCCATGCATCTGAAGATAAAGAGACATTTGTAGAAGAATTGTACAAAAGACTAACCGAGGCACAATATAAAGTATGGTATGACGAAAATGAACTCGGCTGGGGAGACAATTTAAAAATAAAAATTAAAGAAGGACTAAAGGCATCAAAGTATGGAATTGTGGTAATTAGCAATAACTACTTTGCTAAACATAAAGAATGGACTTTTATGGAGTTCGAGCAGATATTAACAACTAATAATATTCTGCCTATTTTGCATGGTATAAATATGCAAACAATTAGAAATTCTCATCCAAAAGAATATGAGGAAATAAAGAATTGGGTGGCAATCAGTAGTGATAAAGGGATTAATTATATTGTCCAGCAAGCCAAGAAAAAAATCGGCGATCGAGAGTCTGAAAAAGGTATAGACTACACCAGACTGGGCGACTTAGTAGCAGCAAAAAACTGGAAGGAAGCCAACGAAGAAACCTATCGAGTGATGATTCAGGCTGTAGGTAAAAAAGATGGCGACTACTTCACCTCACACGAACTCTTAAATTTTCCTCGCACTGACTTACGCACAATTGACCGCTTATGGGTAAAATACAGCTATGGACACTTTGGCTTCAGCGTCCAGAAGCAAATTTACTTGAGCGTTGGCGGTATAGCTGACGGCAAGTATTACGAAGAAGCCTGGGAAAAGTTAGGCGATCGCGTAGGATGGAGAGTGGAAAGAAGTTGGCTCTCTTACTCAGAAGTTACTTTTGATACCTCTTCCCCAACAGGACACCTCCCTCGCGTTAGGTTTAGTGGGGGGGTGAGGTGGTTGTTGTGGGGGGGGGTTTGGGGTGGGGGTGTAGGTTGGTGTTGGGGTTGGTGTCTCTTCTCTCGCATCGAGACTTTTAAACTGTAACATTTAAGGCTTTCAGATATTTATAAAGATTTATTACCAACCCCAAATGCACGGTAGAATCAACATTTCACAATTCCGATACCTGGCACGGTGCAATTCGCAATTCGCAATTCGTTTAGAGTAAAATAAATAACATTTAAGTCTGGTAAAAAGTATTATTAATTCAGACTCAAATGTATGAATCAAAATATTTCTATTAGCGATAGAACGAAAGCCTTGGCAATCAGGATAGTGAAAGCTTGTACTTTCTTAGATGAAAAGCCTGGAATTTGTCGAACATTATCAAATCAACTACTACGTAGTGGTACTTCCATTGGTGCAAATGTCAGAGAAGCTCAATCTGCTCAATCCAATAAAGATTTCCTTCACAAATTGGAGATTGCACTTAAGGAAGAAAGAGAAACTGAATATTGGTTAGAAATATTAATCGAGTCGGAATTAGTTGAAAAAAATAAATTTGAGTCTCTTCTCCAAGAAACCAAAGAAATTGGTAAAATTCTAGTTGCTTCTACCCGAAAAATCAAAGATAAAATTAACGGCAACCTATCTAGTTAATTGCGAATTGCGAATTGCGAATTGCGAATTGCAAAGTGTATAATTTTCGGTAAATCTTCTGGCTGTTTTGGTTCCAGAAGATAATGCACATGATTGCTCATAATGCACAAAGCATAAAGCTTAAATTGATATTTTTCCTGTGCCTTCTTGATGGCATACAGAAAAACTTCACGGCATTCTAACCGCGTTAGGCGAAATTCGCGGTTATTGCAGCGAGTCGTGATGTGATAGCAGAAACCTGATTGAAAATTGCGTTTTGGGCGAGCCATAAAAAAATCGCTAAAATATCATGCTGCTATAAGAGGATGTTTGAAAAGTCCTCTTGTCGGGATCAAAAATTTTAGATCCCCCTAAATCTCCCGATAAATTGGGGGACTTTGATTCCGGTTCCCCCCTTTTTAAGGGGGGTTAGGGGGGATCTAAAGTGCCTAAAGTCACAGCGAAATACTTTTCAAACAACCTCTAATGCACTCACCAACAAACTTTTGAGAAAATGTTACAACTTTAACTCTTAAAGTTACAACATTAAGCTTTAAGGTTATAACATTAAGCCTTAAGGTTATAACATTAAGCCTTAAAGCTAGAACATTAAGCCTTAAGGTTATATGATTAAGCCTTAGAGCTAGAACATCAAGCCTTAAGGTTACAACATTAAGCCTTAAGGTTAAAGCGATCGCTCATAGCGTTTCTCAATTGCATAGAATACAGATCATTTGTAGGGTCACAGCAATGCTCATAAGTGTCAAATTAAGCTGAAATGCTTACCCAATATACATTTTTCCGCATCCCCAACCCTTCCCTTACCAAGCTACAGTGTACACAAAAGTCGAATTACCCCCCTTAATCCCCCCTTTATAAGGGGGGAAATTAAGATTTCCGGTTCCCTCCCCTTTCCAAGGGGAGGGTTAGGGTGGGGTAAAACTGACACAAAAACTCAGTGAGTAAACTATAAAAGACTTGTGTGTACACCGTAGTTTTACCTTACCAAGAGGAGGGGCGGTTTTGGCTTTAGACAAAACCGGGGTAAAGTGACGCGGTAAGTAATGGTAAGTGAATGAACTCAATTTCACGTCTTGACAAGAGTTTCACGTTAGTTTACACCAATGTGTATTGCATCCATAGACGCGTAGCGGCTACTCTGCCAGAACGCTAAAAGCGAACCCGCAGGGTACAAGAACCGCTATAGAAGTAAAAGTGCGATGCTTTTGCAACAACATTGTAGTTTTCGTACAACTTAAACATAATATTATTTCACTGAAAATCAACCTTTCGTGATTAAACTCAGAGAAATTACTGGCATAAATAAAAACTTTTACTCAGAAAAATGCGCTTTTTGCTGAACCAGAATACAGGTTAATTAAGACAAAATAGTTCTGTAGAGCTATTAAAGGTGTAAAATTGTGCCTCGAACAAAACGTAGTTCCCGGATTTTAGAAAAAGCTGAATTTAGAGTTGCCGGACTGAAAGCTATCGATCCAAATATCAATTTTGATAATATTTACAGCTTGCAACACTTGAGTCAATTAATAGAGCAGTTTCACAATATGCTTAATGATTATAACGCTGCTATAGCTATGATTGACTCTTCTAGAAAAAAGCTGGATGAGATGGAAAAAACCTTAAATCAGGTTTCAGACAAAATGCTGGTAGGGGTTGGTTTTAAGTACGGCAAAAACAGCGATGAATATGAACTTGCAGGTGGCGTTCGAGACAGCGAACGCATCCGTAAAAGTAGATTGACACGCTTGAAAGCTAATACAGATAAAACATTAGATAAAAATGCAATAACCGTTTAGTACCATTGCGCAGAAGTTTAAGCGACTAAAGTTAAGTGCATTTTGGGCGAAGTATAAAAAATTAAAAGTAATGAGCCAAATGTGAAATTCAAGGTGTCTATATCCCCAACTTCTCAAAGAAGTCGGGGATATATTGTCTTACGAATGATTCAGGACTACTATATAATAAAACTTTGCATTAACCCAGAACTTCCGCAATCTTAAAACTGAATGACCCGGTTTATACATGATAAATTTGCTAAAGACTATCTAGAAGAATTATTAAAAGATTACGGAGAAGTCAAAGCATCAGAAAAAGTTGCGGGAGAGATTAAAGAAATAGATGTTTTATTCACTCCTGCCAAACAGCAAAACTCTAATTTACAAATACTGGGTTTGCTAGGAAGATTTGCTGAACATCCTGCGATTATAGAACCCTTCCGAAATCCAGCTTCTACCGATGAAATCTGCGACTGTATTCTAAAATTATTAGAAATCAAAGCTCTCCTGCGACGAGAAGCTAAAACCAATAAAACCAAACTTCAGGATTTAGAAATTCCAAAATTGTGGGTTCTTACACCAACCATATCTGAAACCAGATTGTCTAGCTTTGGAACTATACAAAAAACAGGTTGGTTATCAGGAGTGCATTTTTTGCCAGATGCATTGCGGACAGCAATTGTAGCGATACACCAACTACCCCAAACACCAGAAACATTCCAGAAACATTATGGTTGAGGCTTTTAGGTAGGGGAAGTGTGCAATCACAAGCGATTATCGAGTTGCAAGCGTTACCATTAGATCATCCATACCAGAAAGCAACTCTAGAATTAGTTTACAACTTGCGCGAAAACTTGAGAGTAAACCAACAATTAGAAGCAGATGATAGGGAGTTAATTATGCGACTAGAACCACTTTATCAAAAAGACAGAGAACAAGCTGTACAGTCAGGAGAACAACGTTTAATTACACGTCAACTCAATCGCCGTATTGGTGAGATTGATGCATTTTTAGTTGAGAGAATTAGAGAATTATCTATTGAACAATTAGAGAACTTAGGAGAAGCATTGTTAGACTTTTCCAGCATTTCCGATTTAGAAGCTTGGTTAAATCAACAATCAATCTAATTCATTATTATTAGACCTGGTGACTATAAGTCGCGGCTATATAGACTTGTTTTGCGGAGTGGAAATACAAAACCCACCTTTCCTTATGGAACGCTATGCGAACGTGGGTTAAAAAACCTTAATTTTATTTTAGTCCACCTCCGTGGACTAAGTTTAGTGTAGTAGCGAATGGAATTTGCCCAATACTTTTCAAATACTAAACTTTCAGTATAAAAAAATTGCAGCCACCCGATTACTCGTAAGGCTTTCAGCTATAAAAGTAAGCTAAACTTTTATAGCCAAGTATTGACTAAAAATATTTCATAATTAAAGATAGAACATCCCAATGGAGAACATAAAAATGCTAGAACAATATCGTAAACACGTTGCTGAAAGAGCAGCACTCGGTATTCCCCCTTTACCATTGGATGCCAAGCAAACCTCAGAATTATGTGAATTACTGAAAAATCCGCCAAAGGGTCAAGAGGAGATATTATTACATTTATTGAGCGATCGCGTTTCTCCTGGTGTCGATCCAGCAGCTTATGTTAAAGCTGGATTTCTCACCGCCATTGCCAAGGAGGAAATCACTAGTCCGTTGATTGCGCCTATAGAAGCAGTGCAATTGCTGGGCACAATGATCGGTGGTTACAATGTGCAATCTCTAATCGATTTGTTGCAATTGCCCACTGTATCCCTCTCCGACTCATCTGAAACACCTCTGGTAATGGGCGGACAAGGAAAGGAACCCATTTCCGCCTACGCCGCCAACGCCTTAAGCAAAATCCTTTTGGTGTACGACGCTTACCACGATGTTTTAGAGTTGTCTAAAACCAATCCTTACGCCAAGCGAGTAATTGACTCTTGGGCGGAAGCTGAATGGTTTACCCTTCGCCCCACAGTCCCAGAAGCAATTACTGTCACCGTTTTTAAAGTTCCTGGCGAAACCAATACCGACGATTTATCCCCTGCCCAAAGTGCCACAACTCGCCCGGATATTCCCTTACACGCCTTAGTGATGTTAGAGTCACGGCAACCGGGAAGTTTAGCAACCATTGCCGAACTGAAGAAAAAAGGGCATCCTGTAGCTTACGTGGGAGATGTAGTTGGTACAGGTTCCTCGCGTAAATCTGCCATTAACTCTGTATTGTGGCACATGGGAAATAATATCCCTTTTGTGCCAAACAAACGCGCTGGGGGTTATGTTTTAGGTGGTGCGATCGCGCCAATCTTCTTTAACACTGCTGAAGATGCCGGTGCTTTGCCTATTCAGTGCGATGTCACCAAATTCGAAACCGGCATGGTAATTACCATCCATCCCTACAAAGGCGAAATCACCAACGAAACAGGCGAAGTCATTTCCACCTTCGCCCTCAAACCTGATACCATTCTCGATGAAGTCCGCGCAGGTGGACGCATTCCCCTACTTATTGGACGTACCCTCACCGATAAAACTCGTCTTGCACTTGGTTTAGAACACAGCACCGTTTTCACCCGTCCCCAGCAAGCCTTTGATACAGGCAAAGGCTATAGCCTAGCACAGAAAATGGTAGGTAAAGCTTGTGGATTACCTGGTGTGCGTCCCGGCACATCTTGTGAACCCATCATTACCACCGTTGGTTCTCAAGATACCACAGGCCCCATGACCCGCGACGAATTAAAAGAACTCGCTTGTCTTGGTTTCAGTGCAGACTTAGTGATCCAAAGTTTCTGTCACACAGCAGCTTATCCCAAACCAGTAGATATCCAAACCCATCACGAACTCCCCGATTTCTTTGCTTCTCGTGGCGGTGTCGCCCTCCGTCCCGGTGATGGTATCATCCACTCTTGGTTAAACCGGATGCTGCTACCCGACACCGTGGGAACTGGCGGCGACTCTCACACCCGCTTCCCCTTGGGTATTTCCTTCCCCGCCGGTTCTGGATTAGTAGCCTTTGCAGCCGCCTTGGGTGTCATGCCTTTAGATATGCCAGAGTCAGTTTTGGTAAGATTCAAAGGAGAATTGCAACCAGGTATCACCCTGCGGGATGTCGTGAATGCCATTCCTTACGTGGCAATTCAAAAAGGTTTGCTGACAGCAGAAAAGCAGAATAAGAAAAATGTTTTCTCCGGGCGAATTTTGGAAATAGAAGGTTTGCCAAATTTAAAAGTTGAACAAGCCTTTGAACTCACCGATGCCAGTGCCGAACGTTCTTGTGCTGGATGCACAATTAAGCTGAGTGTAGAGACAGTTTCGGAATATCTGCGTTCTAATGTCGCGTTACTGAAAAATATGATAGCGCGGGGATATCACGATCCGCGTACCATGTTGCGCCGTGTGGCAAAAATGGAAGAATGGTTAGCAAATCCCGTGTTATTAGAAGGCGATGCTGATGCTGAGTATGCCGAAATAATTGAAATTGATTTAAACGAAATCAAAGAACCAATTGTTGCTGCTCCCAATGACCCCGATAATGTTAAATTATTATCGGAAGTTGCTAACGATCCAGTACAAGAAGTATTCGTCGGTTCTTGTATGACAAATATCGGTCATTATCGGGCAACAGCGAAAGTTTTGGAAGGCGCAGGTGAAGTAAAAACTCGCCTGTGGATATCACCACCAACCCGCATGGATGAACACCAATTAAAAGAAGAAGGTGTATACAGCGTTTTTGGGACTGCGGGTGCTAGAACAGAAATACCAGGATGCAGTTTGTGCATGGGTAATCAGGCGCGAGTTGCTGATGGCACAACAGTATTTTCTACCTCTACCCGCAACTTCAATAATCGCATGGGTAAAGATGCGCGAGTGTATCTTGGTTCGGCAGAATTAGCCGCAGTTTGTGCGCTACTGGGACGGCTGCCGACAGTACAGGAATACCTGGATATTGTGGCGAGTAGAATTCATCCTTTTGCAGATGATTTGTATCGGTATTTAAACTTCGATCAAATCACTGGTTTTGAAGATGAAGGGCGAGTGATTTCTAAAGAAGAGCAGGCTTTGTTAGTATAGTTTAATTAGGTGGGTGTTATGCCCACCTAATTTTTAGCGTTTCCAAGAGGAATATTAATGACTAGTCCATCTTTGATAAATGAAAAAAATCTTTATGAACAAGATTTTTACTTGTGGACACAAACAATTTTCCATCAGTTAAAAGAAAATAATTTTAAGGAAATAGATATACTTAATCTAATTGAAGAAATTGAAAGCATGGGGAGGAGTGAAAAACGCAAGTTAAAAAATAGATTAATTGTGCTATTAATGCACTTGCTCAAATGGCAATATGAACCAGACAAACGTAGCGAAAATTGGCGCAGTAATATTTCTGAACAACGTATCTGCATTGAAACATTATTAGAAGATAGTCCAAGTTTGCAACCTCTACTTGCAGAAGTATTTGAAGATTGTTATCAAAAAGCTCGTATTAAAGCATCTGATGAAACAGGGATTAAATTAAATTTCTTTCCTCAAGAATCTCCTTTTACATTAGAAGAAACCTTAAAAAATAGTTATTAAGTTGGAGGAAGGAATGAATTTTTATACCGTCGTACTCAGAAAAAATTCTGGCTATTGGGTTGCTTTATGTTTAGAAAACGGCATTGTCGGGCAGGGAACTAGTCAAGAAGATGCAATTAAAAAGCTAAAAGAAGCAATTGAATCTTTTGAGATTGTTTATGAGTCTGAAAGTAATATTTATAAATCTCCCGTTTCAATAGATGAATTACATGAATTTTTATCTGTTGAAGAAAAAGAACAAGATTTAGAGATATATGAATTAAGGAAGGTTTATGCCTAAAAATATACCTTCCTTGAAACCAAAGGAGTTAATTAAGCTTTTAGAACAAGCAGGTTGCACATTTCATAGAGAAGGAAAAGGCGACCATTGTTTATATACTCGTGAAGTTGATGGTAAAAGAAGAGTAGTTCCTATAGATATGGGTGCAAGAGAAATGTCTCCTGGTTATGTTTTGCGTATTTTTCGGCAGTTTGGCTTTACTGATGAGGATATTGAAAGTTTGTTAAAGTAAGTAATTTTGGGTTGTACTGCATTCAACAAACCTACGACTAAACTTATTTTAATTGATTCTTTCTAGCCATATTTGCAATGCCTTATCAACTAGAGATTTTATATCATCAACAAATATTCCCTGTTTTAAAAAACTGCCTTTATTTTCTGGAACAGAATAATAAATGTGATTGAAGAATTTTTTCCAAAATATACTTCCTTCTTTCACAGGAGCATATCGCCGATATGTGAGATATTCTTCCGTTGGATCAATTTGCATTCTAGCAATAGTTTTATTTTGGCGACTGGGAATAATTAGCCATAAAAATAATAGTATCTTTTTCGATTTTCTATCAAAACATAACTCTGCACATTGCCTCATCTTATCCTTACCATATTTACTTGCATATATGATGCTTTTATTCACTATTAGTTCTTCTAATCTATGATCGAAACTTAATATCTGATGTCTAATTGTCCTTAAATTTTCTATTTCTGTGTTTGTTAAAGAACCTAACCAATCTAATAATAATCTTGGTGCTTCAGGAATATCATCATTTTCTTGATTTTGGAGATTAACTTCTTGATAATTAATTTTTATAATCTTTGTTTCTGATTGATTATGAATTTGAGATAAATGAAAATAGAATTCATTGTTTTCATAAACAATGAAAAAAGTAAATAAAATAAAATTTAATCTACTGTGTTTTTCATCAATTAAATTATGACGATGAAAGCTCGGACATATCGCTAGCAACCGAATTTCCTTATCATAATTAATATTAGTTTTTAAAGGTTGTTCTTCTAACAAATTGTCATAATAGCGTGTAAGTTGATTAATCACATATCTATCTTCTGTATTTTTCAGTTCAATAATAACTAGTTGATTATTTTCTCCTGTTGCTAAGATGTCACAAATTTCTCCTTTTATAGATAATTGGCGCGTTAAGGGCTTTAGTTCAAATATTTCTTCTAAATTATCCCAAACAAAAGTTTCTAATTCAGACTCATCAATAAATTTCCAGCCTTGCTCGGTTTTGCGTAATGCTACGTTCTTTTGCATAATCTAAGTTAAGTAATAATAGTTAGATAAGTCGATTATTTTTTCAATCATCATGAAACATAAAAGTATTTATATAAACTCTTTGGCTAATATATTGTTCCAAACCCATACAGACTTATGTATTTAATTTATACTAAAAACTATCTGATGTCCTTGTTTGGACAAGTGAGAGTAGTGAAGTGCGATCGCATCCTCGCACTTCGCACACAGACCTAACCCCCCAACCCCCTTCCCTACAAGGGAAGGGGGAGAAATCCAGCTCCCCTCTCCGCTTCGGAGAGGGTTGGGGGAGAGGTCAATTCATGCGATCGCGATAAACTGTTAAAATCTAATTACCTGACACCAGATTTTTCACACATAGGAATTACTAAAATGCTTGAAGTTCACAAAAACTATGTTCTTGACGAAAATCAACGACCTATTGCCGTACAAATTCCTATCGCTGAATTTGAAAAGATTGAAGAAATTCTTGAGGATTATGGTTTAGCAAAACTCATGGAGGAAGTAGAGGAAGAAAAACCATTATCAAAAGATGAAGCACTACAATATTATCAATCACTAAAAGAGAAAAATGTGGCAAGTTGAATATACCAAAAGATTCTTGAAAGAACTTGCTGCTTTACCAATTGAGATCCAAAGCCGCATAGAACCTATCGTGTTTCAAGAAATTGAATCAGAGAATCCCTTTGAATTAGGATATCTTGAAAAGCTGAAAGGCTATAGCGATAAATATAAAATTCGAGTTGGTGATTATCGGATTGGCATTACTCTTGATCGAGAAACAAAAACATTAATCTGCAAACGAGTTGCTCATCGTAAAGACATCTACAGAATTTTTCCTTGAAGCACTGTAAAACTTGTTATCATTACTGTATACATACCCTAATACCAGTAAAGCGGCAAATGCTGTGTGATCTCTATGGAAGTGAAGATGTCAAAATCCGCCAAATTACTATAACCTATGGTAAGGGTAAAGACCTGCTAGTAATTTCTGAACAACGTATCTGTATTGAAACATTATTATAAGATAGTCCCAGTTTGCAACCTCTACTTGTAGAAGTCTTTGAAAACTGTTATAAAAAAGCTCGTCTCAAAGCATCTGATGAAACAGTAATTAAAATAAATTTTTTCCTAAAGTATCTCCGTTTACATTAGAAGAAACCTTAAAAAATAGTTATTAATCGCATCCTCGCACTTCGCACACAGACCTAACCCCCCAACTCCCTTCCCTACAAGCGAAGGGGAAGAAATCTGGCTCCCCTCTCTGCTTTGGAGAGGGGTTGGGAGTTAAATCTATGACTCAACTTAGAAGCATAGACTAGATAGCCCTGACAACGGGGCTGAAGCAGGAAATGTAACTGTATTGTAACGGTGGCTTTAGTTGACGTTGCAAAAGTTTACATTTAGAATGGAATCGTCAAAAACAGATAAGTATTTATTCTTATTTATCCTGATAAATTGACATTCAATGAGTATATGTTCTTACCTATGTCAAAAATTTAATATTCATAGAGTTAAAGAATGTTTACAAAAGTATTGATTCCTTAATATAATGAAATTAAAAGCGATAAGCCAAATTGATTGTCAGAAGTGATGAATGCTATTGAATTTCCCTGGCTAACAGCCATAATCCTCTTACCCTTGGTGGCTGCCTTAGCCATCCCCCTAATCCCAGACAAGGAAGGTAGAACTGTCCGCTGGTATGGTCTGGGAGTTGCTTTTGCCGACTTTGCACTGATGATTTATGCCTTTTGGTATAACTACGATTTTCAAAGTTCAACACTCCAACTTGTAGAAAACTATCCTTGGATACCGCAGTTGGGTTTGCATTGGGCTGTGGGGGTTGACGGTTTATCGATGCCCTTACTGCTTCTGACAGGCTTAATAAATACCCTCGCAATATTCGCGGCTTGGAAAGTTAACACCAAGCCGCGATTATTTTATGGTTTGATGTTAGCGATGTACAGCGCCCAACTTGGCGTATTTGTTGCCCAAGATTTGCTGTTGTTCTTCCTAATGTGGGAAATCGAGTTAGTGCCGATTTACCTGCTGATTTCCATCTGGGGAGGACAAAACCGCCGTTATGCCGCTACCAAATTCATTCTTTACACCGCTGCTGCATCAATATTTATCTTGATTGCTGGTTTTGCAATGGCATTCTCTGGAGATACCGTCACCTTCGACATGGCGACTCTAGGAATGAAAGAATATCCCAAAACCTTAGAATTGCTGGTTTATGCAGGTTTCTTGATTGCCTTCGGTGTAAAGTTACCAATTTTCCCTTTACACACTTGGCTACCTGATGCCCACGGTGAAGCATCAGCACCCGGTTCAATGATTTTGGCTGGTGTTTTGTTAAAAATGGGTGGTTATGCTCTTATCCGCTTCAATGTGGAAATGTTGCCCAATGCCCATGTGACTTTTGCTCCAGTGTTAGCAGTTTTGGGTGTGGTTAACATTGTCTACGGTGCTTGCTGTGCCTTTGCTCAAACCAATCTCAAACGCCGTTTGGCTTACTCTTCAATTGCCCACATGGGGTTTGTGCTGATTGGGATTGCCTCTTACACAGAACTGGGTATCAGTGGTGCAGTGTTACAGATGGTTTCCCACGGCTTGATTGCTGCTAGCTTGTTCTTCCTGTCTGGAGTGACTTACGATCGCACCCATACCTTAATGATGGATAAAATGGGCGGTATGGCCAAGGTAATGCCCAAAACCTTTGCTCTGTTTACCATTGGTTCAATGGCTTCTCTCGCATTACCCGGAATGAGTGGTTTTGTGGGTGAGTTGATGGTATTTCTGGGTATCGCCAGCAGTGATGTTTACAGTTCCAGCTTCAAAGTTGTAGTCGTGCTGCTGTCAGCAGTTGGCGTGATTTTGACACCGATTTATTTACTGTCGATGCTGCGTCAAGTGTTCTACGGGGAGCAAAATAAAGAGTTGCACTTGGATGCTGTAATATCTGATGTTAAACCCCGCGAAATATTTATTACTGCTTGTTTGCTACTGCCAATCATCGGAATCGGGTTTTATCCCAAGTTAGCAACGCAGACTTATGATGTAAAAGCAGTAGAATTAGCTGCTCATGCTCGTCAAGTTCTACCAGTTGTTGCTCATCAACAACCATCAAGTTTGTACTCGCGTATTTTCTCTGCACCAACATTGGCTACTTCTCAAGTTGAAAGTTCGATTAACATTCTGAGTAAATTAACTTCCCATTAAGGGGTCTGCAAGTAAATTCTAAATATTAGGAGAATAAAGGGGTGGTTTCATAACCACCCCTAAAATTTTGGCATTATTGAGTTGAAATAGATTTTTAGGTAAGGGCAATTTATGTCGACAATGTTAGTTTTATTCATATCCCAGCAAACTCCAGTTTGAATCCTGACAAAATTTAAGTTTTAATAAGCACCATATTTCCTCACAAGTTCCTCATATTCTTTTTGTAACTTCAAGATAGAGACACTCAACTATTGCAATTAATTAGCTTGAGAGTTTACAGCCTTCTTGCGTTGGGGTCTTTCGGCAAAAGCTAGACTACCTCTTTTTTTAGCAAAGGTATTAAGGCTTAATTCTACTTATGCATCTGTAGGAGAGTTCTCTCATGGATTTTACAGAGAAAGTGCCATTTTTTCATCTCAAGACTTTAGACTATTACAGGTGAGTCTTACGTAGGTGATGCTATACCTACACTAAGTTAATTCCTGCCACAGTTAAAAACGATTTAGTTTCTAAATAAAGTAAACCTTCTAGAGATTTATCCTGCACTAGTTAAATAGTTGAGGGAGATGCATTTTGACTGCATTTTCCATGAAAAAACAACTTTAACAACATAGGTACAATCAATATGAACTTTAAACAATTTGGTGTATTACTATCTCTATCTACAATTCTTGGAATAAATGTGCTTACGACCAAGGTTTTGGCTGAAGAGCCTAGTATTACTTTTGGAGATGCACTCGGTTCTGGTGGATGTAGTGTTGCCGATCAGCTTCCTGGAGATGATGGTAGAAGCTTATCGATTGTCTTGGATAACTTTAGTGCATTCAATGGTCAGCGTCAAAAGTGTATTTTACGTGTTCAAACTTTTATTCCAAGTGGTTTCATCGTCCAAGATGTACAAGTACTGTACCAAGGAACTACT
Source organism: Nostoc sp. (assembly GCF_036917235.1). Classification (GTDB taxonomy): domain Bacteria; phylum Cyanobacteriota; class Cyanobacteriia; order Cyanobacteriales; family Nostocaceae; genus Nostoc. The sequence continues at coordinate 46,731 of NZ_JBALDU010000030.1, forward strand.
GATATTGATAGAGGGAGTAAAGGTACCAGCTTAAGCAGAACTTATAGCTTTAGTGGTGGTGCTCTTGGTCAAGCCGTAGCTCCCCCTAAAACTACCAAGTTTACATCTAGTAAGGCATTTGCAGAGCAAGATGAGATTACTGTTCTAGCTGCTACAGGTTTATGTAGTGGTGGTGGGCAAGGACTATTAGGTATTAATATGATTGCACAATCCTCACGAGGAAGTTCTATTTTCGTTGATACAGCCGATATCAATGCTGGGGATGTAAGGCTTTATTTTGACCTAAGACGTTGCTAGTCCTCGCTTTTAGCGATTCTGCGGCTAGATGGTGATACACCCAACCAAATTCCAAATTTGGTGGTCTTCAATGAGTGATGGGGTCTAAATCCCCCACTCATTGAATCTACCGAATGTATTCTTCTTTAAGATTACAAATTTCTGTTGATGGAGAGTAAGTTATGTTGAAATTAAGTGATGCACGTAATTTTTTCATATTAATATGCTTGTTTTTTTTCTATTGTTATGATGGCAATTCATCTAGTACTGCTACTGCAATAGACAACCAGCCAAAATTTTTGGTTAATAGAAGATGTAATATAAGTTTCGATCCGCAAATAAATCAGTTTACACTTCGCTCTCCTATAACTGTAAATGCACAATCACCAAGGGCTAGATGTATCGTTAGAATTAATACCTCTAATACTCAAAAGCAATTTAGGCTCGTGCCTTTAGCTTTAAAAGGTGTAGTCAAGAAAGCACCAGCACAAATAGCCATCTCATCATTTTTAATTGGCGATAAACCAACTCCATATCAAATTATCTATGGAAGTCCTATGAATTTTGATTTGACTAATCAAATACTTCCAACTAACTATACAACTACAGGAAAAAGTGTTTTAGGCATTAATTTAGTATTAATGACGAACGGAGGAGAATTAGAGTTGACAGAGATGAAGTTTGCACTTCAACAACAATAAAATGTGGTTTTAGCGATTCTTCAGGAAAAAGGTGAAGAACAGTAAGATGTGGTGGTGCGATCGCGGTTGATTAAATAGCAGTTCTCAATTCCATGTAATACAGTCGGTTTATAATCGCCGATTTAACTATTTGCCGCTTAAATCCAGGGTGGTGAGTTGTTGCAGGTGGGCGCGATCGCTTTTGGCAAGCGTCGTTATTTAGTTGTCGGTTAAATGCAGGGTGGTAAGTTGTTGCAGCCAGGCGATCGCGGCTACTAATTAAGAATGCTGCAAGATATCAAAGCAATTTAGCATCTTGTGTAACACGACACAAGCGCTAAGAATTTTTACTGAATCTTAAAAAGAATTTATCATTACCAATAGCTTAAATTGGCACTTGCAGTTAAAAATATCCCATCCTAGGGGTGAAAGACCTTGCGATGGGATATTTTATTTTTTGCAAGTCCCTAAATTCATTTGATCCAATCGATAACCAAAGATAATCAATCCTCAGATTTTGTTGAATATACAGCAGTGCTACCATTTAATGACACTGCTTCTACTGCTATTTCTTGATGCCGATTTGGTTTGATAAATCGCTCTGTTATCGTCTTAATCACGATATACAAAATTGGTACGACAAACAAACTCAAGAAAGTAGCGATTAACATTCCACCAAAAACTGCTGTTCCCAAAGATTGCCGACTTCCTGCACCAGCACCCGTCGCAGTAGCTAAGGGAAAAATTCCCAAGAGTGTAGAAAAAGCAGTCATCAAAATTGGGCGTAACCGCTCTTGTGAAGCCTCAATTACTGCTTTGGTCATCGAAAGCCCTTGGTCTCGTAATTGGTTAGCAAATTCCACAATCAAAATCGCGTTCTTACTAGCTAAACCGATCAACATTACTAGACCAATTTGACAGTAAACATCATTCGCAAAACCCCGCATTGATTGAGCTATCAGCGCTCCAAAGATAGCTAAGGGAACAGATAACAGAATGATAAAAGGGTCAACGTAGTTTTCATATTGAGCGGCGAGTACCAAAAATACAAAGATGATTCCTAATCCAAATATCAAGGGTGCTAAAGCACCAGAATCTATTTCTTCTAATGCAGTCCCTGACCATTCATAACCATAACCTGCTGGTAAAACTTCTTTAGCAACCTTTTCCATTGCTTTAATTGCGTCTCCCGAACTAGAGCCAGGGGCGGCGGCACCATTAATTTCAATTGAGCGGAATAGATTGTAGTGATTTATCGTTTGCGCTCCCACAGTCGGAGTAACTGTGACTAAGTTACTCAAAGGAATCATTTGATTTTTTTGAGAACGAACGTATAGTTTACCAATATCTTTTGGATTGGAACGAAACTGTTGATCTGCTTGGATATACACCCGATAATTGCGCTGCTGGAGATTGAAATCATTTACATATTGCGATCCTAAAGCAGTTTGTAATGTACTGAAGACATCATCTATAGAAACTTGCAATGCTTTGGCTTTATTGCGGTCTACTTCCACAAGCAATTGTGGTGTATCTGCGGCAAAGGTACTAAATACAGCTTGTAATCCTGGTGTTTGATTAGCTTTACCCAGCAACTGACCCATCGACTGGACTAGATTTTGTAAGCCACTGTTACCTCTGCGGTCTTGCAGTTGAAATACGAAGCCGCCAAAGTTGCCTAAACCCTGAATTGGTGGCGGATTTACAGGAAAAACCCTGGCCTCTGGAATTGCCAATAACTTCCCTTGCAAGCTGCCAATAATCGCCTGTACTGATTGATTGGGTTTTGAGCGCTCGTCCCAAGATTTTAAAGTTGTAAATATAATGCCGCTATTAGCTGTGCTACCACTAAAACCAAATCCACCGATCGCAAAAGTCCCCAGTACTTCTGGAATTTGCAGAATTTCTTTTTCTACCTTTGCAATCACATCACTGGTATATTGCAGCGAAACCCCTTGCGGCCCTTGAATAATTGTGATGAAGTAGCCTTCGTCTTCGTCTGGGAGAAAGGCTGTTGGTACTGTGGTGTACAGCCAAACAGTCATTCCCAAGGAGACGATAAACAACCCGATAATGACACTTTTGAAGCGGGTGAGGAAATTCAGCGATCGCTTATAATTATGCTGTGCCCAATCGAGAAACCGATTAATCTGGCCAAAAATCCAACCCAACCAGCCTGAAGGTCTTTGTCCTTGACGCAGCAGCAGCCCACATAAAGAAGGTGTCAGAGTCAAAGCCAAAAAAGTCGAAATCGCAATGGAAAAGGCAATAGTAAGAGCAAATTGCTTATAAAGTGCGCCTGTAGTTCCTGGGAAAAATGCCACTGGTATAAACACCGCCATCAATACCAGTGAAGTTGCAATCACTGCCCCAAGCAGTTCTGCCATTGATTCGCTAGCGGCTCGGCGAGGACTTATACCTTTATCCTTAATAAAGCGGCTAATTTGCTCCACTATAACGATCGCATCGTCTACCACCATCCCAGATCCTAAAGTTAGACCAAACAAAGTCAAACTATTCATGGAAAAGTTAAAAACTTTGACGAAGGCAAATGTCCCAATTAAGGAAAGTGGAATTGTCAATGCTGGAATTAAGGTAGTTCGCCAGTCCTGCAAGAATACAAAAATTACAATTACAACCAGCACCACCGATTCAATCAGAGTCTTGACCACCTCTGCCAAGGACTCTTCTACAAAGGATGTTGTGTCAAAAGCTACTTGATATTTCATTCCTGGCGGAAAACTCGGAGCCAATCGCGCCAGTTCAGCTTTGACTCCCCTCGCTACATCTAAAGCATTACTGCCAGGAACCTGATAAATTCCTAACCCGACAGCATCATTGCCCCGAAATCGCAGAAATGAACTGTAGTTTTCTGCGCCTAATTCCGCTCTACCGACATCTTTGAGCTTAACTAACGTACCATCATCTTGAGTTTTCAGGACAATTTCTTCAAATTCTGATGGTTCTGCTAATCGGCTGACAGCACGCACATCCAGTTGATATCTTTGTCCTTCAGGAGCCGGTTCTTGTCCAATTCTCCCTGCACCAACTTGCAAGTTTTGTTCGGATAGGGCATTTGCTACATCCTTAGTCGTTAGTCCCCGACTGGCAAGCCGACTCGGATCTAACCACAAACGCATTGCGTAGCGACGTTCGCCAAAAACTTGGGCGTTGCTCACGCCTTTGACTCTTTTTAAGGCATCTGCTAAGTAAAGGTCGGCATAATTGCTTAAAAATATGTTGTCGTACTCTTTATTTTCAGCGAATAAACCAATCGCTAAGAGAATGTTGCTAGATTCTTTAGATACCCGCACTCCCGTGCGCTGCACAGAGTCTGGCAGTTGTGGTTGGGCAACAGAAACACGATTTTGCACATCCACAGCCGCAATATCTTTATTCCGTGATGAATCAAAGGTGGCTGTAATGGTACTAGTACCATCGTTACTGCTACTGGAAGTAATATATCTTAGTCCCTCAACCCCGTTGATTTGCCTTTCTAAGATATTGGTAACGCCGCTTTCTACGACTTCTGCACTAGCTCCGCTATAGTTGGAAGTGACAGTGATTTGGGTGGGACTAATTTCTGGGAATCTAGCGATCGGCAATGTTGCAATACTGATTAATCCTATTAGAAGGATGACGATCGCACATACCGACGCAAAAATTGGCCGCTTAATAAAGAAGTCAACAAACATAGTTTAAAAATTGGGCTTTGGGTATTTGGTATTTGGCATGGGGCATTAAGCATTGGGCATGGAGAAAAGACAAGGTAGACAAGGAAGAGCGGGGAGACAAAGGAGAGACTTATTTAATAATTCCCCCTTGTCCCCTTGTCTCCCTTGCCTCTCTGTCCCCTGTCCCTGTCCCTGTCCCTCTTCAGCTAAGGCTTCTGGCTACCAACTTCTTCTGTTTCAGGAGTAATGGGAGCGCCATTGGTTAAGTTAAGAATGCCGGAAACAACAATTTTGTCCCCCGCTTTTAGTCCTTCGATAACTTGATAATTATTCCCCTCAATGACTCCCAATTTCACCGATTTTTGTTGAGCTACTAAAGCTGGCGCTCCAGGTTTAGACTTTTCCTGCGGCGCTTGCGCTACAAATACAAAAGTCTCTCCACCCAAGCGAGATATTGCTGTAACTGGAATTAAAATTCCTGGACGTTCATTCCAGATCACTTTGGTTTGCACTGACTGAAGATTAAGCAGTCGATTTCTCGAATTGCCAAAGTTGGCTTTTACTAAAACTGTCTGCGAATCGGAACTAGCATTTGGGGAAATAAAACTGATTTTACCCCTTGCGATGGGTTTGTCTTGGACATCCAGCATTTGCACAGGTAAGCCCAAGCGCAACTTTCTGGCTTCAGTTACAGGAACGGAAATATTCAGTTCTAAAGAGTCGTTTCTGGTTAGTGTAGTCAGTTGATCTGCTTTTTCCACATAATCTCCCACTTTTGCTGGAATATCACCAACAATGCCAGTGAAAGGTGCAAAAACTTTTGTGTATTGCACTTGGACTTGAGCGGCTTGAACTTGGGCAGCTGCTTGAGTTACTTGCGATCGCGCTTGAGCAATTTCTTCTGGGCGGGAACCATTTTCTAGTTGTCTTAAGTTTTGTTTCTGTTGTTCCAAAGCACCACCTAGCTCATTAATACTCGATCTTCTGCTTTGGCGGAGTTGATCTAAGCGTTTTTGGGCTACGACCAGGGCAGCTTCAGCGCTTTGCTGTTCTTTGACATATCCTTCTAAGGTGTCTTGGGAAACTGCGCCCTCTTTTCTCAATTGTGCATATCGCTTGGCGCGTGACTGTGCTAGTTCCACATCGGATTTAGCTGACTGAATTTGAGCCTCAGCCTGGGCAATTTCTTCTGGTTGCGATCCCGATTGAGCATCTCTAAAGCGAGCTTGGGCTTGGGCTAACAGCGCTCTACCTTGGGCAACTTCTTCTTGTCGTGTACCTGCTTTGAGTTCAGCAAGACGTGCTTGGGCTTGTTGCAGTGAGCCTCTAGCTTGTAACAATTGAGCTTGGACATTATCACTTTGCAGACTAACAATGACTTGTCCTTGTTGAACGCGGTTGCCCTCTTGGATGAAAATCTCGGTAATTCGCCCTTCAACCTGTGGCTTGATGATTACTGAACGTGGAGCCTCTAAGGAGCCAATAAACTCCGAACTTTCTTGAACGGTTTCAGTTTTCACTGTCGCTAGCTTGACTGGAACTGCTCTAGGTTGACTAGCATTTGCCCCAGCCGCTGGTGCATTCCTAGCATTACTAGTTTGCCACCAGTGCCAAGCAAAACCAACACCTGAAATTAATAGGATAATTCCCAAGATTAGAGGCCAACGCCGTTTTTGAGGTGGCTTAGGCGATCGCTGTGGTAATTGTTGCGACTCTTGACTAGAATCAGTAACAGCAGGCTGTTCTATTTCAATGGGTAAGGGAGAGTCAGGGAACTCAGAATGGGACATCTTCGTTTTCTCGTCTTATGGATTTAGACTTGGGCAATCTACTCTTCGCTAAAAAAGCATTATTTGAATCGTTTTTTAGCCCTTTTTTCTCTATGTTGGTGACAAATATGTTTGGGTATTTGGGCGATCGCTCACGATGTCTAGCACCTAAAATGAAGCAATTTTGTTTAGCACATTATGGTTGATTTGTACATTACTTAACTCCGTTCAATTTCTTAAAGTGTAATTTATAGTTTTTTGTTAGTCAGTATAAACCCAGTGCTTTAGCTCAGAGAGAAAGCACGGTTCATCTTGTTGCAGCTAAAGCGCTTCTGCCTGTAAAGCGTAGGCGTAGCCCGCCGAAGGCATCGCTTCGGTAATTAGAGCAAGTTAGTAGTTGCTTTTCTGTTTTGGAAATTACGAAATAAAGTTACCTCATTGACCGCAGCAACACCAGCAATTTCTCGTGTTGTCACTGTGGTTAAACTTGCCGTTGCAAATACCTTAGTTGCTGACTAGATCAAGGATGCATAAGTTTGTGCCGTACTTGACGCTAAGTTTTCTATGAGTGTTTGCAAGCGCTTGCTTGCATTATAACCACATAGCAGACAAGATTGGTATAAGTTATAAATGAGTTTATCCCCCTTGAGTATTAGTGAATACTGATCTTAAGGAAGAAAAAAGTCTGGAGCGATGCTTTGTTTACGAGACGCTTGTCTCCGACACGCTACGCGTAGCTTTACTTCTTTGCAGGAGTAAGCCAACGCTGATTAATTCAGCTGTCTTAATCAAAGTTGCGAGTTTCATCAAGTTATCCTTACCAAGAACGACGTGCAATCAGCCAGTGTTCTCTAGATTCCTATTTTTGAGCAGTCTCAACTTCCTACAGTTAGTTCACCCGATCGGTTGATCTTTAACTCACCCGAATGGGTGATTTAATTTATTCCAATCGCAGCTTTGTCTGTATAGCCGACGAGTGAGAAATCCTAAATCCCCTTCAACCATCCACAACTGATTTCTTAGAATCGAATTTCGGTAAAATCCCCACAGTTGATTTTCGGTTGGTAACAATATGAGAAAAAAGCCACTCATACCGATCGAGCGCTTGTTCTAAGGAATAGTTTTCTTCGGCAAATTGTCTTCCTGTGTTACCTAGCTTCCTCACTAGAGCCGGATTAGCATATAAATCATGCACCGCAGCGGCCATTGCCTGGGGCGATTCTGGTTCAACAACTATCCCACCACCGCTGAGTTCGATAGCTTTAGCAGCAGTACCAGTGGCGGGAACTGAACCCACAATTGGGCGACCACTCGCCAACAAAAGTGGTATTTTTGAAGGCATATTGAACGAAATCACATTGTGCTTTTGCACAATTAGCCCGACATCAGAAGCTGCTAGCATTTCAGGTAGTTTTTCTCGCGGCTGTAACGGTAGTAGCAAAACATTATCTGCTCCATTTGATAAACAATATTCCTGCAACCTTTGCAATGCTCTTGATTCGCCAACAATGACAAAGACAATATCTTTGATATGACGTAAACAAACGGCTGCTTCGATTACTGTCTCTAAACCTTGCGTTAGAGCAATATTGCCTGAATAAAGTACTACAAATTTCCCATTTAGTTGATGGTTAGATATCCAAGAGTTACTCTGTTTCGGTAACGGGCGAATGAAATTTACATTTACCCAATTGGGAATACAAACAATTTTATTAACCGGTACTCCCTTATTTACTAAATTCTCACGAAACCCATCAGCGATCACACTAATAGTGTGTGCAGTTCGATATGCAAATTTCTCTAAAGCTGCAAGAGTTCGGATCATCCACTTGTTTTTTAATAGCCCGATACGCACAGCAGCTTCTGGTAAAATATCTTGCACATTTAGAACTACTGGGCAGTTGTATAACCAGCCCAATGTTGTTGCTGGCAACGTACCTAGTAGCGGCGGAACTGTTAAGATAATTACATCTGGTCGCCCACCTTTAAAGGCTTGGGGTAAGCTCGTGAAAACAAAGCTCAACTCCAGTAGCAGGCGATCTACGAGGTTAGGTTTAGACTTAATTCGCACGTAACTTCGCGCAATTGTGACGCCGTTTTTTTGTTCCGTAAGATACCATTTATTTTGATAGCCATCGTAAATTTCGCGCTGAGGATAGTTGGGCATTCCCGTAATCACTCGCACTTTATGACCTCGCTTGACTAGTCCTTCTGCCAATTCAGTCATTAACGGAGCAATTCCAATTGGCTCTGGATGATAGTTGTAGGAATAAATCAGAATATGCATGAAATATTTGTGAATTTTGTGAAGATAGCATGAGACGATCGGATTACTTATGAATAGCCAGTGGGGGCTGCTATTTTTATTATTTACAGAATTTTTTTGCATGAAGTACAAAGCTACCGTTTTGGAAGCAGTAGGCAGAGATAGAAACTCTTTATATCTGATTTGTATGCCTGCATTTTGTTACCTCATTTATTTACAAATGCTGTATTTCGACTGGTTAAATTGTTTGATTAAAAAAAATGTGTTAAACATTGCTTATAAATTTTCTTCGTAGTTTTCAAAAGATAATTTTTGTACTGCATAAAACACTTAAAAATTAAAATATGACTTTGTATAGACAGGTTAGGCTATTGATAAATATAGACTTTATTTTCTAGTGATTAGGATAATAGTTGGTCTGTTTATCTCCGAACTAATGCCTCAATTTATACTTGGAGAATTGTAACATTATATTCACTGTTATGCATATAACCCTCATTCCGCCTTTTCAACTGGCACATGAAGTATTTTTAACCAAGTTATCAGTATTGTATTCATTAAGCAAAATCCAACTTTTTGAGTAGTTCAAAGGCACTGACCAAAACAGTGTTGGGTGTTGAGTCATAAATGCTGGGGTAAAAGTAAAAATTAATTTCACTCAGCCCTGAGCTTTGTAAAAGTGTTGATGACAAACTAATAGACATTTGGTGAAATTAAATATGCGTTATCCAGAATCCTTTTAGAGACATAGCACCGCTAAATCTCTACATTCTTTTTCACTCATATTTTAATGAGGTTATATGATAACCCCACTAGTTAACTGAACTAGTAGGGTTAGAATAGAGATTCAGTAAATTTGGCAACCTCTGACTAGAAAGCCCTAATTTCTAGTAGGAGGCTTGCTTTTTCTTGAAAGTTGAAGCTACACCCAAACCAGCAAATGCTAGCAAACCTAAGAGAGAAGCCGGCTCAGGGACTTTGGATACTTGAATAGAACCAGAATTTTGATCTAGTGTTGTTGACGTTCCCTGTTGATCGACATCCTGACGTAAGAACAAAGAGTCGCCAACCGTTCCCTGGAAGAAATATTCTCCAATTACACCCGTTCCTCCGGCGACATCAAAGGGACCAAATAATGTCTGAGTGGAAGTATTAAAATTGAAAGCGAAGAAGTTAGATTCTGATACTCCACTACTAACGGTGTTATAGGTTCCCAGAAGATTTTTAGATGGGTCTAAGAAGGAGACATTCAAGGATTGTAAAAAATTGGTGGCTCCACTACCAAGTTCTGAAATAATTGTTGGTGCTGTAGTTTCGTCGTAGCTGAATGAACCTGTTGCTGAGTAACCAGCATCACCTTGCCAGTTAAAGTTTAATTCAATAGCTTGGGCTGGGTTGTTAGCACTAGTAGCGATCGCAATACTGGTTGCTGCGATCGCGGTGATTTTGGCGAAAATATTTTTCATGGTCATAACTCCAAAATTGATTGTCATGATGCATATATCAGTGCATCAATCAACACTAAGCTTACGATAGAAATATATATCCGTAAATACCGCACAAAATACGGTATGTAATGTAATGAATTTATGAAGAGAAGCACTTATTTTATAAAGTTTTGTATAAAATGTCAAGTCTGTAGTGATATCTGACGACAAACCCCTCTGCATCTATGCTTCTTTGTATGCAATCCACACTGGCTTCACTTCCATTCCTCATTTATCGTAAATTAAAGGGTTTGAAATCCCTGCGTTTTCACGTAGCCCAGTTACTCTGGGGGATATTCTAACAGTAGGAGTTTAAGTACTCGTCTATTTGCATAGCGTGCCGCAGACAAAATGTCTTTGTCTTTAATGTTGAATTTAGAATTGTTAACTGTGGGGTTTTCCCTTTATTCTCTTCAATGACCGATTCAGCTAAAAATCACGAGCGATCGCCTGAGAATAACTGATAAAGTTGAGCTACGCAAAGTTGAAAACAGTGTTATATGCCTGGGTTTCTATTAGAAGTTGGTACAGAAGAACTACCTGCAAGTTTTCTCAGTGATGCTTTAGTGCAATGGCAGGAACGCATTCCCCAAAGCTTGGAAGCAAACAGCCTCAAGGGCGCAAGTGTCCAGGTGTATGGTACTCCCCGGCGGTTGGCGGTATTAATTACAGGACTACCATCCCAGCAACCAGATCGAGAAGAAGAAATTAAAGGGCCCCCTGCCCAAGCCGCTTTTAAAGATGGTCAGCCGACAGCCGCCGCCGCAGGCTTTGCCAAAAAGCAAGGTGTGGAACTGGATGTGCTGTCTGTTCGCCCCACCGACAAAGGGGAATTTGTCTTTGTGCAAAAAAGAATTCCCGGTCGTCCTGTGGCGGAAATTTTGACAGAACTTGTTCCCCAGTGGATTTGGGGTTTAGAAGGTAAGCGGTTAATGCGTTGGGGGAATGGGGATGCCAGGTTTTCCCGACCAATTCGTTGGCTGGTAGCTTTGTTAGATGAGACAGTGCTGCCTTTAGAATTAGTCAATGGTTCTAAAACAGTTCAGAGCGATCGCATTTCTCAAGGTCATCGGGTCTTACATCCTGAACCTGTGACAATTGCCCAAGCTACTGATTATGTTATCGCTCTCAAGTCTGCTTATGTCACCGTTGACCCAGAAGAACGGGCAAATCTGATTAAAGAGCAAGTAAATGCAGTCGTTGAGAATTTAGGCGGGTATACAGTAATTTACCCCGATTTGTTAGCGGAAGTAACCAACCTTGTAGAATATCCTTCCGCAGTTGTTGGTAAATTTGAACCAGAATTTTTAGAATTACCAACTGAGGTAATTATTGAAGTGATGGTTACTCATCAACGTTATTTTCCTGTATTTAAACCAGGGAGTTTTGAGCAAGAATTATTGCCTAATTTCATTACCATTTCTAACGGCGACCCAAAAAAATCAGATATTGTTGCCGTTGGTAATGAAAGGGTAATTCGTGCCAGATTAGCTGATGGCAGATTTTTCTACGAAGCTGATTTAACTAAGCCTTTAGAAAACTTTTTACCCCAGTTAGAAAAAGTCACTTTCCAAGAAGAATTGGGTTCGGTGCGTGCCAAGGTAGATAGAATAGTTAAAATCGCCGAGCAAATTAGCAGCCAATTAGAATTAGCAGAAAATCAAAGCCAAAGAATTCAACGTGCTGCTTTATTATGCAAAGCAGATTTGGTGACACAAATGGTGTATGAATTCCCGGAATTGCAAGGCATTATGGGAGAAAAATATGCCTTAGCTAGTGGTGAAGATGCCGAAGTAGCAAAGGCAATTTATCAACATTATTTGCCAAAGGGAGCCGGTGATATTTTACCTGAAACACTCACAGGTAAAATTGTTGGTTTGGCAGATAGATTAGATACTTTAGTGAGTATCTTTGGTTTAGGTTTAATTCCCTCTGGTTCATCCGATCCCTTCGCCTTGCGCCGTGCGGCTAATGCTGTAGTTAAAATTGTTTGGTTTGATAATTTGCCAATAAATTTAGATGATTTATTGAAGCAAATATCGATAGATTTTGCAGCAAAATATCAAAAAGATCGGGCATCATTAACCACAGCATTACAAGAGTTTTTCTTGCAACGTATCCGCACTTTACTACAAGAAGAAAAGCAGATTGATTACGACTTAGTAAATGCAGTTTTGGGAGAAAATGACCCAGAATACACAGAACGGACTTTAAAAGATTTATTGGATGTCCGCGATCGCGCCTTATACTTACAACAAATCCGCAACGATAGTACCTTAGATAACATCTACGAAACCGTTAACCGTTCCACACGATTAGCCGCGCAAGGTGATTTGGATACAAAACAGCTAGAACCAACAACCGTAGTTCGTCAAGAACTATTCCAAAAGCCCTCTGAAAGCGCTTTGTATAATGCGCTAATCGAATCAGTGCCGCTTTCCTCAGCAGCACAGCAGACACGAAATTATCAACTTTTAGTAGCAGCATTAACAAAAATTGCTCCAGCAGTTAGTAACTTCTTTGATGGCCCAGATAGCGTTTTAGTTATGGACTCCGATCCAGAAGTCAAGCGTAATCGACTACATCTGCTGGGACTAGTTCGCAATCATGCCCGTGTTTTAGCTGACTTCGGTGCGATCGTCAAAAATCTGTAGCGTAGGTCAACAAAAACTTGTGTAATTTTTGCCAAGAAAGGCTACTATAGGGAGTGCTTAACCAGGGACACTCTGCTGCAATCTATGTCCAAAGCTACTGTTATTGGATTGGGAAAGTCCGGTGTTGCTGCGGCGAGATTGTTGAAACGGGAAGGTTGGGAGGTAGAGCTGAGTGATGGCAACACCTCCAAAACCCTCCTAGAACAACAACAAGAACTCGCTGCCGAGCAAATAACCGTTAAACTAGGACAATCCCTAGAATTGAATGGTGCTAATTTACCCCAATTAATAGTCGTTAGTCCTGGCGTGCCTTGGGATATTCCCGTATTAGTTGAGGCACGCCAATTAGGTATTGAAACCATTGGGGAAATGGAACTCGCTTGGCGAAATTTACAATCGCTACCTTGGGTAGGAATTACCGGCACTAATGGCAAAACTACTACCACAGCTTTAATTGCTGCCATTTTTCAAGCAGCAGAATTAAATGCACCCGCCTGCGGTAATATTGGCTACGCCGCTTGTGAAGTTGCCTTATCTCAGAGGGGCAGAGGAGCAGGGGGGCAGAGGAGTACAGGAGCAGAAGAAGCAGGAGAAACATTTGATGATTCCTCACTCTTAACTCCTAACTCTTGTACAGACGCGATTAATCGTGTCTCTCCTAACTCTTCACTCGATTGGGTGATTGCGGAAGTTAGCAGCTACCAAATAGAATCCTCTGTCTCTCTTGCTCCCAGGATCGGAGTTTGGACGACTTTTACACCGGATCATCTTAGTCGCCATCAGACTTTAGAGAATTATTACAACATCAAAGCCAAGTTATTACACCAGTCCGAGTTGCAAGTGTTCAATGGTGATGATGCCTACTTGAGCCAGTTAGGTTTAAGTGCTTGGCCTGATGCCTATTGGACAAGTGTCAGAGGAAAAGATTTTCTGATTAGCGAAAAAGGCTTTTACATTGAAGACGGCTGGGTTGTGGAAAAATTGACTGCAACCTCGACACCAGAACCGATTGTGAAGGTATCTAGTTTGCGAATGGTGGGAGAACATAACCAGCAAAATCTGTTGATGGCAGTAGCAACAGCAAGATTAGCGGGAATTAATCGTGATGCGATCGCACTTGCAGTTCGGGAATTTCCTGGTGTTGCCCATCGTTTGGAGCATATCTGCACATGGGAAGGTATTGATTTCATTAACGACAGCAAAGCCACCAACTATGATGCTGCTGAAGTTGGTTTAGCATCCGTTAACAGTCCAGCGATTTTAATTGCTGGTGGAGAAGCCAAAGCAGGTGATGATACTGGCTGGCTAGCACAAATTCAAACCAAAGCTGCTGCTGTGCTATTGATTGGTTCTGCTGCACCCGCATTTGCCAAACGTCTCCGAGAGGTGGGGTATCATACTTACCATATTGTGGAAACTATGGAAAGGGCAGTTCCCAAGTCGGCAGAATTAGCCAAGCAGTATCAAGCGTCTGTGGTGTTGCTATCTCCAGCTTGTGCGAGTTTTGACCAGTACCCAAATTTTGAGGTGCGGGGCGATCGCTTCCGTCATCTATGTCTTGCTTGGGCAGGAGGTTGGAAACCCGCCAGAGCAGAACTTCCAGAACTTGAAAACTCTAGTCAAGAGTCCATAGTTCAAAGTCGATAAGTTTAACTCAGGAGCTAGGAGTTAAAATACAACTTCTGTCTCCTGCCTTCTTCAATCTGCATCTCTACCCAGTGCGTAAGTCCAGCGAAAGATGCAGCGATTAATGATCTAGCTATTCATTAAAAGGTGAAGATATAAATGATTAAACATGCAATTGAAGTCAATTAATCAGCAAGTAGTAGCGATCGTTGGGGCTTCCAGCGGAATTGGACGGGAAACAGCGATGAAGTTTGCTAGGCGTGGTGCAAAGGTGGTAGTTGCAGCACGCAGTGAACTAGGACTAAAGACTTTAGTCGAGGAAATCCAAAGCTTTGGTGGCGAAGCGATCGCAGTTGTGGCAGATGTGAGCGATTTTGGACAGGTAAAAGCGATCGCAGACAAAACCGTAGCAGAATATGGACGATTGGATACTTGGGTTAATGCTGCGGCTACAGGGATAATTGCTCCCTTTGAGAAAATCACACCGGAGGAGTTTCAACGAGTAATTGATGTCAATTTGATGGGACAGGTGTATGGTGCAATGGCAGCACTACCCTATCTCAAACAAGAGGGACGCGGGGCATTAATTCATATTTCCTCAATGGAGGGTAGGCGCAGTCTGCCGCTACAAAGCCCCTACTCTGCTGCAAAACATGGTTTAGAAGGGTTTGTGGAAGCGCTGCGCGTCGAGTTGCAACACGAAAAATGGCCCATCAGCGTTACCTCCATATTGCCTTCGACAATCAACACACCTTTTTACAATAAAGTTCGCACCAAGTTAGGAGTGAAACCTACGGGGATACCGCCATATTACGATCCCAGTCTAGTTGCTGATGCCATTCTTTATGTTGCTGAACATCCGACGCGAGATTTTATCGTCGGAGATGTAGGTAAAGTATTAGATTTGGCGCAACGTATTTCGCCTAGCTTGGTAGATTCACTGTTGCTAGCGATCGCTTTTCGAGGACAGCGTACCAATGAGCCAAAATCAGAGGACGCACCAAACAATGTTTTTGAGCCGATAAACAGCTATGACCGAGTTGAGGGAGACTTTGGAAACTTGACAATACCCAGCTTATTGGATTCGTTGGATATGAATCCGGCGCTGAAGTGGGGAGCGATCGCCTTGGCGGTGTTTGGTATTGCAGGGTTCCTTGGTGGCTGGAGTAATAACAGTGATATTTAATTAAGTCAGAAACGTGAGTATGTAGAGGAGCTGATGGGGCGAAAAAACAGCTTTATAGACCAATACAGTTCAGTTAAGAAAAATTGTAGGTTGGGTTAAGCAAAGCGCAACCCAACAAAGCCCAGTCAATGTTGGCTTTCGTTCCTCAAACGCCACTTGCTTCTCCCAAGGGGAGACGCTGCACGAACAAATCGGGAAACCGCAAGGGCGCAGTGGCTCCCCAACCTACACAGTTCAAGATTTTTGGCGCTAACCCAAGCGTATTGCTTTGTACACTATTTTTTCGCTCCTTGATGATAATTTTTTAGGTTTGATTTTAAGTATGCGAGTAAATACTCTTTGAGAAAGGAAAGCAAAGACAATTGTGTAGCAATTTTATCCATCATTTTGCCATAGGTTTCAGCATTGCCAACCTACATATCAATCAACCAATGGGACGATTTCCGGGATTGACTGCATGAATATATTCGCTACCCGATCGCGGTCTTCCTCGTTTATAATAAGCCTCTTCTGGTTTACCCCATCCTAGCTGCAAAATCATTTCCAAAAAGCTAGAATTTTCCCACTTGCACAAACTTGCCCACTCTGTTCTTTGAACAATTCTCTTTACATCAGATGTGACAATTGTTTGGTGTTGTTTACTATTATTAAAACTCAAGTATAAATCCATCCCTATAGTCACTTCATACCAAAATTCTACGATAGAATTTTTAGCGGCTTTTAATATCTCTAAGTCACCATTGAGGGCAATTAACTCAGTATCTATTTCGGGATAGTGCAAGTTTTTTCCTTTAACTGTCACTTCTCGCCAGATAATACCGGAAACTCGATTTTCCTTCTGATATTCATGAATTGCAGCTTTGAAATCTTGATAGGCAGTGAACTGTTGCAACCCATCAGTGCTGATAAACTGGTCAATTACAGGATTGCCAGAGACTTTTATTTCTAATTTTAGGCGTTTTCCTTTGAGGCAAGCTTGGCGTTCGGCTGCCAAAATTTGAATTAGCTCCTGGGTGGTGTAAACCTTTGACATCAGAATACACTCTAGTTAATTATTGGACAATGGGCATTGATTACGGACTATAGACTATGGATTAATTTCCTCTAATTGTTAAAACAGATATTTCAATATTATGCTTTGACATCAGCGGCAATGTAGTAACAGATATCACTAAAAATTAGGGCAGACCAATTTGGTCTACCCCATAAGTTACTTAGCTAACTCACTGCTAAACTCATTAAAGGCTCGCCGTTTTAGCTGTGCTGTTTCAGTACGTGGTAATAAATCAAAGATTTTACGAAATTGATCGTCTATATCTTCAAAAGCTACTTGACCCTTTTTATTCAAAACTACCTCACCTGATTTATTTAACACCACGACTTGAGGAACACTCCCAGCAAAGTAATATCCTGGTTCTGTTGGATCGTAGGTCTCTTTAGGCGGGATAGTATCTACATTAATCGGCATAATCTCTGCTACTCGACCATAGAATTCCTGTACCCGTGAAATGGAAATGGCATATCTTTTGGAATCGCTACTATCATCCAGATAAAAAGCCAAAAATACGGGTTTATGTTCCGCTAAAGTCTGTGCGAGTGTCTGTCTGGGAGGAACCAATGAACCATTGCCAGCATAAACGACAAAGATGTTGCCATCATATAAATCATTATTAAGACCAGCAGATGCAGGTTGCATACTTATAATGAAAAGACTTACAAGCAACAACAGGCATTTGGACAACCACCTTCGCCAGCCAGTAATTTGTTTATGTAAAAAAAGAAACTTTGTACTATTCATCAAAAGGAACCTTGCAAGCTACTACTTGTTGTGAGTTTGTGCTGAATTTGGCCAACTGGGCTGGATATGTAATTACGCCCACGCACTATTTTTTAAGATAACGCCTACTGAGATTATCTCTCGCAAGTGGCTGGTATCGCTACGCGCAAGTCAAAACAGAGCTAAAGTAACGCAACAATCCAAAATCTGAAATTGCGATGACTGGCTTTTTCAGTCAGGATTCGCTAAACTCACAAGATTAAATTTGCACTTTTAATTAGCAACCGCCAGAAGACTAGGGTACAGATGTGGGAAACAAAATACAATTCATAGATAGACTGCGATTGGGTTTCGCAGTGTCAGTGGCAAAGAGTGTGACGTTTATTGTGCGATGTCTACGACGGGCTGCGCCTACGCTGCGTCTGGGTGCTGGTAGTGTATTACCAGGCGCAATTGCTCGTCGCATTGAACCCCGACTCTTACAATTATTGAGTCAGCAAGTTAAAAACGGAGTGATTTTAATTGCTGGTACCAACGGCAAAACTACTACAGCACTGCTTTTATGCACGATATTAGAACGCAAGGGTTTTCGTGTCACTCATAATTCTACAGGTGCAAATCTGGAAAATGGCTTGATGACGGCGCTGTTAGAAAGCACCAACTTACTAGGTACGCTAAATTCTGATTACGCCATTTTGGAAGTTGACGAAAATATTGTACCGAAAGTATTAGCGCCACTCCAGCCGCGAATCATTCTCTGTTTAAACTTGTTCCGCGACCAACTCGATAGGTATGGGGAAGTAGATACAATTAGTAAGCGTTGGACAAAAGTTATTTCTACCCTACCACCAGAAACGGTAGTAATTCCTAATGCTGATGACCCAACTTTATCTAACCTCGGTCAGCAGTTACCTCAACGGGTGTTATTCTTTGGCTTGAATGAACCAGAACATTATCTAGAAGCTATTCCTCACGCTGTTGATTCTATCTATTGTCCAAAATGCGGACATTCTCTAGATTACAAGGGTGTTTATTTGTCTCATTTGGGAGATTTTACTTGTCCTAAGTGTGGTTTTACAAAAAGTAAACCGACTCTGGAAAGTAATGAATGGTCGCAAATTCTGGTTGGTTTGTACAACAAATATAATACTTTGGCGGCGGCAACTGCGGCTATTGAATTGGGAGTTGATGAAGCAACAATCAGAGATACTATTAACAACTTCCAAGCTGCTTTTGGTCGTGCAGAAGATTTAGTAATTAATGGTAAACGAGTGCGGATATTGTTATCAAAAAATCCTGTGGGAACGAATGAAACCATTCGCGTAGTTACTCAAAGCACAGATAAAACCACACTGCTGGTATTGAACGATCGCACGCCTGATGGCACTGATGTATCCTGGATTTGGGACGTGGATACTGAGAAATTAGTCGAACGCGGTGGGACTTTAGTAGTGAGTGGCGATCGCGTCTACGATATGGCACTACGTCTACGTTACAGCCAAAAGTCCCCTGAGAGTAACTTAAATTTAATTGTAGAAGAAGATTTGCGACAAGCGATCGCAACTGCATTAGAGCATACACCAGAGAATGAAACTTTGCATATTCTACCTACCTACTCAGCCATGTTAGAAGTGCGAGAAGTTTTGACTGGGCGGAAAATTCTTTAAATTTGTCATTTGTAATCGTCCCATTCCCTAAATTTATGACTTCTCAAAATTTAGAATTAACAATTGGTTGGCTTTATCCGACGCTGATGAGTACTTATGGCGATCGCGGTAATGTCATTACTATAGAACGTCGCGCTCAATGGCGGGGATACAATGTTAAAGTGTTACCCCTAGATCAAAATTCTACAGCCGCAGATATTAAAACTGTAGATGTCATAGTTGGTGGTGGTGCACAAGATCGTCAGCAAGAAATTGTCATGCGTGATTTGCAAGGTGCGAAAGCTGATGCAATGCGCGAGAAAATCGAAAATGGCACACCGGGAGTATTTACTTGTGGTTCACCCCAATTACTAGGACATTATTATGAACCAGCCTTGGGACAAAGAATTGAAGGTTTGGGAATACTCGATTTAGTTTCTGTGCATCCTGGTGAAAATACTAAGCGCTGTATTGGTAACTTGGTAATTGAAGTGACAGCCTCACGTCTAGCACGAGATTTAAAAGAGATGACGGGTAGCACACCATATTTGGTAGGCTTTGAAAATCACGGCGGACGCACCAAACTGGGGAAAGTGGAAGCTTTGGGACGTGTGGTATACGGCTTGGGGAATAATGGTGAAGATGGGACAGAAGGAGCATTTTATCAGAATGCGATCGCTACTTATTCTCACGGCCCTTTGTTACCAAAAAATCCCTTTGTCGCCGATTGGTTAATTCAAACAGCATTGCGGCTAAAGTATCAGCAGGAAATTACCTTAAAACCTTTTGACGACAGCCTTGCTGCACAAGCACGAGAAGCGATGTTTAAGCGCTTGAAAGTCAGTTTACCAAGTGCTGCGGCGGCGAAAGTTTAACCTCAGTTCGCTGATTAAGCCTCTCTCCGTGTCGAGGTTTGGAGAGGGGTCAAATTTGACATCAAGCAAGAGGGCAAAGTATGACTCAAGCCTTAACCAAACAAGTAACATTTGATGAATTTATCGCCTGGTATCCAGAAAACTCACAACGACGCTATGAACTGCATGACGGAGTAATTGTAGAAATGGCTCCTCCCACAGGCGATCGTGAACAGATTGTTGGATTTTTAGTTGGGGAAATAGTTACAGAATACAAACGTTTAAAACTACCTTATTTCATCCCAAAAACAGCATTCGTTAAACCGACTCAGAGCGAAGCAGCTTACTCACCAGATGTACTTTTGTTGAATAACTATAATTTAGTAAATGAACCTCTGTGGAAAAAAGAATCTACTGTAAGCCAAGCAGCATCAATTCCTTTAGTAATTGAAGTAGTAAGTACCAACTGGCGAGACGACTATTTTACCAAAGCAGGTAAATATGTTCGCGCAGCGTCTCGAAGAGAAGAGGTCGGAATACCTGAATACTGGATTGTAGACTATTTAGGTTTAGGCGGTAGGCGGTTTATTGGCAATCCTAAACAACCAACAATCTCGATTTACCAACTAATTGAAGGTGAGTATCAAGTTAGGCAATTTCGGGGAAGCGATCGCATTCAGTCGCTAGCATTTCCAGAGTTGAATTTAACTGCTGAACAGATTTTTCAGGCTGGAGAAGTCCTGTAAAAAAAGGCTAAAGAAGTAAAAGAGTCATCAAAGACTCATCCACGAGTATCGAAGACTTGTTTACAAGCCAATGCAGATAAGGTGATTCGCAAGCAAGAGAAAAAATTGAATTTGTAGATCGATTGCAAAACTTCTACAACGCCCTCAAAATTTCCATGTGGGCATAATGACAAACCAGAATGTACAGTACAAATGTACGCTGAAATCAAGACAATGGTAACAATAGCAGTCAATCCCTATCTGGATGGCAATTTTGCTCCAGTCCATGAAGAAATCACCACCGACAAATTGCCAGTTATCGGTGAATTACCCCTTGACCTATCAGGGATGTTTGTGCGGAATGGTCCTAACCCTCAATGGACGCCTATCGGTCAATATCATTGGTTTGATGGGGATGGGATGTTGCATGGTGTGCAAATTAGCAACGGCATAGCCACTTATCGTAACCGCTACGTCCATACAGCCGGATGGAAAAAAGAACGAGAAGCGGGTAAAGCTATCTGGAGTGGATTGTTAGAACCACCACAGATGGATAATCCTTACGGTGCTTACAAAAATACTGCCAATACTGCCTTAGTGTGGCACGCTGGTCAAATGTTGGCGCTGAACGAGGGGGGTAAACCTCACGCCATTAAACTGCCTGAATTAGAAACCATTGGCGAGTACACCTACAATGGCAAGCTGGTTTCTGCCTTCACAGCCCATCCCAAGGTAGACCCTGTTACTGGGGAAATGATCTTCTTTGGCTATTCTCTGTTTGCGCCACCGTATCTGCAATATAGTGTGGTTTCAGCAGAAGGCGAACTGTTGCGGACAGTGCCAATTGAACTGCCAATAGGGGTGATGATGCACGATTTTGCCATCACTGAAAACTACACAATTTTCATGGATTTGCCGCTGACTTTTAACCCTGAAAGAGCGCAACGGGGAGAACCTGTAATGATGTTTGAGCGCGATCGCTCTAGTCGTTTCGGTATCGTACCACGTCACGGTGACAACAGTAATATCCGCTGGTTTGAAAGTCCTGCTTGCTACGTCTTTCATACCCTCAACGCTTACGAAGAGGGAGACGAAGTAGTGCTGATTGCCTGTCGCATGAGTTCTACAAGTGTTTTGAGTTCTGATGATTCGCAACCCGATCCAAACGCAAATATACCCCGTTTGCATCGCTGGCGATTTAACCTCAGCACGGGGACAGTGCGTGAAGAAATGCTGGATGATGTAGCTTCCGAATTTCCTCGCGTCAACGAAAACCGATTGGGGCGACAAAACCGATATGGCTACACTAACAAAGCGGCAAACAGTCCCGTACCTTTATTTGACGGTATCATCAAATACGACTTCAGTAGTGAAAAATCCCAAACACATGAATTTGGGCAGGGGCGCTATAGCGGTGAAACTGTGTTTGCGCCGCGTCCTGGTGCAACGGCTGAGGATGATGGTTGGCTGATGACTTTCGTCCATGATGAGGGTTTAGATACTTCAGAATTAGTAGTAGTGAATGCCCAAGATGTAACAGCTGAACCTATAGCGCGGGTGATAATTCCTCAGCGAGTGCCTTATGGGTTTCATGGTGCTTGGTTTGCTGGGGAATAGCTAAATGGGCAGTTAGAAACCGCCTCTACACAGACAAAACCCGCGTAGGCGGGTTTCAAATTCTTTGAGTTAGCGCAGGTGGACTTGGTTTGTATAGCCGCGATTTTTAATCGCCAGGTATATTCTTGCCTATTCCCGATCGCAAATTATTTTTCCCTATATCCGCCAGCGTAGTCAATCACGCAGATTGTTCTATATGATTTGTGAGTTCCATAAGCAACACCAGAGACTTTAAAAGCGCTGTTAAAAATGTTTTTTCGATGGCCGCGATCGCGCACACCATCATCAATAATTAACTGCATAACGATATCTTGAGCGCTGTTTGGCCCATAACTGATATTTTCGCCTGCGGTTGTTTGCCATGTACCATAGCGGTTGATGCGAGTAAAAGGGTTGCTACCATCGCTACCATCATGACCTGTAGCACCTTTTGGGCCTTGGTCTTTTACGTGGTCTTTTGCTCCTAAAGACATACCTTTAGATGCACTCAACGCTCCTATAGGACGTGCTGATTTGATAAATGCGATCGCCTCATCAACTGCTTTGACTCCTTCTTGAGTTCGCAAATAGGTATTATTAGAAATTTTGACTCGGTTCCCCTCAAAGCGCTTTCTATAGTTTTCCAGAATTGGCAGGTATGCTTTAGGATTTGTTCTTACCTTATTTGTTTCAACAATTACCTGTTGTTCTAACGATGAAAGGTAACTCGCTTTTGCTAATAAAGTTGGACTAGTTTGTTCAACTACTGCTGGGTTAGAGTTGGCTACAGACGGGTTAGATTGAAACAGTTGATCTGAGCAGCCGAATATTAAGGCAATTGGCAAAAATACCCAAAATTTCATGCGACGCATCCATTACCTCACAATTTTTCTATGGATTAATTTAGTGAATTAGAAGAAGTAAGAATTTTAAACGCACAGATAAGTCTGTAGACGCTTCTGCCGTTAGAAACAATATCAGGACTTAAGTGAGTTCGCTAAACAAAGCGCAGATTAACGCGCCAATAATATTGATAAAGTTGCGATTGCCTTTGTTCCTAAAGTGTTATAAATCTATCACTTAACACCTGTTGTAACATTACAAACACTAAAACGTAAATAAGAACAAAAATCTTTTTTATACTTTCAGAAACCAGCGTTGCCGATACATCAGAAAACCAACAGCCCACCACAACAACACGGTGACAAAGGCAAATAACAGGGAACCATTCAGCACTCCCGCCCAAGATGCAAAAAAATTCTGGTAAATCCAATTGTAGGTACTGGGAGCATCTTTGCCAGTGCCAACGGTAGTTTTGACTAAAATTTTAATTAACAAAACCGATGCAACGAAAAGAGCGATCGCATTTAAGCCCATAATTTCAAAAGGTTTACTCCAGCGACGCATTAGCCGTACTTCGATGAGTTCATAACAAGCTGCTAGTAATAGTAACGCCCAACCTGTTGTAAATACTACATAAGAACTTGTCCACAGCTTTTTGTTAATTGGGAATGTCCACCCCCATGCCCAACCGATAATTAAGCAACCGACTCCAAATAATCCTAAACCGATACTTGTACGTGACTGTACAGGTTGACTGCGTATCCATTGACCTGTGAAGTAGCCAGCGAGGACGCTTACTATCGCGGGAATAGTACTGAAAAGGCCTTCTGGATCTCCCATAAAGTTGAAACCATCACCCTTGTATAAATGTGCTTTGGGAATAATCAGGCGGTCAACATAAGCGCCAAAATTACCTTCTCGTGTCAAAACTCCCGCACCATATTCTGGCACTGCTACATACATCATCGTTAGCCAGTAGCCAATGAGTAGCACTGCTGCTAGTATCCATTGACCTTTGCGCGGAAGGTTGAGAACAGCTAGAGAAGCCAGCAGATAGGTAAGACTGATGCGCTGCAACACTCCCATAATGCGGATACTACTCAAATCAAAAGTCCAAATACCTTGATTCCAAAAGCCATTTAGTAGCAATCCCAAGGCAAAGAGAATAGCGGCGCGGCGCAATATCCGCCAGTAAACAGCTGAGGTTGGTTTATTGCCTTCAGTGTATTTTGACAGCGAAAAAGTCATCGCTACACCGACAATGAAGAGAAAGAAGGGAAATACCAAGTCCGTTGGTGTGCAGCCGTGCCAATCGGCGTGAGCTAAGGGAGGATATACATCATCTGCGACACCCGCCATATTGACGAGAATCATTCCAGCAATGGTAATGCCGCGAAAAACATCCAGTGAAGTCAGGCGCATAAGCGGAATTTTATGTTACATGAGTATCTAAAGTACTCCGCTTGATGCAGGTAAGCAAGCAAAATTTATAGGTCTACTTACCAAAGATAGTTTTTCATCAAGGTTCCTGCCCATACTATCTTCTACGAAACTAGAAGTACGCGATCGCACCCAGACCACAGTTTTAGCTATCCAAAAAGGATTGGTAGTACCAGAACTGTTAATAAAGCTAGATATACTCAAATTTCAATCAATCTCTCTATCGTTATTTAAGTGAAAATGCAGTTGTATTGTCACTAGGCTTAGTATAAATTGCTATAAACAAAAGCTGTAATGAAAAAACAGCTAACTTTACTCAAGGCGTGCTTGCTTATATAAAAACTAAAAATATCGCGGTTTTGTCTCATTAGATAAAAGGTTTAATTACCGATTTAATTTGGAAATGAAAGCGAATGTAGAGTCATTCACTTTCTATTTTGTTATGCACAATAAATATTACTAAGCCAAAGCTAATAAATTATATTGAAGGAATAATAATTATGATAAAACAGCCAGACGATTATCATCCTAAAACCAGAAGCAAGTCTCCTATAAAATTAATAGATGCAAGCACAAATATTGTTTTTATAGATCCAAAAGTTATAGATTACCAAAGCTTAATGGCTGGTATCACACTCGGCAGTGAAGTTGTTATTCTTGATGCCAATAGAGACGGTTTAGCACAAATTACCGAGTTTCTAGCAAAACGTGAATCCAATTCAGTTCAATCAATTCACATTGTTTCCCACGGAAGTGTGGGGAGTTTGCAACTAGGGTCAATCAACTTCAACCTTAGCAATCTGGATAGCTACAAAAATCAGTTACAAAAGTGGGCAAGTGCTTTAACTGATAAAGCTGACATCCTACTTTATGGCTGTGATGTAGCCAGCGGTGAAGGCACAAAATTTGTACAGCAGATTAGCCAAATTACTGGAGCAGATGTTGCCGCTTCCACTGACAAAACCGGAAGTGCAGCTTTAGGTGGCAACTGGAATTTAGAAGTGAAGACAGGGAAAATTGAGGCTTCCCTGGCATTTAAACCTGAAGTAATACAGGCTTACAAATCGATTTTGCCAGCTAGTTTTACTGGCACATACTCTCAAAACTTTAACTCATTAGCTATTTCTGGAACACCAGCTTGGGTTAATGATTCAACTATTTCGGGCTGGTATTCTACGAGAACAACTTACAGCCCTGGTACTGGCAGTAATAACACAGGTGGATTGTACAGTTTTGGTAGCTCTAATAACCCAGACCGGGCACTTGGTTCTCTAGCTTCTGGTACTACAGGAACTATTTATTATGGGTTGCGCCTCCAAAACAACACAGGTTCAGCAATTACTAAGTT
The DNA here is from genome assembly GCF_036917235.1 of Nostoc sp. Taxonomy (GTDB): domain Bacteria; phylum Cyanobacteriota; class Cyanobacteriia; order Cyanobacteriales; family Nostocaceae; genus Nostoc. The sequence goes on from NZ_JBALDU010000030.1 coordinate 72,578, forward strand.
GCAAGTAAGTTACACAGGTGAACAATGGCGTAATGGTGGTAATACATTACAGCAACAGTTGAAATTCAGTTATCAAACTGGGTCAACTATCACAAGTTTAACAACAGGAACATGGACCCCTGTCACCTCGCTAGATTTCACCGGGCCAATTGCAACTGCAACCGTGGGTGCCCTGAATGGCAATTTGATTGCCAATCGAGTTGTTATAACGCCTGTAATATTTAATCTAGCAACCCCAATCGCTAACGGTGAAGAGATTATATTGCGTTGGGAAGATATAGATGATGGAAGCAACGATCATGGTTTAGCCATTGACGATGTATCTATCAAAGTAGATAACACTACCTACATAGTAACTAACATCAATGACAGTGGTACTGGCTCGTTAAGGCAAGCTCTTATCAATGCCAATAACGATCCAGGGATTGAGACAATTATCTTTGATCCGACTGGGATATTCGGTGATGCTACCCCCGACACCATTACCCTCACTTCTGGAGAATTGAATATCACTGAAGGAGTGATCATTCAAGGAACTGGGGCGAATAAACTCACCATCAGTGGTAACAATACTTCCCGTATTTTTAATGCTAGTGCCTCCCTATCAATTGATGGATTGAAGATAACTGGGGGAAATGCAGGCAGTAGCAACGGTGGCGGCATTTACAGCACTAGTAGTGTCACAGTCAGCAATAGTAATCTTTTTGGCAACATAGCGACCCTTGGAGGAGGCATCTACAGCACTAGTAGTGTCACAGCTATTAATAGCACTATTTCTAGCAACACAGCGAACACTAATGGCGGCGGCATCTACAGCACTAGTAGTGTAACAGCTACTAATAGTACTATTTCTGGCAACACAGCGAACACTAATGGCGGCGGGATCTACAGCACCATTACCACACTTAGTAATAGCACTGTTTCTAGTAACACCGCAAAAGTAAACGGCGGCGGTATCTATTCTGGCGGTGGCACCGTAAGTAATACCACTATATTTGGCAACACCGCTGATAGCGATAACAATAACACAGGTAATGGTGGCGGCATTTATAGATCTACTGGTACTTGGAGCATCAGCAACAGCATCATTGCTGGCAATATTGATTTAGGTAATCAAGCAGCCGATATCTCTGGTGCCAACTTCAATGGTAATGCTTACAACCTGATTGGCAAAATTGCTGGTAAAATATCGGGGACTTTGGGTACGGGTACAGATATTATTAACCCCAACCCCGGACTCAAACCGCTAGGAGATTACGGTGGTTCGACACAAACTCACGCTCTATACTTTAACAGTCTTGCCAGGAATGCTGGCGATCCCGCTTACAATGGTGGCTTAACTACCGACCAACGCGGCACGGATTTTAACCGTATTGAAAGCGGCAGAATTGACATTGGAGCATTTGAATATGTGCTTCCAAAAGTCAACTTTGGTGCTGCTACGTACAATACAACAGAAGATAGTACCGCCACTACAGTAACTATTTCTGTTACCTTAGATGCCTCTCCTGAAACCGCTATCACAGTTCCTATTGTCGTTAAAAACAGTAGTACGGCTACTAGTGGCAACGATTACACTTTTTCCCCCACTACCATCTCCTTTACTGCTGGGTCAACAGGCGCAAATTTAACACAGCTAATTACTTTTACTATAAACCCAGACGATTTACCTGAGAATGCAGAAACAGTTGTACTTAACTTCGGCACGCCAACAGGGGCTGACTTGGGGACAATAACTGAAACTACTCTAACTATTGCTGCTAATGATGCGATTCAATATGCAATTTCCACTCCCACCTCAAGTTTAACTGAAGGTAATAGTGGTACTCAAGCTGTTACCTTCACGGTTACTCGCAGTGGTGGTATTGGCGTGGCTAGCACCGTAGATTATGCTTTTGCTGGTACGACAAATTTTGGCAGTGACTATAACAATATTCAGGTTACGGGTGGAGGAACTGCTACATCTGGAACTTTAAGCTTCGCTGTTGGGGAAACCACAAAGACAATTACAGCCAATGTTTTGGGTGACAACACATTTGAACTCAATGAAGACATTACTATTATCCTCAGTAACCCCAGCCTCATAACTGGAGCGCCAAATTCCACAATTACTAACAGTTCGGCTACAGTAAACATCATCAACGATGATAGCCAACCAACTATCAGCATCTCAGATGTCTCAGTTTCTGAAGACAACACAGGTACAACAACTAACGCTAACTTTACTATCAGTCTTTCTAATCCTAGTTCTCAACAGATTACTGTAAATTACAACACGAGTGATGGTACTGCTCAAGTTGCTGACTCTGATTACAACTCTGCTTTAGGGACAATTACTTTCAATCCTGGCGAAACCAGTAAAACTCTTAGCACTGGTATTCTAGGCGATAACAAATTTGAAACTGACGAGACATTTTCCGTCAATCTTTTGGGTGCAACAAATGCCGCGATCGCAGATAGTTTAGGAGTTGCTACCATCATCAACGATGATAACCAACCAACTATCAGTATCTCGGATGTCTCTGTTACTGAAGGCAATACAGGCACAACAACTAATGCCAACTTTACTATCAGTCTTTCTAATCCCAGTTATCAGCAAGTTACTGTAAATTACAACACGAGTGATGGTACTGCTCAAGTTGCTGACTCTGATTACAACTCTGCTTCTGGGACGATTACTTTCAATCCTGGGGAAACGAGCAAAGTTATTAGCATTGGTGTCATCGGTGATAACAAAGCTGAAACCAACGAGATATTTTCTGTCAATCTTTTGGGTGCAACAAATGCCGCGATCGCAGATAGTTTAGGAGTTGCTAGCATCATTGATGATGACAACCAACCAACTATTACTATCTCAGATGTCTTAGTTACTGAAGGCAATACAGGTACAACAACTAATGCTAACTTTACTATCAGTCTTTCTAATCCTAGTTCTCAACAGATTACTGTAAATTACAACACGAGTGATGGTACTGCTCAAGTTACTGACTCTGATTACAACTCTGCTTTAGGGACAATTACTTTCAATCCTGGGGAAACGAGCAAAGTTATTAGTATTGGCGTCGTCGGCGATAACCAAACTGAAACTGACGAGACATTCTCTGTCAATCTTTCGGCTGCAACAAATGCCGCGATCGCAGATGGCTTAGGAGTTGGTACTATTATCAACGATGATAACCAACCAACTATCAGCATCTCGGATATCTCTGTTACTGAAGACAACACAGGTACAACAACTAACGCTAACTTTACTATCAGTCTTTCTAATCCTAGTTCTCAACAGATTACTGTAAATTACAACACGAGTGATGGTACTGCTCAAGTTGCTGACTCTGATTACAACTCTGCTTTAGGGACAATTACTTTCAATCCTGGCGAAACCAGTAAAACTCTTAGCACTGGTATTCTAGGCGATAACAAATTTGAAACTGACGAGACATTTTCCGTCAATCTTTTGGGTGCAACAAATGCCGCGATCGCAGATAGTTTAGGAGTTGCTACCATCATCAACGATGATAACCAACCAACTATCAGTATCTCGGATATCTCAATTGCTGAAGGTAACATAGGCACAACAAGTAATGCTAACTTTACTATCAGTCTTTCTAATCCTAGTTATCAGCAGGTTACTGTAAATTACAACACGAGTGATGGCACTGCCCAAATTGCTGACTTTGATTACAACTCTGATTCAGGAACAATTATTTTCGCTCCTGGTGAAACTAGCAAAACTCTAAGTATTGGCGTCATCGGCGATAACCAAAGTGAAGCCAACGAGACATTTTCTGTCAATCTTTCAGGCGCAACAAATGCCGCGATCGCAGATAATTTAGGAGTTGCTACCATCATTGATGATGACAACCCAACAACTGTCAGTATCTCGGATGTCTCAATTGCTGAAGGTAACATAGGCACAACAACTAATGCTAACTTTCTCGTCAGTCTCTCCGCACCGAGCTTACAGCAGGTTACTGTAAATTACAACACGAGTGATGGCACTGCGAAAACTTCTGACTCTGATTACAACCCTGCTTCCGGGACAATCGTTTTCAATCCTGGCGAAACCACCAAAACTCTTGCTATTGGTGTCATCGGTGATAGCAAAGCTGAAACCAACGAGACATTTTCTGTCAATCTCTTCGGCGCTACAAACACCACAATTACTGATAGCTTGGGAGTGGCTACTATCATAAATGATGACGAAAGCATCAGCATTGGAAATGTATCAGTTAAAGAAGGCACAACAGGGATGATAACTAATGCTGATTTTGTCGTCACTCTTTCCAATCAATTCTCTCAACGGGTGATTGTAAATTACAGTACAAGTGATGGTACTGCCAAAGAATCGGACTCGGATTACAATTTTGGGCTGGGGACAATTATTTTCGAGCCTGGTGAAACCAGCAAAATTATTAGTATTGGCGTCAGAGGTGATAATAAAGTCGAAGCCAATGAAACATTTTTTGTCAATATCTATGGTGCAGCAAATACTACGTTTGCTAATAACCAAGGAGTTGGCACAATCAAGAATGATGACTAATCGTTATTGAGCAAAACATTAGCGATCGCTGCAATTATCCCAGCCCAGAGTGGCGTCGGCAAAATACTTGTATTATAAATTACTGATTTTTTATTTTTGCGCCCACCTTCTTGCAAAAAAAGTATTAATTATAACTAAAAATTTACTTAGCTGAAGTTCGAATAGCATTTTAAAATCCAGGATTAAGCCATTCTCAAAAAAAATTATCCTAAAATCAAATATTCAGTAAAATTACGTATGCGGATTGAAGTCTTCTCAATGAATAGTAGAATTAGCCCATACAGGAGAAGACTGTGACGCTCTTAAATGAAGCTCAAGTAGAGCAACTAAAGGAAATAACCACACGCTTGCGACAAGTAAGACAAGAAAAATCTATCCGCATAGAAGAAATAGCCTCTCAGACAATGCTTCGAGTAGGTATTTTGCAAGCGTTAGAAGAAGATCGATTTGAAGAATTGCCTGAGCCGATTTTTCTGCAAGGATTCATCCGTCGTTATGGAGATGCTTTAGGGCTGGATGGAAATGCTTTATCGTACAGCCTTATAACCAATGTTGTCTGTCAAGATTCTAAAAATGCTCACCACAATTCAGACAACAAACAAAATACATACATACCTCTTGTTCTGACCTATATTTTATTATTGGTCGGTGCATCTGCTGGTCTTCTTCATATACTTAATCCACAGCTGACAGCTGAATCCTTGACTCCAGAAGATAATAATCAACAGTCAATAGTCAGTAATCAGACTGACAAATGACCAAAAAATCAGGAAGAGTGCAGAGACGCGATTAATCGCGTCTCTACTGAGTAGAGGAGAAGAGTTAAGAACCAATGACAAATGACCAATGACAAATGACAATTTTCAAGATATTTGCGGTTTACGCAGATGCCAAGTAGTAGATTGCTCATAAGCATAAGCTACCTGAAATAATTGGTCTTCTCGCAGAACATTGCCAATTAGCTGTAATCCTATCGGTAGCCCTTGATCGTCAAAACCACATGGCAAACTTAAACTAGGTAAACCAGCAAGATTTACAGGAATAGTCATCAAGTCAGTTAAATACATACTCAAGGGGTCAGTAGTTTTTTCCCCTGCTTTGAATGCTGTAGTGGGAGATGTGGGACAAACTAACACATCAACAGCGCCAAAAGCCTTTTCAAAGTCTTGCTTAATCAAAGTACGGACTTTTTGAGCTTTCAGGTAATAAGCGTCATAATAGCCAGCCGAAAGGGCGTAAGTGCCAATCATAATCCGGCGTTTTACTTCTGTACCAAAACCAGCGGCACGGGTACGAGTGTACATTGATAGTAGATTATCGGCATCAGGAGCGCGATACCCATATTTCACGCCATCATAACGAGCCAGGTTTGCTGATGCTTCGGATGGGGCGATAATGTAGTAGGTGGGTAAGCCATAGCGAAAGCGGGGACAGGAAATTATATGAATTTCGGCTCCCAAACTTTGTAGTTGATCTACTGCTTTGGTAACAGCTTGTTCCACTACAGGGTCTAAACCTTCACCAAAAGTTTCTTTAATGATACCAATTCTCAGCTGACCTCTGGGTTTGAAGTTTGGTTTTAAGCTAGCAGCATAGTTGGGAATGGCAACTTTTAGGCTAGTAGAGTCTTTGGGATCGTAACCTGCGATCGCACTTAATAATATTGCGGCATCTTCTACTGTGTTTCCAAATGGCCCAATTTGATCCAAAGACGAAGCGTAAGCCACCAAACCATAACGAGAAACCAAACCATAAGTGGGTTTCATTCCCACCACACCACAAAAAGATGCAGGTTGGCGAATCGAACCGCCAGTATCCGAACCGAGAGCAACTACACATTCTTGAGCCGACACCGCCGCCGCCGAACCCCCAGAAGAACCACCTGGAACTCGTGACAAATCCCAAGGATTAGCCGTGACTTGATAGGCAGAGTTTTCTGTGGAACTACCCATTGCAAACTCATCCAAGTTGGTTTTGCCTACCATTACCGCCCCAGCATCTGCCAATTTTTGCGTCGCCGTTGATTCATAAGGCGGCACAAAATTTTCTAAAATCCGAGAGGCGCAGGTGGTAGGAACTCCCTTGGTACACATATTGTCCTTGATACCCACAGGAATGCCCGCTAGCAGCCCAATTTCTTCTCCTGCTGCAATTTTGGCATCCACAGCACCTGCCTGCTCTAATGCGCGATCTGCCGTCACACATAAAAAGCTGTGTAATTTCGGCTCTAACGCTTGAATGCGCTCTAAAGCTTCTTGGGTAATTTCAACGGCAGAACGTTCTTTTTTAATAAGTTGTTGGTGCAACTCGCGGATGGATGCCATGATTGCTCTCTTTGTGACTCAAGTCACTGATTCTAGTACATATTGGTCGATATTGGGTATTGGTTATTGGGTATTGGGCATTGGTTATTCTCCTCTGCTTGCCATTCTCCATTCATCTGACTAAGCGGATTAATATGTATTGAAATGTGTTTAATATGTTTTTAAAAACAGCAAATACATGGCTATCAACCATCTATTGAATAGTTTGCCAAAGTTTTCATCTATATTGACTACTTTTGTGTAAGAGTATAGCAGTGTTTTCTAGTGATATAATTTTGTATTACAACCTTATTAATACTACAAATTTCATAATTTTATCAATTACACAAAATTTTTCGAGGTAAGGTAGGATGATAAAAATAGCCACACGTAAATATTTAGGCAAACAAAATGTTTATGACATTGGGGTTGAACGTGACCATAATTTTACGATAAGAAATGGCTTAATAGCTTCTAATTGTTTCAATAAATCTCATTCCACTGCCTATGGTTATGTAACTTATCAAACAGCATATTTAAAAGCTAATTACCCATTGGAATATATGGCGGCTCTGTTAACGGCTAACAGTGGTGATACCGATAAGGTACAGCGATATATTACTAACTGTACAAATATGGGGATTTCCATAGATCCGCCAGATATTAATCGTTCTGGTGTTGATTTTACACCGACGGCAGGCAAGATTCTGTTTGGATTTTCGGCAGTGCGTAACGTGGGACAAAATGCGATCGCTTGTATTTTGGAGGCGAGAAATGAGACAGGAGAATTTAAATCACTAGCTGATTTTTGCGATCGCGTGGATTTGCGTGCTGTTAACCGCCGAACTCTGGAGTCGTTGATTTACTGTGGAGCTTTTGACAAAATTGAATCCAACCGTCAACAGTTAATTAACGACTCAGAATTAGTGTATGATTGGGCACAATCTCGTGCAAAAGATAGAGCTAGTGGTCAAGGGAATCTATTTGATTTATTGGGCGACGGCTTTTCTGCAACTCAGAATAAAAGAGCAAGTAATGCCTTTGAAACTGCTCCAAAATCTAAACCTATAATGGATTTTACCGCCCAGGAAAAGTTGCAAAAGGAGAAAGAATTATTAGGCTTTTATGTATCAGATCATCCCCTAAAATCTTTACGGCAAATAGCACCACTTTTGACACCAATTAACCTTTCGCAACTAGCAGATCAAAGAGAAGAAACAAGGCTTTGTGCAGTTGTGATGTTAAATAACGTCAAAAAAGTGGTGACAAAAAAAGGCGATCAGATGGCAATCTTGCAAATAGAAGACCTCACTACACAATCAGAAGCTGTAGTTTTTCCGAAAACTTATGAACGCATTAGTTCCATACTCCAAGTTGATACTAGATTGATTATTTGGGGAAAAGTAGATCGACGTGATGAGCAAACTCAATTTATTCTTGAAGATGCAGAACCAGTAGAAACAGTACAAATGGTGATGGTGGAATTAAATCCCCAGCAAGCAGGTAACATGGAAGATTTACATCGCTTGAAAACAATTTTGCAAGAGCATTCAGTAGACAAAGAAAAGGCAAAAATGCCAGTGATTGGAATTATTCAAACTGAAACTTCTCGTAAACTTGTTCGCTTAGGTTGGCAATTTTGCGTACAAGATTCTCGAATAACTGTTCAAGCTTTGCAAAATGCCAGTTTTCCTGCTCATATAAAATCGCTGACTGGTAGCTGAGGCCAGGTGTAAAAAATCCACCAATACTGAAAAGCAGCTTGAAAATTAGTTTTATTAAACTGTCAACAGTAAATTGTCTTAAGTATTGAGGATTTTAATCGTTTTTTTAGTTACTTATGCTGATGATAATTTCTTTGAGGGAGTGGTATCTTTTTATGCTAAGACCCTTAAGGCTGCGATCGGGGGAAGGAGTTAGAACTTGATGATCGTCAACGAGCTACATAGATTTGTTTCATACTGTAAAAAAATTCAACCCCAAACTCACGATGACATTCAAAAATTTTTTGAAGGAGTAATCTTGTTTCCTTATGATAAGGAACTTCTATTGCAAGCTTATTTATTTCTGAATATTAAAGAATTGTTTCCCTCGTGCGCTGAATTGCTGTTGTTTGAAAAGTCTCCAATTTCAGACTATACAGATTTAGGAAAATGTGATTTTGTCTTTCTAACCTTTAAAGGTAGTTTGTTTTTAATTGAAACTAAGTTTATTGATACAGAAGCAACTGGAGCAACAGAACGAAAAAGAAGAAATAAGCATAGAAATAAGGTATTTGAGCAAGTTATTACTTTAAAAGGTCGATTTAGCGAATATTGGAATATGAGGCTAGATCAATTAGAGTGCGGGGTTTTCACAACAGATGCAGAAGTTGCTTGGCGAGGAAATGGTGTGAATGTCACATCCAAATCAATATCTATAGATAAGCTCGAACAATGGCGAAGAAGTTATCACAGTAGTGAAAAATTTTTATCTCATCAAGATGGGTCAAAGTTTGAGGAGAAGGTTAATTTAAAAGGTTGAACTAAGACCCATTACAGTGAATGGTGTATGGGGCATAAAAGTCATTAACAATGCCACATACACCAACCCAGAGATATTATCTGGGTTTTCCTTCCCATCAATCTTTACTGCCAAACATAGATAAGGACAAACAAAATAATCCAGATAACATCGACGAAGTGCCAAAACAATGAAGTTGCATTGACGCCGAAGTGACCTGTGTCGTAGTTTCCAGGGATGAAAGAACGGATCAAAATTATTAACTGCAACAGGATACCTGTAAAAACGTGCAAACCGTGGAAGCCTGTAAGTAGATAGAAGGTTCCACCAAATACCCCGGAGGTGAAACCAAAGGCGAGGCCGTTCCATTCAATCGCTTGGCCAACTAAAAAGTAAGTTCCCATTGCCATTGTTGCCAATAGAAACAGGCGATATTTTACTAAGTCGTGGCGTTGAAGGGCGCGTTCTGCTAAGTAAATTACAAAGCTACTAGCAACAAGAATTACTGTGTTGATTGCTGGTTCTTTTATTTCTAGTCCAGAAACACCTGCTGGTAGCCAGTTAGGTGTTGTTGTTTTGTAGATGGCATATCCAGCGAAAAAACTTAAGAAAATGACGCTTTCTGAGAGGAGGAAGACGATGAAGCCAAACATTTTGTTGCCTTCTTCGTCGTGGGTATGTTCTGCGGCTGTGTGGGGCAATTCGTGGGAATTGATATAGCTGTCCATTTTGGTTTTTGAGGGGGAGTTTGAAACGCAAAGGAGAGGCAGCGCGGTCTTGGGGGTCTCCCCCATGAGCGACTGCCATCGCGGAGGGAAGCGCAGAGGTACGCGGAGGGTTTTTGCGTCTTCCCGATAGTTTGTGTTTATTCTGGGAGGTTGGCTGTTAAGGGTTCTGATTTGCCGTAGCCGTAGGGTTCGGAGATGATGATGGGAGTTTCTTCAAAGTTTTCTACTGGGGGGGGTGAAGAAACTAACCACTCTAGTCCGATTGCTCGCCAAGGGTTAGCGGGTGCTTTCTCGCCTTGCATCCAAGAAATCACCATGTTGAATATGAAGGGCAAGGTGGACATTCCTAAGAGAAATCCACCGAGGCTGGCGATGATGTTCCAGAATTGGTACTCTGGGGCGTAGGAAGCAACTCGGCGTAACATTCCTTGCAATCCCAAGGGGTGCATGGGCAAAAAGTTGAGGTTGGTGCCGATGAAGGCTAACCAAAAGTGGATTTTACCCCAGCTTTCGGAGTACATCCTTCCAGTCATTTTGGGGAACCAGTGATAGATGGCTGCAAATAAGCCCATCGTCACGGTGCCGTAGAGAACGTAGTGGAAGTGTCCGACTACAAAGTAGGTATTGTTAACGTGGACATCAACGGGCACGGAAGAAAGCATAATGCCTGTGATTCCTGCGAACACAAACATGATTAATCCGCCCAAGGCAAACAGCATAGCGGTATTTAGCCGCAGTTTACCTCCCCAAATCGTTGCCACCCAAGCAAATACTTTAATTCCTGTGGGGACAGACACGCACATCGTTGTCAGCATGAAAATCAACCGCATCCAGCCAGGAGTACCGCTGACGTACATGTGGTGTACCCAAACAATGCCGCTAACTACGGCAATCAAGATGGATGAAACGGCAACTACTTTGTAACCAAATAAGGGTTTACGTGAATAAACTGGGAAAATTTCTGAGAAAATGCCGAAGACAGGCAAAATAATCACGTAAACGGCTGGGTGGGAGTAAAACCAGAAGTAATGCTGGAACATTACTGGATTTCCACCTTTGGCAGGATCAAAAAAGGCAGTGCCTGCTGTGAGGTCAAGTAGCAGCATCACCGCACCAGCTGTCAGTGCTGGAAGTCCAAATAGTTGGATGATTTGGGCGCTAAATACTGCCCAGACAAACAACGGCATTTTGAAGAAGCCCATGCCTGGGGCCCGCATCTTGACGATTGTGGTGACAAAGTTCACTGCCCCCATAATCGAGGATACGCCGGATATTGCCACTGCTAACAGCCAGAGAACTTGACCATTAATTAAGTTACCTGTGGGATTCTGGAGACTGACTGGCGGGTAAGACCACCAACCGGCTTGGGCTGGGCCTCCAGGGACGAAGAAGCTACCCATCATCAAAATCCCAACTACTGGCACCATCCAAAAGGCGACGGCGTTGAGACGAGGAAATGCCATATCTCGCGCCCCAATCATCAGGGGTACTAGATAGTTGGCAAAACCAACCAGTGAGGGAAATGTCCACAAGAACAGCATCACAGTGCCGTGCATGGTGAACATTCCGTTGTAGACGGTGCGATCGACTAAATCTGATTCGGGTGTCATCAGTTCTCCCCGCATCACCATCGCAAAGATACCGCCGACGAGAAAGAAGAAGAATGAGGTAACGAGATACTGGATACCAATAACTTTATGATCGGTACTAAAGCTGAAGTATTCTTTCCAGCTACTCGGAGATTCGTGGTTATGCTTCTCATCAGGGAGAAGAATACCTTCAATAGGAACATTAGTCATGGTTACTTTCCTTTCAACCAGGTGAATTGACTAGAGGAGGTGCAGCAGGTGGAACTGTAACCCAACCTGTTTGGACTGATTGATGGGATGTTTGAGCATACTCAGCAGCCGCTTGATTCTTTGCTGGGGATGGCTTTTGAGTTGCAGCTTGGGCTAGCCACTGCTGATAATCTTCAGGAGATTCGACGACTACATTCGCTTGCATCGTGGCAAAGTATGTACCGCTATATTGAGAATCGGTTAATCGGTATTGTCCGGGGCGGATGGGAGTAAATTCAAAGTCGATCGCGTGGTTAGGGATAATATCCTGCTTGAGGCGGAATGCAGGAATATAGAAGCCGTGGAGAACGTCTTGTGATTTCAATGCTAAACGTATCCGGCGATCGCTTGGTAAATGCAATTCGGTACTGGTAATATCTCTTTCTGGGTAATGAAAAACCCACGCCCACTGTTTAGCTAGTACGTCGATTTTTTCAACGGGTTCTGCCAAAGTCTTAGCTGGTGCTGCATAAGCTGATTCCATTGCCAGCGGATTATGCAAGTGAACTATTTCCGATGGGCCTTGAATTCCCATTTGTTCGTAAACTTGGTAGCTGTAGGTTGCAATCCAAAACACCAAGAGAATTGGGATTGCTGTCCAGACAACTTCTAAGGTGATATTACCTTCAATCGGGGGGCCGTCAGTGAAGTCATCTTTGACTGCCCGATGGAAGATGACAGAATACATCAGAGTACTTGTTACTCCCAAGAAGATGAAAGCACCGAGGGTTACTAAGAAGCTAATCAAATCATCAATGAGTAGGGATTCGGCTGCTGCTTGGGGAGGAAGCCAAGAGTAAGACTGCTTGCCGATCCAGAGACTCAGAGAAGTCACTGCGATCGCGCCTGTAAGCAGCGTCAAAATATTTAAAATCTTCTGGATTTTCATGGTCTTTGGTTATTGGGCATTGGGAATTGGGCATGGGGCATTGGGTATTAGTCAAAGGACAAATGACTAAGGACTAAGGACTAAGGACTAAGGACAAATAACTTACTTGAGTGTTGTATTGAGGTCTTGGTGCGATCGCAGCAAATTATCTGCTGTATTGTGTACGCCAAATTCGGCGGCTAATTGCGCTCCTAGTGTGCCGTGGATGTACAGAATGAACATGATTGCTATGCCTGCGAACAGATAGATCCATTGCACTTCTCTATCTGTCTGTTTATATTCTTGTTTGCCCCAAATGAAGCGCTGCCATGCTCTCCAGATGGTCATACCAACAATCAGCGCTAATAAGAATACGCCTCCCACACCATGCCAAAGCATAGTTTCCATTGCCTGCAATCCCCAGGCACTCTTCATATCAGCTGGTGGTGCTGCCAACAACATTTCGTAAAAGCCTGCTCCTACCGTGAAAAATGTGATGATGCTGGCAGCTAACATGTTGTACCAGCCAACAGCAAATAAGTTGTCACGTTCGACAGTAATTGCCAAAAATTTGAAGACCCACTTTTCAAAGGGGAACAGAACACCAACAATATCAAAGGTCATCGCAATGATGAACAAACCTATTGTCAGATGCACTAAGTTGGGATGAATCGGAATTGTGTAAGGTAATCCGTTTGGGCCTAGAGAGTCGGTTAATTGGTTAATCAATTCTGAGTTCATCGCAACACACCATCCTTTACTGCTTCCACAACTGGCACGGTATGCAATCCATACACCCAAACAAGTTCATCTCCGAGATATACTTGTAAGCCAACTATTAAGGTTAAAACTAGCCCCGCTCCCAAATAATAAATCGGTACTTTTTTCGGGTTACGGGCACGAATTACATAACGCCAAGCTGTAATCGCTGTGATAATTCCCGAAAGCGACCAACCAATTAACGTATGCAAATTCAGCACCGATTTAGCTAGGCTGTAAGGCTGTGCTAACCCTGCTTCAAACTGACCAAAAATAATCGCGACGAAGATGGCGATCGTGGCAACTAACATATTCCACCAACTCACCTCAAAAAGACCGGATTTACCAGTAAAATAGCCAATTACATCGCAGAAGAAGGAAAACAACACCATCGCAATTACGAAGTGGACAACGATGGGATGAATCGTATCTGGATAGGGCAAATTGTGGTCGTTCAAGGATGTCAAATACTCAATCATCGTCTTCTCCTGGACATATCTACCGCACTATGGTCAATAAATTTTGGATTTTGGATTGGCGATCGCGCAGTCTTAGCGAGTGTCTTTTAGATTTATTCCGTCCCAGACGAGATATAAACTAGAAGACCCTAATCAAAAATCGAAAATCGCCAGTCAAACTTCAATAATTGATGGACACTCACTAATATCACCACAAGTATCCATCCATAATTGATCGAATTCTGTTCAATATCTGCGCGGTTCAATACGCTTAATCATGTCTTAGCTTTTTGTAGCCAAATTTGGTTAAATTGCCTACATGGAATAATTTTTGTTTTGATTCATTTCCTTATGCCAATAGTCTGCAACAGCAATTCTTGATGTAGCTAAATCAAATCGCTGTCGTTTGTTGATTTGCTTAACCTATCCTTTAGCTTAAGTAAATTTTTATGAATTGTCAAAACAATAAATATTAAACTTTTAAAAGTTAGTCTATAAACAAAAAAGTATTTTTAAAATGTGTTTATTTTTGCACTTTTTTAAATATAAAAAACTCGAAATAGAATATTTGTCTGTAAGGTATTTCACAATAATAAAATATTGGTTTGTGATGCAAATAACAAAAATATTTGAACTACTCAAAAAGCTCCTTAAAAAAAGAAAAGTCAGAAATCAAGGTTAAGTCAGAACTCAGAAATATAGTTTATTGCAACAGGTTGGCTTTTTTTCTCTGATATTCTTTTCATAATTCTTTCATTTTTAACTTACTTCTGCTACAGTGAGACAAAAGTGAGAAGATTATGAAATTACTATAATGAGATTTAATATCAATAACTTTCAGATGCAACTACCGCAGCACGGACAAAAATTGGTTGTAGCGTCTGTGCTGCTATTGGGACTGTGTTTGAGTGGGTGTAACCCGTCAACATCCAATTCTCAACCACAGTTAACTCCAAACCCAGGCACAACTAACACCAACCTAGATAAAAAAGGTAAAAAAGTAGTTCTTACCACCTTTACAGTCATTGCAGATATGGCGCAAAACGTGGCAGGAGACAAGGCGATTGTTGAATCTTTGACCAAACCAGGGGCGGAAATTCATGGTTATGAACCAACTCCTAGCGATTTGGTGAGGGCGCAAAAAGCAGACCTAATTTTGAATAATGGTCTGAATTTAGAGCGTTGGGCACAGAAATTGTATAACAGCGTTCCTAATGTACCTCACATTACCCTAAGTGAGGGAATTAAGCCTGTTGAAATTACGGAGGATGCCTACAAAGGGAAACCTAATCCCCATGCTTGGATGTCACCAGAAAATGCCTTGATTTACGTAGAGAATATTCGTAAGGCATTGGTTAATTTGGACTCAGCGAATGCAGAGACTTATAACACCAATGCCAAAGCATACAGCCAAAAAATTAAGGAAGTTGATGAGAAACTGCGAAAAGCCGTGTCGGTAGTTCCAGCAGACAAGCGCTACATGGTAAGCTGTGAAGGCGCTTTCTCATACGTCACCCGCGATTATGGCTTGAAAGAAGCTTATCTCTGGGCAGTCAACTCTGAACAACAAGCTACTCCCAAACAGCTAGAAAAAGTCATTGATATAGTTAAAAAAAATAAAATACCTGTAGTTTTCTGTGAAAGTACAGTCAATGATGGAGCGCAACGTCAGGTAGCTAGAGAATCGGGAGCAAGGTTTGGTGGAGTGTTTTATGTTGATTCCCTCTCTCCAGCGAATGGGCCAGCACCAACTTATCTCAAGTTGCTAGAACTTAATATTAATACTCTAACTCAGGGATTAGAGGAAAAGTGAGCAAGTATGCAAGAATAAATTTAATTATTTAAAATTAGCTTGTAGTAAGGACTTTAGTCCTGTTTTTTCCTCTTACAAACGTTAAGTCTTTGCAAAGAGGGCTAGAACTGCTCACTACAAAATACTTATTAATCTTAGAGGTGATTTTTAGTGAAATCTATTAGTATTGATGTCGAAAATCTGACAGTTGCTTACCACGGCAAAGTTGCTTTACATGGTGCTTCTTTGCAAATTCAAGCAGGTTCAATCAGTGGTTTAGTGGGGATGAATGGTAGTGGTAAATCAACCCTGTTTAAGGCGATTATGGGTTTTTTGAAGCCAGTTACAGGACGGGTTTTGATTAATGGTTTACCCATAAAAGCTGTACAGAAAAAAAGCTTGGTGGCTTATGTACCACAGTCGGAAGAGGTGGACTGGAATTTTCCAGTAAGTGTCCATGATGTGGTGATGATGGGTCGCTACGGATACATGAATATACTACGAATTCCGTCGGCGAATGATCAAAGAGTGGTGAGGGAGAGTCTGGAAAGAGTGCAAATGTGGTCAATGCGCGATCGCCAAATTGGAGAACTCTCTGGGGGACAGAAAAAACGTGCCTTTCTCGCCCGTGCTTTAGCACAACAGGGAACAGTTTTACTATTAGATGAACCTTTTACTGGGGTAGATATCAAAACAGAAAAAGCGATGATTGACTTATTGCTGGAATTGCGAGAAGAAGGTCATACAATTTTAATTTCTACCCATGATTTAGCATCTATCACCACTTTTTGTGACCAAGTAGTACTCATTAATCGTACTATTTTAGCTTATGGTGATACATCCGAAGTCTTTACAGAAGAAAATCTATCACGCACTTTTGGCGGTTCTCTCGGAGATTTATCCTTCAAAAAAAGTCAGATAATCCGTGGAAATCAAAATGAATCTGATTGATTGATAATTTTTAATGGATATTGCTTGGATTAGAGTTATAAAAATATGAATACTCTCGCATTCTTAGACTGGTTAACCACACCCCTACAGCATGAATTCATGGTGAAGGCAATTTGTGTAAGTGCCTTAGTTGGGGTAGTCTGTTCTGTTTTATCTTGTTTTATGACCCTCAAAGGTTGGGCATTAATGGGAGATGCTGTTTCCCATGCAGTAATGCCTGGGGTAGTAATTGCTTATGTTTTAAATATTCCTTTTGCTGTGGGCGCTTTTGTCTTTGGAGTAGGTTCAGTTATTGCGATCGGTTATATCAAAGCGAAGACGAGAATTAAGGAAGATACTGTCATCGGACTTGTATTTACAGGATTTTTTGCTCTGGGTTTGGTACTAGTTTCCAAAACTCCCAGCAGCGTAGACTTGACGCACATTTTGTTTGGGAATGTCTTGGGTATTTCTAATGAAGATATCATCCAAACGGTGATTATTAGCGTAATTACTTTAGTAACAATAGCTGTTTTACGCAAAGACCTACTATTATTTTGTTTTGACCCCACTCATGCACGTTCCATCGGCTTGAACACAGGAGTACTGCACTATATTTTACTATCATTACTCTCTTTAACTGCTGTTGCCGGACTCCAAACAGTGGGAATTATTCTGGTTGTAGCTATGTTAGTTACTCCGGGAGCAACGGCTTACTTATTAACAGACCGTTTCGACCACATGATACTAATTGCAATGGCATCGGGCGTATTTTCTAGTGTTATGGGGACTTACATCAGCTATCATATCGATGGTGCAACAGGGGGTTGTATAGTGGTGTTGCAAACCTTATTGTTTGTCATAGCAATGATTTTTGCACCTAAACATGGGTTACTGGTAAGAGCAAAGAAGCAGGAAAACACTGACTGATTCAGTATGAAATACCCTTTGCTATTTACATAACCCCCATTCCATAGGTGTGAGGGCGAAACAAGTGTCGTTTAAAATTGTGGTAATTGGTACTTCTTTAGGCGGATTATCAGCATTGAAAATCGTCTTGGGCAATTTACCAGCAGACTTCCTTGTACCGATCGCGATCGTGCAACACCGTCACAAAGAGTCTAGCAATACACTCCAGAATTTATTACAAGAATCCACTTTGTTGAAAATTCGCGAAGTGGAAGACAAGGACGAAATACTACCGGGACATATCTACTTAGCCCCAGCAGATTACCACTTACTGGTTGAACTAGGTCACTTTGCCCTCTCGACTGATGAGCCTGTTTCTTATGCTAGACCATCTATCGATGTGCTATTTGAGTCGGCAGCCGATGTCTACACAGAGCAAGTTATTGGTGTAATATTGACAGGAGCAAACCAAGATGGTATGCAAGGTCTTAAGAAAATAAAAGCGCGTGGAGGAATTACTATTGTACAAGAACCTGCCACAGCGGAGAGCGATATTATGCCAGAAGCAGCAATTTCTGCTGTTACAGTAGACTGGATTTTGACACTCTCAAACATTGCTTCCCAGATGGTCAAGCTTTGTCAATCATCACAGAAATAAACCGATGCAGATGGAACCCAAAGTCAACATCCTCCTAGTAGATGATAAACTAGAAAATTTGCTGGCACTAGAGGCAATCCTAGAAAAACTAGGGGAGAATCTGGTGAGAGCTACTTCTGGGGAAGAAGCTTTGAGGTGTCTGCTGCATCAAGACTTTGCAGTGATTTTGCTGGATGTACAAATGCCTGGGATGGATGGCTTTGAAACTGCTACCTTAATTCGGAATCGGGGGCGATCGCGTCACACTCCAATTATCTTTCTTACTGCCTTTAGCACCAGCGACCAAATGCTGTTTAAAGGTTATGCCTTGGGTGCTGTTGATTATCTGCTCAAACCACTAGACCCCAATATTTTGACTTCTAAAGTCACAGTATTTGTGGAACTATTTAAGAAAACAGAAGCCGTCAAGCAACAAACAGCGCAGCTAGTAGCTGTGAATACTGAACTCAGGCAAAGTGAAGAACGATTCCGATCGCTAAGTACCTGCTCACCCGTTGGCATATTTGAAACTGATACCGAAGGCGACTGTAAATATACTAATCCCCGCTATCAGGCAATTTGTGGCTTGAAAGCGGCAGAGAGTTTAGAAAACAAATGGCTAGAATCCGTTCATTCAGAAGATAAAGAACGAGCGATCGCTAGTTGGTCTGCTTACATTTGTGAAGGTCGGGAATACTCAGAAGAATTTCGCTTTCAAGCTGCTCACAATAACATTCGTTGGGTTCAAGTCCGCTCATCACCGATGCTTTCCAGTCAAGGAGACTTGTTGGGTTATGTCGGCACTCTCGAAGATATTACCGAACGCAAGCAAGCAGAAGAAGTCCGCGCTCAAGTGATTCGCGAACAAACGGCAAGACAGGAAGCAGAAGCTGCTAATCGGATGAAAGATGAGTTTCTAGCTGTTCTCTCTCACGAACTCCGCACGCCTCTAACCTCAATGCTGGGCTGGTCAAAAATCCTCCGCGCCAAGAAACTTGACGAAAAAGCCACTTCCCGCGCTTTGGAGGCGATCGAACGCAACGCCATATCTCAGATGCAACTAATTGAGGATATCTTGGATGTATCTCGGATTATCCGTGGTCAGTTGCGGTTAAATGTATCTGCGGTAAATTTGCTCTCGGTGATGGAGGCAGCTTTAGAGGCAGTTCGTCCCCTAGCAGAGCCAAAAGATATTCAATTAAATACTGTGCTGGATACTTCGATCGGGTCAGTATATGGCGATCCAGCCCGTCTACAGCAAATTGTCTGGAACCTACTAACTAATGCAATAAAGTTTACCCCTAAAGGCGGTAGGGTAGAGGTTAGGTTATCAAAGCATTTTGGATTTTCGATTTCAGACTTTGATGTGAGCGCTACTTCCACAAGCCTCAGTACAACCCAGTCGAACAATTTTGGATTTGAATCTCATAGTGAAAATTTAGACTCTTCAAACACTGAAGAAAGCAATAATCTAAAATCTGTCTTGGAAAATTCTGATGGTTGGGAGCCGAGTATTAAACTTTCCGCAAAATCTCAAAATTCAAAATCTCAGTACGCCCAAATTCAAGTTATCGATACAGGCATTGGTATCAGTTCCGAGTTTTTACCCAAAGTATTTGAGCGTTTTCGGCAAGCAGACAGTACCACAACGCGATCGCACAATGGATTAGGACTAGGATTAGCGATCGTCCGTCATTTAGTGGAACTGCACAAGGGTACAATCTTTGCTCAAAGTTTAGGTAGTGGACAAGGAGCAACCTTTACTGTGAGACTACCACTGCTACAAGACAATAGGGGTGGCAGGACGAGTAGAGAAGCGACAAGAGAAACTTCTTCCTCTGTGCCATCGACACCCCTTGCTGGATTAAGGGTTTTAGTTGTAGATGATGAAACAGATACCCGTAACTTTCTCAGTTTTATGTTTGAGGAGTATGGGGCTTTTGCCACTGCGGTAGGATCAGTTGATGAAGCCCTAGTAGTACTTGAACAAGCAAAACCAGATATCGTGATTAGCGACATCGGTATGTCAGAGCAAGATGGTTATACACTGATTAGGAAACTGCGCTCTTTAGAACCAGAAAAAGGCGGACGCATCCCTGCGATCGCTTTAACAGCATACACGCGAGAGGAAGACCGATTGAAAGCCCTTTCAGCAGGGTTTCAGCAGCATTTATCTAAGCCAATTGACCCCAATAAATTGATTGCTGCGGTTGCCAATATATTAGAACTGCCTTTGGAAATTCCAGTGAGTTGATTGGGGGCTGGGGACTGGGGACTGGGGATTGGGGACTGGGGACTGGGAACAACGAGAATTAAGCAATGCCCAATGTCCAATCAAGACGAAGTTAGAGCATATTTTTTCAAATCGTCTAGAGAAACCACTTCCAAAGCTCTAGCATGGGTTGCTGAAAGTATGACGGGTGGAGCGACGCCAGCTTCTAGAGCTTCTTGCCAGCGAGAAGCACACAAACACCAGCGATCGCCAGGCTTCAATCCAGGAAAATTAAAATCAGGAACAGCTGTGCTGAGGTCGTTCCCCTGCGATTTGGTGAACTCCAGGAATTCTGATGTCACTTGGGCACATACGACATGCGACCCGAAATCCTGACCACCTGTACGACAAAAACCGTCGCGGTGAAACCCAGTCATGGGAGAAGTACAGCAAACCTCTAGGTTTCCATCGATTACATTTTTAGCGTCTGTCATCGTTAATTCGTTGTACTTGATTTTTCCACTTGATATAAGCTTATATTTATTGTCAATTCCCTGGTTAAATAAAAATCGCGATCGCTAATTAATTCCCAAAAGCAAGAAATTCTAAAATTACTTATCTCAAAATCGCTAAAAATAAATCTCTCAGCAGAATATTGTAAGAGCGATCGCTCTCAGTTTAAATAAAAAATAAAACCCCTGGCTAACTACCAGGGGTAATGCAAGTCAGTACTTTTCGCATGGAATGTATCCTACTCAAATACCATAGCAACCCTCTAATTTACAGATATGCCATTTTGCCAAACAAAAAAAGCCCTCAGTGGTAAGCTAAGGGTTAATTTTTTTAGAATAGCGGTAATATACAAAGCTATTATTCCCAGATAAGTTAAGCAAATAATACTTGTAGCCTACGACATCAGAATTTCTTGTTCCCTTTTCTACGAAAGGCTGCGCGAGTAGAGGGTTACTCCCGTTGAGCAATCGTAGACACAAATCAGACACCGATTTTAAACAGCCACATTACTTTGATGGTATATAAAAGAGAGCTTCGGCGTATTCCTACCTCGTTGTTTGCTTTTAAATAAGTAAACCTAATGACTTACATCAGCTTTACTGAAGTAATAAAAGTTGATTAAAAAATGTAAAGCAGTGTAAAGTAGTTTCACAGGCAAAGACAAGACCGCCTGATTCA
>NZ_JBALDU010000031.1:0-30849 GCF_036917235.1 Nostoc sp.
TCTCAGTTGCACTCAATTTAATAAATCCTCAACATTTAAGAAACTGGTTTGCTAGTTGCTGCTACTGTACCTCATAAGAGCCGTAAATGCTGTAACTTTTTGGGCATTTGCTAGCTCAATTCCTGGTTTTATGAAAAGCTCGGCGTCTGCGCCCATTTTCAAGCAGAGGTTTTCGTAACGGTACTACCTCAGCTTCACTACTCTCACGTGCTACCCGAATCAACAACCCAGCAGCTATTAAGCTGGCAATCATAGAATTACCACCATAACTAAACATGGGTAAAGGTAAGCCAGTAGTCGGTAGAGAACCTGTAGCAACACCGATGTGGAGCAATGATTGTCCCACCATCAAAGTCGTCACACCGATCGCTACTAATCGATGTACTATATTTTTAGCCTTCAGTGCCACAACTAATCCGAGAGTAGCAAATGTAGCTAAAAGTACCAACAACACCATACTCCCAACAAAGCCAAACTCTTCAGCAAACACCGCAAAAATAAAATCGGTATCTTGAATTGGTAAATAAAACAGCTTTTGTTGAGAAAGCCCATATCCAGCTCCCCAAGTTTTACCAGAACCCACAGCTAGTAGACTTTGCACCAACTGGTAGCCATCTCCTGTAGCATCCGCCCAAGGATTGAGGAATGACATCACCCGCTTACGCTGATACTCTTTAATACTAATACTGAGTATTGCCAACATCACTCCACCAATTGCTGTTCCTCCCAGGTACTTGTAAGGTAAGCCAGCTGCTAGAGCAATTAGCCAGATAGTCATGCCGCAAAGTGCCGTTGTACTCAAGTTAGGCTGGGCAAGAATTCCTAAAAGTACCAGACCAAAAACACCCAACCAAGACAAGCGAACCCGCCAACTGATTCGTTCCCACTGACCAAAAAGCCGCGCACTTTGCAGTACCAAAAAGGGTTTAATTAATTCTGAAGGTTGAATCGGAATTGGCCCGATCGCAATCCAACGCGCTGCGTCAAAAGCCTTTTTTCCCAATCCTGGGATCAGTGTGACAAAAATTAACCCCAAAAACAGCAACAAAAACCAATGGGATAGTCCCAAAATTTTCTGCAACGGTAAATTAACAATAATATTGAATCCGATTAACGAAACTAAAACCCAAAGTAATTGACGTTTAAAGTAGTACAAACCATCATTCTGACGGGCATCAGCGACAGGATATGATGCTGAAAATAGCATGATCAAGCCGACAAACAGCCAAATCAACGTTAACCAGCGCAACAATCGCGCTTCTAATGCCCAGTTGGAAACTGAACTATCAAAAATTGGAATCAGGCGGCGTAGATTCACGATCGGTACAGGTAAAAAGTTAGAAATTAGGAGTTAAAAATAAAACTCATAAATCATAACTTATAACTCATAAGTAGGCTTTACAACCATAAATATTAGAGTTGTTAACTTCAATACACCACTAGTTCAATATTTCTGACAAATTGCAATCTTTACTCTGCAATACTAAAGTACTATTTTATACTTAATTTATGATTACTACAGTCAAGAGCGATCGCTCAAAAATTGACTGAAAGTATTCTAAAAGTATTTATCTGAAATAGAGTACATACACGGAAGTATACAAAAGAAAAATATATATATCATAAAAGCTAATTATATACTTTTCATAGAAATTGATAACCCTTGTACTAATCTAGGTGCAACATAATCATGCCAACACGTATTTTTTTAGCAAATCCAGATATTGATGGTACGAAGCTGCCCTAGATACTGAGTGGAAGAAGTACTTTAAGAAGGTTAACAAGCTTGATTAAGATGTTTCTATATTACTTAATTAACAGGTTTGTTGTAGTATCAATTCTCAACAAAAAAGAGGTCTTTCTCGACCTCTTACCAATTCCCTAAAATAATATTCTATTTACAGAATTACGACAAGCCAGTATTAGCGCCTTGCTTACCAGTTGCTAGTTCCACCTTGATAATTGTGCCACCTGCTTTTTGAATACGTTGCTGTTCCCGGAACCAGTTCTCATAAGGAACTAACTTAGTAAAGTAAGTATTTTGCAGTTCGCGTTGGGTACGAATTCGGGTTTGGCTAGGAACTAGAGCAGTAATTTTAAACAAACGGGACATATTTTGAAAATCTCCTGTATACCTTGTGAAAACTTTTTTATCTCAAAATCTTGAGTGCAAATCTTTTAATCATTCAAAGGCTGGAAATCAAACATCAATACTAGACCACCAACACTCATCACTGATAATTTACCAAGATAAGCAATATAACGTTCTAGCACTCACGGCTGATTTCCAGACCTTAATAAAGCCGCACCTAAATTCTTAAGCGCAAACTAGTTCTTAGCTTAAGCCAGAGGAGATATAGTCTAAGTAAACGCCCATTTCCTTACCAGCATCAGAACCTACCAAACTGGCGGTTACTTCTTTGATTGCTTGGATAGCTTGTACGGTAGCACCGACGGGAACGCCCAAGGAGTTATAGGTTTCCTTCAAGCCATTGAGCACACGCTCATCTAGGATGGAAGGATCGCCAGCCAACATGGCGTAGGTGGCATAGCGGAGGTAGTAGTCCAAATCGCGGATGCAAGCAGCATAGCGGCGAGTGGTGTACATGTTGCCGCCGGGACGGGTGATGTCAGAGTATAGCAAAGATTTTGCTACAGCTTCTTTAACGATCGCAGCAGCGTTAGCGCTGATGGTGCTAGCAGCACGTACCCGTAGTTCGCCAGTAGCGAAGTAGCCTTTTAGCTTTTCTAAAGCAGAAGAGTCAAGGTATTTACCTTGAACGTCTGCGGAGTTAATGACAGCGGTAATTGCGTCTTGAGCCATGTTGTTAATTCCTTATTTCCAACCGTATTGCAATACTTCTGTTTAAGTAGGTAAACAGTTTTACCCTATCCTAGAAGGGCACCAACTAGGTAGTCGAAGTAGCCAGCAGCTTCACTAGCGTCATCACCAGATAGCAATGATGTAGAGCCATTCTTCAGCCCACGGATACCTTCAGCAACACCATCGATAGGAGTTCCCAAGGACTTGTACAGTTCACGAGCACCAATAACACCAATTTCTTCGATGGGGGTGACATCACCAGCAACGATACCGTAGGTAACGAGGCGGAGGTAATAATCTAAGTCACGCAGACAAGTAGCAGTCAATTCTTGACCGTAAGCGTTACCACCAGGAGACACAACATCAGGACGCTTTTGGAACAGTTGATCGCCAGCTTGCTTAACGAGCCGTTCGCGATTTTCTGACAAAACTTGAGCAATCCGCACACGGCGCTCGCCACTTGCAACAAAGGACTTGATCCGATCTAACTCACCAGGGCTGAGGTAGCGGGCTTCTGCATCAGCATTCACGATAGCTTTCGTGACAATACTCATTAATGGATTCCTCCAATACGAATGAAACCAGGATTTGATTAAACTGGTGCGACTTTGAGTTTGGTTTACTGAGTTTGTTTTTTCGTCCTTTTAGACACAACAGTTTCACAACTGCTACGGCTAAAAAATTACGAGTTTGCTTGAGTCAACATTAGTACACAAGCTTTCAAACTCAGTTACCTTCCGCAAAACATTTTCCGGCATTCTGTTGAGCATTTATGACTGCTCTTAATACTTTGTAATATTGCTTTTCAGAATTTACTGTTTTAACTGCAATCTGAGAGCGGTATTACGAAAGGTTACGAAGGGTACAGGGGACAGGTTACAGGGGATAGGGAACAGTAAATAATCTGTACCCTATTCCCTAATTCCCTAGTCCCTACTCCTTAATCAACCGCTACACTGCCGAGGTAGTTACCTACTGGCAAAGATGGGAAGCGGTTGTAAGGTACAACATCTTCACCGAAGTAGCGGTTATATTCTGGACTTTCGACTATTGCTTCTACAGCAGCTGACAAACCACTATCGACTAGCAGCTTGTTATATTGGCCAATTTCTTCCTGAGTTGCGGGTGTACGCCCCAACAGATGACGGAAGAGGAACTCAATGACCTTGGTGTGAGGATAAGGTGATAAGAAGCGCTGGCGATAGATTTGGGAACTAGCTAGTTCACGCACAAACTCCCGCACGGAAATTTCACCATTTTGGAGTTTGCTATCTAGGTCAGTGCGACGGAAATTATCAGGCACTTCACCGCTAAATACATCCAATACTTGACGATAAATGGCGTTGATTGCCTGTTGTTTTTCGTCTTGGTTGGTGTTTTCTGCTAGACGGTAAATGCGTGCATGTTTACGCACACCCATTTCCACGGTTTGTCCGCTAGCATCGTTGTAGGAACGACCCAGTTCAGCAAAGGATGGCTGACCATTTGTTTGGGCTGCGATATCTGCGATCGCCTGTACCAAAAGCGGTGTATCGTTGCTCACTCCGACACGGGCTTGTACTGGCTTAAAGCTTGGTACAACAACGTCATCGTTTTGCTTGGTAAGCTGGTTGTAAAGCTTCTCTGTATTGGGGAAGTTTGCCGCTGGCAAGGTCGGGAAGCGGCGGTAAGGCACCGTATCTTCACCAAAGACCTGGTTATATTCCACACTATCTACCAAAGCACCAATAAAGGCACGAATACCTTGAGTAGCCAAAATCTGGTTATACTTGCGGATTTCTGCTTGGTCTAGTGGCGCACGTCCCAAGAAGTGTTTGGTTCCCAACTCAATCACTTTGGTGTTGGGGTAAGGGGTGTAGAACTCTTTCAGGTAGAGGTTAGAGTAACCCAACCCTTCAATAAATTCCTTCACACTAATTTCGCCATTCCCCAGCTTGCTTTCCCATTTGGTAAATTCGTTTTTGGCGATGTAGGGTGCAATATCCCGCTCAAAAATCTGACGATACGCAGCACTAATCAAAGTTTTGACTGCAACTTTGTCACTGGTATTCGCCACCAATTTGAAGATTTTGGTTTGTTCCCGTTGCTTGCTGACACCTTGGTTAATGCGGAATTGAATATCTGGTTCTGACCGGTTTTCTGTGACTGTACCCAATGTCACAAAGCTCGGTGTTACTTCCTTCTGGACTTTCGCGGCAATATCATCACGAATGCTACCAACGCGTAATTGTCGCCCTGATACACCACCAGGAGTTAGATACCGTTCGTAAGGAATTGTATCTTCACCAAATGCTTCACTGTATTCTACGCTGTTAATAATGGCATCAACGACGGCGTAAAAGCCCTGTTTAGCAGCGATATCAAAGTACTTGTTGATTTCTTGACGCCCATAAGTCGGACGACCCAACAAGCGACGGTGAATATACTCGATCGCTTTACAAACATACAGCGATGACCAGTACAGATTGCGGAATACATCCGACTTAGCCAAAGCACGGATAAACTCGCGTACAGAGATATCGCCGTTTTCCAGCTTGATTTCCAATACCTTCGGGCGCTGGCCTTCGTAAAGATCGCGACCGAAAACTTGCAGGTAAGCAGCTTTAATTAATGCTTGCGTCGAGCTTTCGGAGTATCTGACGCTAGAATTTTTGGCAGCCTTTTTACCTCTAGTACCAGGCAGTTGGTCTAACTTGAACACCTTGGGACCAAGAGTACCAGGAGCTTCACCCCGCGCTCTGGGATTACTATTTTGGTTATTAATCCCTGCACCTTGGTGAATCAGGATGCGTTTGGTATCCTTACTAAAAGGAGCCGGACTGGTACTGGGGTTGCGAGTTTCTTTCGGGAAAATCGCCCCAAACTGAATTTCCAAGGGATCGTTACCAGAACCGTAGGGATGTTGATCTGGTAGCGGTTGCTCGTAAGCCGCAAATGTGGTGAGGAACTGAGGTATCTTGCGGAAAGGCGCACTGTAGTTAAACAGGTCTTGCTGCGGCCCCCAGTTGCGACATTCTTGTGCTTCTTGGCCCAGACCCCGCAGGTAGGGTACTGTTTCTTCACCAAAATAGTCGCTGTATTCAGCAGAATCTACTAAGGCATCTACTAAGGCTGGTAGACCACCGTTAGAAATAATCGAGAAGTATTTTTGTACTTCTTCGCGGCTACTTGGCCCCCGTCCTAAAATGTGACGGAAAGCTAGTTCGATGACTCGGCTGTTAATAAAAGGCTGGTAAAACTGTTTTTGGTAAAGGGGAGATTTAGCTAAACGACGGACAAACTCTTTTACAGAGATGTCGCCATTCTTCACCTTGGATTCCAGATCCGATATGGATAAGCTATAAGCACGGGTAATGTCGCGCTCAAAGATTTGCCGATATGTGGCCTTGATTACCTCATTTTTTTCGCTACTTGATAACCCAGTCTTCATTACAAACTTGGGACGCCGTTCTGCTGCATTAAAGTAAATTTGCGGCAGTTGTAACCCTTGCTGATCGCTAGAAGGGCGTTGGCGCACTTTGTTTGAAGGTGTGGCTGCTTTGAATTCTGTTAACAAAACATCCATGTACTGAGACACAATTTCTGTAGCCTCAGCATCGTTACGGAAAAATGAAAGTGCCCCAGCTTTGATTTCCTGCAAAGCTACTAGTGTTGCTTCACCAGAGCAGGCATTTTCTATGATTTCCCGCAAACCCCTTGTATTCACCGCTATGATGTTGGGGTCGCCAGCAACGATCGCATAAGTAGCGTAGCGCAAGAACCAGGATAAATCCCGCAAGCTCTTGGCCATGTTGCTCGGGCCATAACGGGCAATGTTAATTGGTCTGAAACCTGGAGGTGTCGGGCCACTGGGGGATGAGTTAAATATTGAACGTAAATTTTCTAGGAACCCGCCACGACTTTCAACGTAGGTTACAGTTCCCAGTTGCATCCCTTGCTGAACATTAGCACCAGCACTAACAGGTACTATTTCTATTTCTCTGGGCTTTTCTAAAAAAGCCATTGGCGAACCACCGACAAAAATCCGGTTGGCAGCCCGAGATACAATAATCTCGGCATTGTCAGTCAGCGTCTGAGAAATTTGTAGACGCTTTGCGCCAGATGCAAAATAGCTTGCTAGTTCGTTTAGTTCACCATTTCCCAAGAAGCGGTCTTGCTGCTCCGCTTGGGTAATTGTGGATACAGGTAGGGTTTGATATAGTTGCGGACGCGCAACCGAGCTTCCACCACTCGCCTTAACACTCATCGGATTTGTAAAACTCCCATCATAAGCGTTTATATGTTAAGTCTGGATTGTTTTGAGGCTTGACACATCGGTGTGTCTATGCTTTATGAGCTTGAGAGTATTGCCTGCAAAACTGCCAGTAAATTAACCCAGTTAGCTTTTAGATTAGAACGTTTTGCGTTCTCAAGGCGGATTTATTAAGAAGTATGTAGAACCTGTATCTTAAATGTCTCTAGTCTTAAAAGTGCATACTCCAGTTTGTCTGAGATTAAGTCTAAGTTTTGTAACTAAGTAGTAGGTTGGGAACTGTCTGCTGATTTCTTTTTTATTTAAACGCATAGGCGCTTCGCTTTCTGGCAGGGTAGGGGCATAGAGGAAAGCGCAGAGGCACGCAGAGAATTAGCTATCCATTAATTAAAGGTTGCACTTAGTCACTAGACAGTGGTTATTCGTCGATACTAAGTATTTTTTGCTACTGATAAACTCATATTCACAACTTACACCGTAGGGGAAGTAATTCTTAATTTGTGGTGGTTTAGTCTGCAAATAGTCAGTATTTATATACAGGGTAAATACTAGGGGCAAAAGTTGTAATTTTAACTATTTATTCAATGCTACCCTATCTGCGATCGCAATTATTTTCGCTGTCACTCCGGCAAATGCGCTTTCAGAGCAAAACATCAGCACCGTTGTAAAGTGAGTAAAGACTATACCTCAAATACCAACTCTGGTATACAACAGTGAAGCCCACGACTACGAGAGCACAAAGGGGAATATATAAATTTATACTTTTATGCTGATGTCACTTCTTAAAAAGGGACAATGACTAAAGAAAGCATAACTGTTAGTGGTAGCGATCGCCTCAAATTCACCACAAAAAATGCTAACGCAGTAAAACTGTTACAAAATATTTATAATTCTAAATCTTGCCAATGATTTCAGAGACCCAGCATATATCACCGAAGTTGGACGTGAAAAGTTTTATCGCGGAGAAAAGTTTGCTTACATAGCTACTGAGGTATAAGGTGGGTCATCATTGCAGATAATGTCCTTGAATAAGTTGCAATAGTTCATAGGTAATACCAAATATTGCCAAACCAATCAATGTGATGTTTAATTAAGCTTGTTCTTAAATTTAATATGATGATAAAGCGACGTAAATTTCTAGCTTTAATTCCTGGTTTTGTAGTAGCTAGTAGTAGCAGCATACTTGTAAGTTTAAATCCCAAAAAATATTTAACTAATCGGAAAAAAAGTCTACCCTTTTTCTTAGGTTGGTATGACAATATCAACAATATAGATGTACCAATCAAAGCATCTTCTAAAGGAATTGATTTATTAATGCCCTATGTTGAAAAAGAGAGCAATGCAAAAATACAGACATTTTTAGATGCTTCTAAAAAAACACAAATAAAAATTCTGCTTGAGATTCCTCGTACTTTAATTGAATCAGAAAATATTTCAGGAGTAAAAGACTTTATTCGTACTTATAAAAACCATCCCTCCGTTTATGCTTGGTATCTTTATGATGAACCAGAAATAAAAAAACCTAGACCAATTTCTCCAAATTTGTTAAAAAAGGTATACAAAGCTATTAAGGAAGAAGATAAATCAAAGCCAGTGGCATTAGTTTTTACCAAGATAGAAAAAATTGAACCTTACAGTGATGCAATGGATATACTGATGTGGGATTGTTATCCTTGCAAAGACGGAGTTGTAGAATTCCAATGGGTATCGTTTTACCGAAAAGCACTCTACGAAGTCATTTCCCTTGCTGATGTTAAAAATAAAAAATTTTGGAACGTAATGCAAGCTTATAGAGGAAATCAGACCGATTTTCGATTACCAACAAAGTTGGAGTTCCGCTATATGTTTTATTTATCAGTCCTTACAGGGGCTGATGGGCTGCTATTTTGGATACACTACCTCTCTTCACCTTTCTGGAATGAGTCAGTTTTGTATCCTACTATTAAAGAATTCCGAGATTACATTCCTGCAATCGTTAGAGGAGAGGATTTAAGTAATCCAGTACAAGTAAACAACCCAAATATAGAAGTTAAAGTATTTCCTATTCCTAATACTACAAAATTTTTAATTATAGCTGTTAATCACACTTCGACTCAAGTAAATTTCGTAGTAAAACTGACTCAGAGTTTAGCTGGTAAAATAGTTACTTTTAATGAAAAAACTATTACTAACATATTTCCTAATGCAAGTTTCAGTACTCGTTTAAATCCTTATGAAGTAAAGTTGTATCAAGTAAGATAAGTTAATGAGCTTAGTAATTAAATATAAGACCTCTAAATTCTCCAAACTTCTTATCCCATATCTCTTAACTCCGAGAAGTGGGGATAAAGAAGTTTGAGCTATGTGGCTTAGTTATGTCTATCTTTTTATGTTTAATTACGTTGTCCCACTTAAAGATACAGTAGATTAAATAGATATGATATTACAATGATTTTTGTGATAATAATTAATTATAAATCTTGGATTTCTATTTAACTAAAAATTCACGAGCATTTTGATTTCTCTCTTTTTTAAACTTTTTGTATCCCCAAACTTGCATTTGATAGGGAAGAATACGAAATAGTAAAGACATTACTTTGAGAATATTTAATTTTAGTGAAAGAGTATTGTATTGATATCGTGCTTTAATTTGCTGTCCTAAAGCCGCAGATCGTCTACTTATAACGCCTGTATTTCTATAATAAAGTAAAGGTTCAGATAAATTTGAAATACCAACTCTCAATTTCAATGCTCTTGCCCACAATTCTAAGTCACATTCAGAACGAAATTCCATGTTATAAAGTCCTGTTTTAGCAAAAACGCTACTTCTAAACATCACAGATGGATGTATCAAGGGATTTTGATAATGAAACAGTGCATGTATCTCCTGATTACATACAGGCATTATCCTAATTGAGCAATTTTCTCTTGGAAATTCATCCTCAAAGACAAAAGCCCAAGTACCCAATATATCAATATCTAAGTTACTTTCTAAAAAATCTATTTGTTTACTGAATCGCTCTGGATGTGCAATGTCATCAGAGTCCATTCTTGCGTAATATTTAGATGACGAGTTTAATATGGAGATATTAAGTGCATGAGCTAAACCCATGTTTTGAGAAATTAATAGGTGTTTTATATGGGGATAAGTTGCAGTATATTCATTAACAGTTTCCTCCAAATTTTTTGGAATCAAACCATCCTGAATTAAATGAATTTCCTTTGCTGGTAAACTTTGCCATAAGATAGAGTCAATAGCAGCACGAAGATGTGCAATATTGCTACCTTGGTAGAAAGGAATACCCACTGTAATGCTTGCTTGTATGTTGCTAGAAACTGTAGGTACTGTATTGGACATGGATGTATTTCACCTCTGTATATTTCAAAAACAAAAATGTGTTTATAAAATTTCTTGCAAGGTTTTTGAAAGATAAGCTTCTGAATGATTTTCTTGGAAGTATCTTATTGCTTCCCAATAGCGTTTTTCATAATCATTTATGTCCATACTAAATACATCATGGATACATTTTGACATTGAGCTTTTGTCATTAAAATCAGTAAAAAAGACAAAACTTAGACCTTTTAAATATGAGAAAGTAGGAATATCATTAATAATTAAAAGCTTTCCATAACTCAAAGCCTCTGTCACCACACCGCTTTGAGTTGAGAATGAGTAGGGAATCACAACAAAGTGGCTTAAACCAAGTAGAAAACTTTTAGCACTATTTGAAATGAAGCCAGGAAATCTAATTATTAGTTTTTCGTCGTAGTTTACTTGTATGTTTCTCTCACTTCCACCCCGAATAAATTTCGCTTGTTTTGGGTAATCTTTATTAATTAAATTTGCTAGAGATAAAAATCCTTGAGGATTTTTATCTCTATCTGCTCGACCTAACAATAAAAAAGTTTTTTCATTACCCCAACTATACTTGAGTTGTGCTAAATTATTTTGTAAAATATCTTCTGGTAGAGAAATAAATGATAAGTTTAACTTGTAAAGTTTATCATTGTTAACGAAGTCTTGTGCTTTCAAAAACGCTTCATTGCTAGGCAATAATATCTTATCTCCTACATAGCCAAAAACTAAATGATATAAAAATACAATATCTGCTTTTAAAGGGTTAATTCTTCCTTTTTCAAATTTAGGTTCATGCATTAAATAAAAAATTTTTAAGTTATTTTTGAAAAGTTTAGTAATAATTTTTAAAAATAAAGCTAATACTAAGTAATCTAACTGAATTAAAAAGAAAAATACTGATATTTCTTCTTCCTTATTTAGGCTCACGAACTGTTTGATTAATGACCAAATTTCTCGTAAAGTGACGGAATACAAGTATTTTACAGAATAACTAGCTATATCAGAATCAGTATTGAGTGTCATTGCTTTGTAAAAAGATTCTGAGCAATGATGCACTCTGGAATTTTTCGGTCTAAAAAGATATATTATATGCATAATTCACAAATGGATAAAAACGCGGTTCTTTCAAAAATAAATATTTAAGATGACTGAAGTCTTAGTAAATATTCGCTAATGTAATATTTTATTTATTCATTTTTTGATGCAAAAGGTGAATCAATTTTGAGATAGTTCTTAAATAAAATTAATGTATTTAAAATGCTAATTATCAGTTTTTCATGTATTTTATTAGCGTGAATCAAACGTATTTGTGAATGTTCACTAATTCTCTTTTGAGTTTGGCTAGAAATACCTCCAGGTTCGCGTATTGATATTACTGTAGGTAAATAAAAGATTGTTATATTTTTGAGCATTCGTAGAAATAATTCGTAATCCATAGAAATTTTGAGAGACTCATTGTATTTGTAATTTTTATGTAGGGAAGTTTCACAGAAAAAACCCTGGTGCGGCAAAAACATAAAGTATTTTAGAAACTTCGATGAAAGTTGCGGTGGACAATAAAATATAGTTTCTCCAACAAAACTTGTAGTGACGGTGACACCAATAGCACATTTCCATTTATGTTGCATATAGCTTTGCACAACTTCAGAAATCACTGTTTTAGAAAAGAATACATCTCCCGCGTTTAAGAAGAAAATTAAATCCCCATTACTTTTTTGTAAACCTTTATTAAATGCGCTAGATATCCCATTATCTAGTTCTGACAAATAAATATAATTTTTAGAATGAGTATATGAATCTAAAAACTCTTTACTTCCATCAGAAGAATCTCCGTCAATGACAATATGCTCTATTATTTTATAGTCTTGTTCTTTGACTGATTGTAAGGTTTTTTGTAATCCTTGATAATTATTTTTGGATATCGTCACTATCGATACTTGGCAATTATTCATATTAGTTATGATTAATTAGGTTTAATAAAAACTGATAAAAAAGGTAAAAATATTCACTGATTGGTGTAGTTAGCGGTTCACCATTCCAAAAAGTTAGGTAGCTTTGAGGAACTGTGATACTAACAAAAAAGTAAATCATCCTGAAAATAATTGCCAATATAAATATAAAAGTATCATAGCCATAGGCACCATTAAGTTTGTCTGAAGAGAGAGCGATAATATAAAAAAAACCAGGGATGCAAAAAAAGATACTGGTAATTCTCAAATTAAATCCATATGTCAAAGATCCAAAATAAAGTAAGAAAAGCAAAAAGAATGTTGTAATCCATCTTATATATCTTCTATTTGTTTTGCTATAGACT
Source organism: Nostoc sp. (assembly GCF_036917235.1). Lineage (GTDB taxonomy): Bacteria > Cyanobacteriota > Cyanobacteriia > Cyanobacteriales > Nostocaceae > Nostoc. The sequence continues at coordinate 12,728 of NZ_JBALDU010000031.1, forward strand.
CTATTTATTTTGCTTATATCAGCTCTCAAGATAAATATAGAGATAATAATATAATCAAGAATAGGACGTATTTGATTTTTAATTTTATCTCCAAAACTGTAGTCATCACCGCCACCGCCATAAATATCGATTCTCTGAGATACAGAACCATCAAAAGATGACAATGAACTTGTCAAATCTAGCAGTGATTTCATTATTACTGATGAAAATAAAAGTATCGAGCCAAAACAAATAATAATACTAAATCTATTATTCAAATATTTAGAAAAGGATTTGAATGGATTTAATGCATTAATAAATTTATACTTTAATAGTCCAGGTAATATGCCAAAAATATACATTAAAGAAGATTTGTGTGTCCAATAACCAACATATATGCAAAGACAAGCAATCACAAAATTATCAACATAAATAGCAGGTATTATAAATATCCATGAATAAATTTGTCTCATCCAAAATAGTTGAAAATAGTATCCTTGAGTTGTTACATTAATTAATATGATTAATGGATAAAAATCGGGCATAAATAGCATGGGGAAAACGGTGAAAGCCGTATTCATGCTCAAAGATTGAAGGAATAAAAAACTCAGTTGACTAGGCCCTATTAATGCACTCAAATATTTAGGCAAAATGAAAGAGACTGGTTCTAGTTCGATATCCGGAATAGTCAACCCTGTTTCTTTCTGAAGCGAAGAATAAATATCAAGATATACAATTGTATCTTGAAATGGCTCAAAGCTGGCTATATATGTAGTAATTGTAAATAAAACTAGTAAGATTGGAAATATATTAAGTATACGTTTTTGGTTTCCTACTATTTGATTTTGGGAGATATTAATTTGGCAATATGCAAGTATAAAAACTACACCTAATAACGGAATAATAGCCCAAATAGCTAGACCAAATATCAAAATAAAATTTTTAAAATTGCCAAATAAAGAAAAAACTTTATGTATTGAATTGATTTTATTTTCTTCTGGGATGAATTTAAGAAGCATAATTTTTAGATATTATAAGTGCAGCATTATCACCTCTATAGACTCAAAACGCTTGCACTTCCTCTGGGAGGTTGCTAAACGAAATTGATGAGACTCTGTTACGAAGCTAGTATTTATCAAGCTGCGTGAATTCTAAATTCGCAGTGGGGGCTTTTTGAGCAAACCCTATATAGTTACTCACTCACTTTTTTGTATATTCATTGCTTCCTTATAAACCGCAACGTACTGCTGTGCGATCCGAACTGGGTCAAACATATATTCTGCATGACGACGGGCTGCTAAACTAAGAGATTTACTTTCCTTTTGTTGTTGTAGAACCCATTGAATTCCTGTTGCTAAATCTTCTGCTTCGTATGGCTGTGCCAAATAGCCTGACACTCTATGCTGAATTAAATCAGGCATTCCTCCAATTTTGAAGGCAACAGTAGGAGCACCACAGGCTATTGCCTCAACAACTGTATTCGGTAAGTTATCTTGTCTAGAAGGTGCAACAAAGACATCAGCAGCAGAATAGAGTAGAGCGAGAGAAATATCATCAGCAAGATGTCCTGTGTATCGAAGTGGGAAACCCAATTTAGGAACTTGTGGCGGACGTGACTGTCCAAAAATTACTATTTCAATTTCTATATCTTTTGACTTTTGATTTTCCAAAAAACTGGTAGCTTGTAATAATAAATCAATACCTTTGCGAGGATCGTTAGTTCCACCCAAGGCACCAAATAAAATTAACGATCGCTGTTGAGGTAAATTCAAAAGCTGTCGTGCTAATGTTTTTTCAATCGGGCGAAAGCTATCTAAATCTAAGGGATATGGTATTACTGAGACGGGAGAATCTGCCATCAATGCACTATTGCGAACGCAATCTGCTAACCAATTACTAGGACACACAATATGGAAAGGATATTTCCAGTTACGTTGCTTGCGTTCCCAAGTCCAACGATTTAAATCGAAACCAGACTCGTCTTGTGGACGATTGTTTGCTCGATAACCCTCACGCCAGCGAGCATTAAGTCCATCATTTGTATAGTGCTCTGCTCCACAAAATGCCCACATATCGTGAAACGTCCACACTATCGGTTTACGAATCTGACCAATTTCACTAATGGATAAAGTCTCTGCACCAACCCAATGAAGATTTATCACATCTGCATCAGAGGCATGGAAAGATTTTACCCAATTAGAAGGAAGAAGTCCAGCCGAATAACGCGTTGGATCAGAACTTTTGATGGTTTTTTTGGCTAATAAACCAATACCTGTGCGAATTTCTGTTGTTATTCGTCCGATTTTTAATGAATTACCTCTAACTGTTGGATCGTCAGAAATTTTTGACAAAACTTGCATCCGAGAGTCTATTTCTGCCTGTAACAGACAACGGTGAATCCGGTAAGCTGCACGAGCTGCACCTCCAGATAAATCAGAATAACTAGTATGAATAATTTGCATAAGTAGATTCAATGGTTAAACATTAACAGTTCGACAAATTATTTTAAATTTTTGAATGTTTTTCTGACCTTTCTCTGGACACGTTTCAAGAGACTTGGCATATAAACATTTTCTCTTGTGAAGCGATCGGCTTGGCGATCTGGGATCGTGAAGGGCGGATGTTGTAATGGAAATTGCACGGCTTGTGTCGGAACATTGGAGCGTGGATCGCCTCGATCTGTTGTATTGGTTCCATCCAGATCGAATCCCAGATTGCTAATCAAATTAACTGTGGGGATAATGCTCAAGGCATTTTGTAACCAGGAACAGAGCATCCATTGATAGTCCCAAGTATCAAAACCATCATAGGTAGATTGAAATTGATTTTGCCAAAATTGGACTTCTCTGGAATCTTTGAGAATGTCTTTTAGCCAACCATCGTCGCGAATAGTTGACCACTTTTTCATTTCTAGATCGTAATGTTGCCATGCCCTACGCCAGGTTGCCCATCCCCATGTTCGGGCATAAATCGAAAAGTAATAGCTATCCTGAGTCTGCCGATTTCTAGGGTTGCCCAAGGGGGTATTATCTCCTGAAATTGTCATAACCCGCTCATCATGACGGTAATACCTCAATAATTCTTCGCAATAGGGAAAAAATGTCGGATGAGGTAAACAGTCGTCTTCCAGAAGAATAGCTTCTTCAACGATGTCAAATACCCAAGAAAAAGCAGTAGCTTCCCGCTGCTTCATTCCCATATTGATGTCAGAATAATTGGTTAAGACTTCGCAGGGCCAGTCTACGCGATCGATTATCGATCGCGTTTCAGCACATTTTTCGGACTCTCCTATTCGATTTACACGAGGCCCATCCGCTGCAACTAGGAGCATCAGTGGACGCGCTTGGCGAATTGCCTCAAACACTTTTGCGGTTCTATCTGGGCGATTGAAAATGATGAACGCAACTGGAGTTTGCATTTTGACAATACCTTTCTTCCTGAAAGTTGATACACTAGATAATTTGTACAGTACGTAAGTCCTAAAGTCGTAAAACAATAAACAAGTCTGGAAGCATTTTAATGACTGGAGAGACTATCTGATTACTTTCCGCAATTGGTATTATTTAGTTTATTTAACTTCGATAAAATGACAGCGAACGTTTCAATCCGGCTTGGGTAGCAAAGTAAATAAAATATGCCATAACTTTTGGTGAGATACTGCATTTAAATGCCTCTTGAATTTGTGCGCTCGCAGCAGGGAAATCGCCAATCATCAGCATATTTTGGGCTGTTCTGAGAGCACAGATTGCCGAGTGTTTTTTATTGGCATCGATCAGGCGATCGACTGTTGATTGTGGCAGATAAGCAGACAAATAAGACTGTACAATTTCCAACCCACAGCGTACCTCTTGCATGTTTTTGCCTGTACGCACAGTTTGTCCAGTATTAGATACAGAATGTAGGCGATAAATAGCTAGTGGCTCAACTTCGTACCATACAGGGTATTGTGCGGCAATTCGCACCCACATTTCCCAGTCTTCATAATAAAAACGAAACCGATGGTCAAAACTACCTAACTTTTCATATACTTGTCGGCGAACGACAATAGAGGGAGTTTGAATATATTGTTTGACTATAATTTTTTCCAACCAATTATCAATTGTGCCGCTTTGAGGTTGTAATATCTCAGAAAAGTGTCGCCAGTGCCCTGTCTCATCCATAAAGATGTGACGACAGAAAGCGGCTCCTATTTCCGGCTGGGTATCAAATGTTTGTTGCATCTTGCGATAAAAGCCTTCCCGAACGCAATCATCACCATGCAAAAGATGGATGAGTTTGCCACGCGATCGCTGTAGACAGGTGGTAAAGTTCTTAACATGTCCAACATTTTCTGGCTGGCGATAAAAACTAACGCGATCGCCTGCTAATTCTTTAACAATAGCTTCTGGATCGTCCTTGGTGGAGTGGTCATCAACCACCTCTATTTGCATTATCTCTGGTCCTGGGTCTTGTGATAACACACTAGTCAGTGTTTCACGCAGATAGTTTGCACAGTTGTACGTGGGAATCATCACTGACCAAAGGGGACGTTTTGTTCCCTCTTGAACTGGTGAAATTGTTGCGCGGTAGGGATGTTGTTCATTCATAGGAGTTTTAGTTAACTAAGTAATCAGACAGAATTAATTACACATTTTTTTTCCTGTAACCTGTAACCTTTTCCCTATCTCCACCAATGAATTTAATTGTGTCCGACTACTTATGGATACCATATGCGATTGAAGATTAAATATGGAAATTAATAACTGATTAAGGGAAACCATAAAATTGAATATTTTTGAATAAACGTCTTGAGTTTTATTAATGAAAGAATTATTGGGGTTAGCTGGTTCTAGCTGGTACTAACAGTCAAGAGGATAACGCTACAACAACAATAATTGATCGGTTGATTGTCATCTCACTTTCCTGTCAACATGAAAAAGAGTGTAAAGATCCTGATGAGCATGGATTTTTAAATAAAAACTATATGCCCAACAGCTCTGCATAACTCCAATTTGCATAAACATGGACACCCCGCTCTAAAGATAAAAAATCGGTTATTCCTAGACTTCCTAATTTTGTAACATCAGCTTGCCAATTAAGGGGAGTCCCAACAGGAACTATTCCGTCAAATTCTACGCTACCTTTGTAGTCTAATGATTTAAACACCATCTTCGTTAGTTCTAAAACTGTAACTTCTCTTCCACTTGCGAAATTATATGCTTCTCCTTGCATTGGTGCAGAAGTTGCTACTACTAATAAAGCTTTGGCAATGTCGAGTGCATGAATAAAATCACGGCTTTCTTGACCAGACCCCTGTAACTTAACTATGGGTTGATAAATTGCTTTTCGGCAAATATCCCAAAGGACTTGACGGCGCAAACCCGGACCATAAGCGGAAAAAATTCGTACACTTGCGCTTGGTAAATCATAAACTTTGCTAAATTCTAAACATAGTTGTTCGCTTTGTAACTTATGAAATCCATACGGAGAGATGGGGTTACAGCGTTGAGTTTCTCCAATGGGTAATGACTCTGGATTTCCATAAACAGCTGCACTAGAAAGAAAAATAAATCGACAGCTAGGGGCATTAATTCGCAACGCATTTAAAATTTCAAAAGTTAAAGCTGTATTAGATCGAAAGTCAATATCGGGTTCTATGATAGACAAGCCAACAGAGGCACGCCCTGCACAATGAATGCAAATATTAGGAGAATATTCCTTTAATAAGTTATTTAAAGAGGGGTCGGGTAATTTGAGACGATGATATGCTGTTAAGTTGTGAAGAGGAGCATTTTCAGGAGGCGAATTATCAACGCCTATTACTGACCAACCTTGCTCTGAGAAATACCGAGCAACGTAACGACCAATGAATCCGGCAACCCCAGTAACTAAAAGTGATTGTTTGAAAGTAGTCATTTTGGTTATGTTGTAATAACTAGTGTTTTACCACTTGAATCGATTCAGAATAGATGAAGTATTCTACTTATCTCAATATTTTAAGTTAAATATTTAAGCCTCTAAAATAACTTTTGTCCACCAATCTTTTCGAGTCTTAGCAAAATTAAAAGCATCTTCTAATATTTGGTGACTTAATTGCTCTAAGACTTCTTTGCTAGATAAAGTTTCACAAATAAAAGCTGCTGCTTCGTCAGGGCTATTAATATCTAAGATTGGCAAGCCAGATAAATATGGCAATGCTTTAAGACAAGGCTCAGTTGCAAAGAAAGGTATTCCATAAGAAACACATTCAACTAATTTCATTTTCACTGAAAAATCATTATCAATAGGGCATATAAAAATATCGGAAGTCTGAAACAAATCCTCAAGCTGTTTTTTAGGAAGAAAACCAGGAATATGAACGTTACTTTCTATAGTCCAATCTTTGGGCATATTATTAAAATCTGTACCAGTAATCACGATTTTTATTTGATTATTTAGTCTTAATAATCTGGGAGATAATTCACATATTAACCATTTGACAGCTAAGGAATTGAAATAATAATCAATATTACCGGCAAACAGAACTGTCATTGAATTTGTATAATGCCAGCCCATGACTTTAGGAGGAAGTACTTGTGAATTGACTAACACTTTTTCATTAGCTAGTAAATATTTGGGAATATCGGCTTCGGACATAAATATAGATTTATTAGCCAATTCACAGACTTTTTTCTCAAAATTCTTTAGCCTTAAATAAATCATAAAAATCCGAAATTCAGATTTATTAGGCCAATAATGTGGAGTAAGAGCCTTAAAAAATTCTGCTTCTTTATCAGTTGCAATATATATCTTTTTTTGTTTAATTTTTAGGAAGTTTTTAAACCATAAAATACTATATAACTGTTCAACAATAACAACTTGAATAGAGAGTTTATCGCAAAATTCTGTTAAATACTTAGAAACATATTTTACTTGATTGCAATTGTTAGACTTTGTTTTGCTTCCCTGCCAAAGGCTAAAATAACTAAAATACGATCGTATTTTACGCTCTAATAAAGGAGATAGTTTTTTTAGAAAGAGTTCTTGTTTTGTTGGAGAGCATAATGGTGTAGCAAAATAATATTTGACTTGAAGTTTATCTAACTTATTACTAATTTTCAATTGGGTACTGTCTTCACAAGTAACGGCAACATAAAAGTTGATATTTTCTATCTGAGATAATTGAAAGATATCATTTAAAATTGCCATTGCACCGCCATCACTATTGTGCAAAGGATAACTTGTAAAATAAAGAACATTTTGCTTTTCCATATCTCAATCTCCAGATATATTTTGATATTTGATCGGAACAATAAGAAGGGTATTTTGAGTATGAATGATATCCTATATCTTAATTTTGTACAGATGCTTTTAGTCTAGGTAATGCCCTCCAATTTTGAATTCACGGCTCTCTAAAATAACCTTTGTCCACCAATCTTTTCGAGTCTTAGCAAAATTAAAAGCATCTTCTAATATTTGATGACTTAATTGCTCTAAGACTTCTTTGTTAGATAAAGTTTCACAAATAAAAGCTGCTGCTTCGTCAGGGCTATTAATATCTAAGATTGGCAAGCCAGATAAATATGGCAATGCTTTAAGACAAGGCTCAGTTGCAAAGAAAGGTATTCCATAAGAAACACATTCAACTAATTTCATTTTCACTGAAAAATCATTATCAATAGGGCATATAAAAATATCGGAAGTCTGAAACAAATCCTCAAGCTGTTTTTTAGGAAGAAAACCAGGAATATGAACGTTACTTTCTATAGTCCAATCTTTGGGCATATTATTAAAATCTGTACCAGTAATCACGATTTTTATTTGATTATTTAGTCTTAATAATCTGGGAGATAATTCACATATTAACCATTTGACAGCTAAGGAATTGAAATAATAATCAATATTACCGGCAAACAGAACTGTCATTGAATTTGTATAATGCCAGCCCATGACTTTAGGAGGAAGTACTTGTGAATTGACTAACACTTTTTCATTAGCTAGTAAATATTTGGGAACATCGGCTGCGGATAAAAATATACATTTATTAGCCAATTTACAGACTTTCTTTTCAAAACTACTGACTCTTAAAGAAATAATAAAAATACGAAATTTAAAAAAGCTAGAAATGTCATTCCTTGCAAAATTAAGAGCAAGACTCCTAATCATTTCTGCTTCTCTATCAAATGCAAGATAAATTTTTCTCTGTTTAAGATTAAGAAAATCTTTAAACCACAAAATGCTATATAACTGTTCAACAATAACAACATGAATAGAGTGTCTATTGCAGAGATAGGTTAAATATTTAGAGACATGTTCTACTTGATTATAGTTTTCAAACGGTAAGTACATTACAGTCTGAAAACTAAAAGTTGCTCGCAATCTACGCACTACTTTTTCATATGTTTTTACTAACCTATTTAAAAAATTTCCTTTTTTGGTAGAAGAGATGAAATTAGTAGTTAAGTAATATTTTACTTTAAGTTTGTCTAATTGATCTCTGGTTTTTATTTGACTACTTTCTTGACAAGCAACAACAACATAAAGATTAATTTTTTCTAGTTGAGATAATTGAGAAATATCGTTCAAAATCGCCATTCCACCACCATTATCAGGGTCTAAAGGATAACTTGTGAAATAAAGAACGTTTTGCTTTTCCATACCTTCTCTTTTTATATATCTTGTATCAAAGCGGCGTCTTTTGTTGTAGGAGATATCAGGCTATCTCTATTAGTATCTCAGTGAAAAATTTCTAGGTGTTGCACTTCAGATTTGAATCGGCGATTGGCGCTGAGAATACTTGAAAGCTACAGGTTACTGAACCTTCAGTTTTTCTAGCAAACTCTTCGGATGTAAGTTCAACCACCTCAATTTCAAATGCCGACTCAATAAAATCAAAAACAGAACTATATGAGGAATCGGAAAGCCAAAGACCAATGACATAAGTACCTGATTTTAAATGTAGCTGTTCAATCTTGAATTTAACTATATTTTGTCCCTGTTTAAGGGATATTATTTGTCCAAGTGATACAGTATCTGCATTGACCAACTTTATACCGTACTGGTCATACACAACAACTGTAATACTTCCAACATTTATTGAGGAATCTGATTCAATATTCAGTAAAAATTCAAGTTCACCATTTGAATACGCATTAAAAGCAATATCTTTTTTTGAACTACTATATTGAACAGCAATAAAACGAGCTTGTCCATTGCCATTTCGATTTGCATCACTTAAATTTATCCACTCTTTGGGTGAAGCTTTGCAAGAATAGGAGTTGCTAGATAAATATTGCGTTATCACGCTGTTTGTATTCCCGTAATTAATTAGCTGCCCCTTATTTAGTAACAAACATTTAGAACATAGTCGTTGAATTGCTTCAATATTATGACTTACAAATAGAACTGTTCTGGCTTGTTCATTGGATACTTCCTGCATTTTGCCAAGACATTTTTTCTGAAAATTTGCATCTCCAACGGCTAAAACCTCATCCACAATCAAAACATCTGGCTCTAAATGTGCCGCAACCGAAAATGCGAGCCGTACATACATCCCAGAGGAGTAGCGTTTAACAGGCGTATCTAAAAATTTTTCAATCTCTGCAAAATCAACAATTTCATCAAACTTGCGTTTGATCTGTTCCCGACTCATGCCCAAAATTGCCCCATTTAGGTAAATATTCTCCCGCCCCGTCAACTCAGCATGAAAACCTGTCCCCACCTCTAGCAGACTCGCTACCCGCCCCGTAATCTCAATACTGCCATGAGTCGGTTCTGTAATCCGGCTCAAAAGCTTCAGTAGCGTCGATTTGCCCGCTCCATTCCGCCCAATAATTCCAACCCGATCGCCCTGCTCAATATCAAACGACAGATCCTTGACTGCCCAAAATTCCTCACGATTCGAGTTTTGCGTGTTGCGTTTTGCGTTTTGATTAAAAGGGTTCAAAGTCTTTGCGATCGATTTCGCCCTGTCCGCCATCACATCGCGCAACACCTTATAGCGACGTTCCTCTTGCTGATGGCTCAACACATATCTCTTACTTAAGTTCTCAACCTTGATTACCGTATCCGACATGAATCCTCCAACCTGTGCTAACAGTTCCTGAAACGCTGTGTCTAAATAATGTCCGCAAACTTGCGCTCCATTCGGCGGAAATAGTAAATTCCGGTAATCAGCACTAATATCACTAACGCCACCGACAAGAGAAATCCTGGTAAATAAATGTCAAAATTTTTACCCAAAATTGCCCACCGGAAACCATCAATTACACCCACCATTGGATTTAATGAGTAAAGCAGTCGCCACTGTTCCGGCACTACGCTACTACTAAAACCCACTGGTGAGATATAAAGTCCAAACTGCACAATAAACGGCACTATATACCGGAAATCCCGATATTCCACGTTTAATGCCGCCAGCCATAATCCCGACCCCATCGCTGCCGCAAAGGCGATCGCAATAAACAACGGCAGCGTTAGAATTCGCCAATCCGGCACAAAGTTATACCACGCCATAAAGCCCAACAAGATGATCCCAGAAATCATAAAATCCACAAAACTCACAATCACCGCACTCGTTGGCACAATCAAACGCGGAAAATAAACCTTAGAAATTAAATTAGAATTACTAATTAAGCTATTACTACACTCACTCAAGGCATTGGAAAAAAACTGCCAAGGTAGCATCGCCGAAAACACCACAATCGGGTAAGGCGCACCCGTTGACGGTGCCTTGAGTAAAACCCCAAATACCAACGTAAACACCATCGTTGTTAAAAAAGGCCGCAGTAATGCCCAAGCCAGCCCAATCGCCGTTTGCTTATAGCGCACCAAGATGTCTCGCCATGCCAGGAAGTAAAACAATTCCCGATACTTCCAGATATCCTGCCAATACTGCTGCTCGATTCGCCCTGCCTTAATCACTAATTTCTGCCGAGGCTCGAGCGTCTGTTTTCTCATCATGAAAATACCTCTATCCCCGTTAACCTATAGTCAAGTCAATAAATAAACTTCATCAAGCTCTTAACTTAATCCCAGGCACATTTATCTGACTCAAAGCAGACCTTTTTCCACCGTCAGATCCCCTGGAGTGATAGTAACCAGACCCCTTTTCAGCAGTAACCCCATTTACCACCATTCCTAAAACACGCGATCGCGCTTGCTCTAGCATCATTTTCGTACTCTTAGCAACAGCACGATCAAGCACTCCAGGATGTACAACCAGCAATATCCCATCTGCCATCTTGCCCAGCATGAGTGCATCACCAAACAAACTCAAGGCAGGAGTATCAATAATCACACAGTCATACTCTTTGACTGCCTCTTGAATTAACAAAGCCATGCGCTGCGAATCTAGCAATGCTGCGGGGTTAGATGGGATTGTCCCAGCCGTTAATAAATCCAAGTTAACTAATACTTTTTGAGTGGTGTTGTGAAACTCTGCTTGACCAACTAAAACATTACTTAGTCCGACTGGATTAGATAATTTCCAGATTTCCTGTTGGGAGGAGTGACGCATATCCGCATCTACTAATAGGATTCTGCGCCCCATATGTGCTTTGGCTACTGCCAAATTTGCAGCCACAAATGATTTGCCTTCACCTGGAGCTGAACTAACTACGGCAATTACTTTTAATGGTCGATCGGAGATAGTAAAATCCAGGTTCATCTGAAGCATCTCAAAGGCTGAACTTGCTCCCGAATATGGATTATCTTTGACTGGTAGTTCGACTAAACCTTCCCCACTGTTTTTAGCTTTTTGAGCCAAGCGAGGAATCGTACCGAGTAAAGAATAACCTAATAACTGCTGGGCTTGCTCAAGAGTTTTGAGGGATCGATCCATAGCTTCTAAGATCAAAGCTACCCCTACACCCAGCAAAATCCCCAAAAATCCACCCAGCGCTAGCTGAAAGGCAATTTTGGAAGGAACAGCTTTTTGAGGAAGTAAAGCCGCAGATATTACTCTGGCATTACCAACACTCTGATTTACTACTACATCGACTTCTTGCGATCGCTTTAGCAGTTCTTCATAAGTAGATGTAGCAACTTGCAACTGTCGCTCTAGCTGTTGCTGTTTTTCTTGCAGTTGGGGTAAAACACTCAATCGTTTTTGAGAAAGTGTGTATGCATTCTGCAAAACTGTAATTCGGTTAGCTAATGCTGAACGTTCTACATCTGACTGTACCAGTTGGCCAACTAGGGTCTGCTTGAGTTCTCCCATCCCTAAATTCTGGGCTGGTACAGATTTTTCTCTATCTGCATTCTCAAAAATTCGCGTCTCTAGCTGCTTTTTGAGGGCTGCTTCTTTTGCTAACAAATTAGCGATCGTAGGATGTTTGTCTGTATAACGAGTCTTTTCTACTGCTAACTGGTTTTGCACCTGTTGGTATTGTGTTAATACTTCCTGCACAGCTTTTGATTGACTTAAATTCCCCATATCCACAGCCTGCTGCGAATTCAATCTCAATTGACGTTGCAGAAGTTTTGAGCGAGTCTCAGCATCCGTTAAATTTGCCTGGGCTTGGGTAATCTGGTCTGATAAACCCGCGAGTTTATCCACTCCTTTTGTTGCTTCTTGCTCTAAAGCAATTACCCGATTTTCTTCTTTAAATCGACGCAAAGCTGCTTCCGATCTAGCTACCCTTGCTTCAACTTCAGGTAATTGCTTGCGTAAAAACTTCTTTGCCACTGTCGCTTGGGCTTGGTTAATGCGAATATTGTTCTCCAGGTAATATCTCATCAGCGAATTCACAACATCTGCGGCTTCTTTTGGATTGCTGCTGCTGTACGAAATCGCCAAAATATCTGTACCCCGGACACTTTTAATTTTGACTTGTTTGAGAAACTCATTTATTTCCAAGGGTGTTCCTTGCTTATCTACCAACCTGAGACTAGCAATAGTTTTCTCAACTATTGGATTAGAACGAATGACCTCTGCTTCTGTATCCAATGGACTGTTGATTTCAGTCACACTTCTCAACTCCCCAACTTGTGCTGAGGGATTTGTCAGCGAAGAAACGCGGTCAGTTTTACTGAAAAGCAACTTACCTTCTGCTTCATAAATTGGTTTTTGCTTGATAGCACTTAAAGCTGAAAGCCCAAAAATAGAGGCAGTTACCGCAGCTATAATTAGCCAACGCCTTTTCAGAAGTAGCGAGTATTGCTGCAAATCTAAGGAGTTTTGGTCTTCTTGGTTAGAGGGCATGGAGTATGTTACGAATACCTGAAATTGTTTTTACTAATTTTGCTTCACAATTTTGGTAGTCCAAGATAGTTATTTGGACATAATTAGGATTAATCCATAATATTTTGTATCAAAAAAAACAAAAAAATACTTACTTTGTAAGATATTTGCTTTCTGTGAGATTTTATTAGATTTATCCCAGAAATATTATCTGAATGTCAAGGGGTGTTTAACTTTTTTCTAATATTTTAAATTACATTAATAAGCGGTTACTTCAACTCATTAATATATCAATTTAATAACAGCATTTTAACAGGTTACATAACTTTTTACCTTATTTTGTTACTATATAAACACTTACTTTAGCAGTAAATATACGCTAATAAATAAATTAAATATAAAGTTCAGATTTGACTACACTCATGGCATAATGCAAATGTCAAAAGAACAACCTTGAAGTCGTAGTGTAGTTCGTACAGCCAATGCAAGTTAGGATATATATCCTACAGATATGCTATACCGACGCACAGATAGTTCCCCTCCTAGTTTGTAATATCTAATCTCTAATTTCTTTGACAAACAGAGCATACGAAAATTTATTGTTTTTGTACGCTTTGGCACAGTACGGCTAGTCTTTAATATTCCCTTCTTTGAATCTGTTGCTGGTTTTAACAAAGAAATCGAGTTCAGGATACTGAAGAATAATAAAAACCAATGACTTCCACAAGTTATGTTAGTTTACCTACCAATGCTAGGCTGCCAAATATAGTCCGCAGCCTACCGATATTGCTTTTGTTAGGGGATATTTTTGGGTTGCTAATTTGTTTAGCGATCGCACAATGGTTGCGTTTAGATCAACCCTTACATTGGCTAAATCCGTTACCTTATACATTTGTCTGCATGATACTTGCAGCATTTTATTTAGCAGATGCTTACCATCCAGATCGGCAAATTTCAGGTTTAAGAGCGCCTGCTCGAATTATTGTTTGTAGCATTGCGATCGCATTCTTTATTTCCGCCCTAATTTACTTGTCAGGTATTGCCCAACATAATCCGGTAACGTGGCGGAGTGTCTTTTTACCTAGCTTGGGAATCTTTACTATCTGGGCAATAATATTGCGCGTGTTAGCAGTGAGATGGGTGCGATCGCACGCTCTAAAAAGTCGTTGGTTAATACTAGGAGCAGGGGATAATGCCATCAAATTTTCACAAAAATTGCTAGGGCTTAATCCTTTAGGAAAATTGACTGTTCTAGCAGAGGAAAATCAAAAAAGCATAGACTTACCAAAAAGCAATCTGAGTTATCAGGGAAGTCTGAGCGAGTTGTCACAATGGAGTCAAGAATCCTGGTCTGGGGTAATAGTTACAGCCCAGATAAACTTGTCTAAGTCTCAAGCACAACAGTTAATGCAGATGCGGTTACGAGGCATTCCGGTTTATACATTGCCGGATGTTTACGAAACATTTTGGTATAAACTACCTTCGTCGCTGTTACAAGATAAATGGCTGGCTTTTAGTGATGGTTTTAACCTAATGCCTGGTTACTTCAGTATGAAACTGAAGCGAGTTATCGATCTCATCTTGATCCTCTTTTTACTAGTATTAGTTGCACCACTTCTGTTGTTGGTTGCATTACTAGTTAGGCTAGATAGCCCTGGTCCAATATTGTACAGTCAGCAGCGAAGTGGGTTACACGGTAAACCATTTAGAGTTTATAAATTTCGCTCCATGTATCAGGATGCAGAAAAGTTGGGAGCGCAGTGGGCTAGTCAACGCGATCCACGAATCACCAGAGTCGGATACTGGCTACGTTTATTGCGTATTGATGAATTACCCCAAATATGGAACGTCCTACGGGGTGAAATGAGTCTGATTGGGCCTCGTCCAGAACGACCAGAATTTGATGTCAAACTCAAAGAAGCGATTCCCTACTATGAAGTTCGCTATTTGGTCAAACCTGGAATTACAGGCTGGGCACAGGTTATGTATCCCTATGGAGCATCTATAGAGGATGCTTACGAAAAGCTGTCATACGATCTGTACTACATCAAAAATTATTCCATTTGGTTGGATTTAGCGATCGCCTTCAAAACGATTCGAGTTGTTTTGTTAGGTAAAGGTAGATAAGGAAAAAGAAATGAAAAATAAAATATTGGTAACTGGCGGTGCTGGTTACATTGGCTCCCATGTAGTTCGTCAACTAGGGGAAGCTGGTTATGATGTCGTAGTCTACGACAACTGCTCTACAAGTTCACCAGCATCGGTACTACACGGGAAACTAATTATTGGCGATTTAGTAGACAGTGGGCATCTTTATCAAGTTTTTGCCCAGCATAAATTCAGTGCAGTCTTACACTTTGCCGCTAGTCTGATTGTTCCAGAATCAGTAGCTCATCCCCTCGACTACTACGCCAACAACACCCGCAACACCTTAAATTTGCTGCGCTGCTGTAGCGTTATGGGTGTTAACAAGTTCATTTTTTCCAGCACAGCCGCAGTCTATGGGGAAGTAGAACAAAATCCTGTTACTGAGTCGAATCCTACACAGCCCATCAATCCTTACGGACGTTCAAAGTTGATGAGTGAGTGGCTGATCCAGGACTATGCAGCAGTATCTACACTAAACTACGTAATTTTACGTTACTTTAATGTAGCAGGTTCTGAACCAAGTGGACTATTGGGGCAAATGTCACCGAATGCCACACACTTGATTCGAGCTGCTTGTGATGCCGCACTCAAGCGCAAGCCAGAAGTCCGAATTTTTGGTACTGATTTTCCTACGCCCGACGGAACCGCAATTCGAGACTATATCCATGTTGAAGATTTGGCGACTGCTCACTTAGATGCTTTAGATTACTTAGAAAAAGGAGGGGAAAACCAAATTTTCAACTGCGGTTATGGGCAAGGATACAGCGTGCGACAAGTTATTGAAAGAGTCAAGGCTATTTCTGGTGTAGATTTTCCCGTTATTGCTGCACCACGTCGTCCAGGCGATCCTGCCTGTGTTGCAGCTTGTGCTGATAAAATCTATAGGGTTTTGGGTTGGCAACCAAAACACAATGATTTAGACGAGATTATCAACACAACCATTGCTTGGGAAAAACAGAAGAGTAGCTTGGCAAGCCAAAGGCATCTAAATATGGCATATGCATAATTAAAACTTGGTACTTAATTAACCTTGTTTTTGGAATTTAGATAACGTGAATTCGACGGCTGATATAGTGTCCCTATAATTGACTCAATCAAAAAAAATCTTAGAGGTTTGACTACACAAAACCGTCCCTCTTGGAATCAGATAAGCACAGACTTAAACTAAAGTTCAAGGCAGAGAGAGGCTAGTCGAACTTACGTTGACATAGGCATTATCTTTAAATAAAGGCACGCAATTACTGATGTTAAAAGCGCAGAGGCATCCAATTGTCACGTAGCGTATCAATGCAGTCAATTCTGAAGACATTGCGATAACGATAATTACGATTGAAGAACAACTACGTGGGAGATTTAATGTAATTAGAAACGCTTCCTCGCCTGATAAATTGTTATTAGCTTACGCAAAGCTACAGGCTACTTTAGAGTTTTTTCAAAATGTGCGATCGCTTGGATTGGACAAGTATGCTATTAATTATTACGAAGACTTGATTCGTCAAAGAATTCGCATTGGTACACAAGATTTACGCATTGCGGCAATTACGTTGTCGGTGAATGGTATTTTAGTAACCCGCAACCGCAAGGATTTTGAAAAATTGCCTAACTTGCGTTTAGAAGATTGGACTATATTTTAGATTTTTCCTCGCCAAAACCATCGATAAAAACGCCAACAACACCCAATTCCCATAACGCACACCACAAACCCAACCACAAAACCAGAGACAAAACTAACAAAACCGAAAAAAACAAACAATAAAAGTAAATAACACCACAATATAGGCATATCAAAAGATGATTGCGAAACTTGAGAGTGAGTTGGCTGAACTGAAAATGAAGTAGTCGTAATATTGGATGTTACCGATGGTAATGATGCAACCTCCCAAATCTTGATAGTCTTGTCCCCACTTCCACTGGCAAGGATTTTGCCATCTGGACTGAAGGCTACCGAAAAAGAATGTCCCTGGAAAGCATGGATTTGCGCTCCCGTTGTCATATCCCATAACTTAATATCACCACAACCTCCACTGGCGAGGATTTTGCCATTTGGACTGAAAGCAACCGAACAAACCCAGTCTGAATGCGTCTGGATAGTGTATATTTGCCATCCTGTTGTGACATCCCACAGTGTAATAGTCTTGTCATGACTTCCACTGGCAAAGGTTTTGCCATCTGGACTGAAGGCTACAGAATTAACCCAGGAGGAATGCACCTTAATGGTGCGGATTTTCCTCCCTGTTGTGACATCCCACAGTTTGATAGTCTTGTCATGACTTCCACTGGCAAGGGTTTTACCATCTGGGCTGAAAGCTACAGAATTAACCCAGGAGGAATGCGCCTGAATAGTGCGGATTTTCCTCCCTGTTGTGACATCCCACAGTTTGATAGTCTTGTCATAACTTCCACTGGCAAGAGTTTTACCATCTGGATTGAAGGCTACCGAACGAACCGAGTCGGGATGCGCGTCGATAGTGCGGATTCGCCCTCCTGTTGTGACATCCCACAGTGTAATAGTCTTGTCAGAACTCCCACTAGCAAGGATTTTGCCATCTGTACTGAAGGCAACTGAACGAACCGAGTCGGAATGTGCTTCGATAGTGCAGATTCGCCCTCCTGTTATGACATCCCACAGTTTGATAGTCTTGTCAGAACTCCCACTAGCAAGGATTTTGCCATCTGGACTGAAAGCTACAGAATTAACAGAGCTAAAATGCCCTTGGAGGGTATGTATTTGCTCTGCTATTGCGATATTTTCTAAAGTTTTACAGCATTTACGGCTGTTATGAGGTACAGTAGCAGCAACTAGCAAACCAGTTTCTTAAATGTTGAGGATTTATTAAATTGAGTGCAACTGAGA
>NZ_JBALDU010000032.1:0-55620 GCF_036917235.1 Nostoc sp.
AGTGCTTGAGCCAGTACCTGTTGTTCCAGTGCTTGAGCCAGTACCTGTTGTTCCAGTGCTTGAGCCAGTACCTGTTGTTCCAGTGCTTGAGCCAGTACCTGTTGTTCCAGTGCTTGAGCCAGAGCCAGTACCTGTTGTTCCAGTGCTTGAGCCAGAGCCAGTACCTGTTGTTCCAGTGCTTGAGCCAGTGCCTGTTGTTCCAGTGCTTGAGCCAGTGCCTGTTGTTCCAGTGCCTGAGCCAGTACCTGTTGTTCCAGTGCCTGAGCCAGTGCTACCACTGGAGCTTCCGCTACCGGAGCCTCCACTACCGGAGCTTCCGCTACCGGAGCCTCCACTACCAGAACCTCCACTTTGGGCAGAAACTGAAGGAGGTAAGGATACAGAAGCGAAACTGATGGCAAAGACAGTAGCTAAAACAGCTTTAGATAAATCGAAAGGCTTCATGCTTATGGTTCCTTTTATGTTCTAGATTTGTGTGGTTAATTGATTTACAAAAGCAATATTGTCTCTTCAATCCACTGCTAAATTAGGTAAATTCTGACAAGATAGATTGAAGGAGTGTTTTACTTAGCTTCTTCTGGAAAAGTCGAAAGAATTTGAAAATACCATAACAACTTACTATTCGTCACATTAAGCAAAATAACTCATAATCAGTAATTACTATTTCAGGATTAAGAACCTACGGACAAATTCGCTTGTTCTGAAAAATAGAAACTAAATATTGTATTTACTTCTATCCATTCCATTTATTTTATTGATTTAATTACTTATTGTGAATTATTTTGTTCCTGTTAGATAGCATGAGTGTTAGTTTTTTGCCGGACTTATACTTAACTAAAAACTTTATACAGCCAGATGCTGCTAGCAGTTGAGATTCTATTAAGAATACTTCACAATATTATTTCACCTGAGAACTTATAACTTCATACTCCAGATGTGTCTTGCTTTAGACTTAAGGAATACTTTTATTGTCAGTTAAGTAGGCCGACGTAAATAATTAAAGGTTTGTAGCAAGGATTTTAGTCCTCTCTTCTCTACGAAAGGCTGCGCTAACGAGACGCTACGCGATTAAAAGTTGACACCGAAATTTACCATTCGGCTAAAGCGATCGCGATCCCCTGTTTTAAATCTGGTGTGATTGCGTCATTTTTTGCTAACTGCTGCAATTGTTGATATGTAGCTTCTCCATCCAGATTTTTCAGGGCGGCGATCGCGTGTAGTCTCACCGATGCATTAGAATCTCCTAGCAGCGAAATCAATGGTTCAATTGCTTGCATTTCGCCTAACTGTCCTAAAGACAAGGCGATCGCACTTTTGACACTGGCAATCTCTGTGGCTGGATGTGGCGATTGCAGTATTTGCAGTAGGATTTCAGCAGATGGTGTAGTTAACTGCGGTTTTTGGACTCGTCCCAAAACTGTGACAATTTCTTGCCATACTGTTTCTGATGTACTTTGATTCAGTGCTGTTTGCAAATATTCCAAACTGGATAACGTCCCCACCCAACTTAAAGCGCGGATAGTTTCTAATTGCAGCGTTATCGGTGTCTGGGGTGAAATCAGCAAATCAAATAAGTGTTTGGCAGCGTCATCACTACCTATGCGAGAAAGGGTAACTGCGCCTGCACAACAAACATCAAGGTTAAAGTCGTAAAGTTTGGGTTGCAGTCTCGTTATTAAATCTAATGCTTGGTGTAAGTCGGGGCGAAAACCTAAACCAACCACTGCTGCACGCCTGACTGTAGCGGCTGTATCATCCAAAGCTTTTAATAATACTGGCGGTACGCGTTCGTCATGAAAACTGCTGAGGGCTTCAATTGCGGCGGCGCGGATTGCTGCTTGTGGATCTTGCACTACACTTAACAGCGGCGTGATGGTTTCTGGTTGCCGAATACAACAAAGCGATCGCACTGCTAACAATCGTGTATTTTCGTCTAATAGAAGTTCAGTTAGTGAAGCAATGGCAACAGTACCCATTTGTCCCAGTGCTGTAGCTGCGATCGCTTTGAGTTCTTCATCCTCATCATTTTTCAACAATTCAACTATTGACGCGATGACTTCTGGGTGTTTAAATTCGCCCAAAGTCCTGGCTGCATACCAGCGCAACTCTTCTTCTGCGTCTTCATCTTCTAATATTTCAACCAGAGGTGGGATGGCAATATTTCCTAAGTTAGTCAATACTTTGGTGATTTCCCAGCGTTGTTGAAAATCCCCCATTTCTAAGATGGAAAGTGTTAATTTCAGGAGATATTCTCGATTTTTAACTATCTCTGGATGTTCCGAGTCTGCGCCTAAAATTAACTGTTGCAAATATTGAATTAGTGATGACCAATCAGCCGCATTATGTGCTGCCTCGGCTTGTACCAAAAGCTGTTTGATGTTACTCACAATATCTTGCTTTAATTATCATCTTCTGCCCCTTGCACCCCTGTCTCCACTAAGAGGATGTTTTAAAAGTTCTTTGGTCGGTAATAAAACGTTTTAGATCCCCCTAAATCCACGCCACTTGCTTCACTTGGGGAGACCCCAGACGCTCTCTACGAGACGCTAAAAGCGAACGCAGACTCGCTAACGCTGCGCTATCGCCCTTGGCGTCTCCCCTTCTCCCAAAGGGAGAGGCTAGCGCCAAGGGAGAAGACCGCAGTGGCTCCCCTTAAAAAGGGGGACTTTGATTCCGGTTCCCCCCTTTTTAAGGGGGGTTAAGGGGGATCTAGAAGTACCTAAAATTACATCTGACCACTTTTAAAACATCCTCTAAGTTGGCTTAACTACAACAGAATTACCCTCAATCTTAGCGGCATAAGTTTTGAGCGCTTCTGTCGCTGGGCCTTTTTGTACTTTACCATCGGCTCCATATTCCGAACCATGACAGGGACAAGTGAATTTTTTGGCATCAGCTTTCCATGCTACGGTGCAACCTGCGTGAGTACAAGTAGGGTTAACAGCAGTTAGAGTTCCGGCTTTAGATGTGCCCACTACCAGCACAGGCCCAGCAGGTGAGTCTTTCGCCAGCAATTGACCTGTTTTATCTAATTCTGCCGATGTACCTACTGTTTGCCAATCTTTAGATACTGGAGTTGTTTGAGAAGAACAAGCTGCTATCGCTACAGGTAGAGAACTCGCAATCAAACCCAAACCTACCCAATTAATAAAATCACGACGTTTCATAGCTGTTGAAATAATATCTAAGTTTTAGCTAACATCTGCCACTCAATTGTGGATTTTAGATTTGGGATTAATCTATGGCGATCCAAAATTGCTTTAGTCATCTCAAATACCGTTGATTAAGCGTTCTACATCGTTCATTGATGACTTTAATGTAAAAAATACATAATATTCATGCGTTCTTGGGAAAGTTTCCCAAAAAACGTAACAATTTATACGATTCTAACAAAAATCTCGCCTTAAGTTATGAGTATCGAAATTGTTACATGAACATTATCTAAACCTGCTTGACAAATTCCGAAGATGTAAATGGTGACAAATTCTCCTTAACTAACCACGGATTTTAAGTTTCGCGTTGGAATGCTTTCGAGTAAAAATAATCACCCGTAATTAAATATTGATTGAGTTTTTATTCCCTAACCCTCGTAGATACAGCACCTGATGTAACTACGGATTGATTGGTATTGGGAAATTACGACCACAGTTCCCGATCGTATCAGTAATTTGCAACGAGATTCAGCCTCATGACAGACACAGCAACTACCACTAGCCTTAATAAGTTCGAGAAATTAAAAGCAGAAAAAGATGGACTCGCAATCAAGAGTGAGATAGAGAAATTTGCCGCCCTGGGTTGGGAGGCGATGAACGAAACAGATCGCGATCATCGGCTCAAATGGGTAGGCGTGTTTTTTCGCCCAGTTACTCCAGGCAAGTTTATGATGCGGTTGCGGATGCCTAACGGTATTCTTACCAGCAACCAGATGCGTGTTTTGGCCCAAGTAGTGCAGCGTTACGGTGATGATGGTTGCGCTGATATTACTACCAGACAGAATATTCAATTACGGGGGATTAGGATTGAAGATTTACCAGATATCTTTAATAGATTTCACGCAGTTGGTTTAACCACTGTGCAGTCAGGAATGGATAACGTCCGCAATATTACAGGCGATCCTGTGGCGGGGTTAGATGCAGATGAGTTGTACGACACGCGAGAGTTGGTACAGCAAATTCAAGATATGCTCACCAACAAAGGGGAAGGAAACCCAGAATTTAGCAACTTACCACGGAAATTTAATATTGCGATCGCAGGTGGACGAGACAATTCGGTTCATGCTGAAATTAACGATTTAGCTTTTGTGCCAGCATTTCAAGAAGCAGGGGAGCAGGGGAGCAGGGGAGCAGGGGAGCAAAATTTCCCCTCTGCTGATTCTCAGCACAAAATTTTTGGGTTTAACGTTTTAGTCGGTGGATTTTTCTCAGCTAAACGTTGTGAGGCAGCGATTCCTCTGAATGCTTGGGTGGCTCCAGAAGATGTGGTAACTGTATGTAGAGCGGTTTTGGAAGTATTTCGCGATTGTGGGCCACGTGCTAATCGGCAAAAATCACGCTTGATGTGGCTAATTGATGAATGGGGTTTAGATAAGTTTCGAGCAGAAGTAGAAAGCCGTTTGGGTAAATCATTATTACCCGCAGCCGCAAAAGACGAAATCGACTGGGAAAAACGCGACCATATTGGGGTATATAAACAAAAGCAAGCCGGATTAAATTACGCAGGGTTGCACATTCCTGTCGGTCGGTTGTATGCCGAAGATATGTTTGAAATTGCTCGTATAGCAGAAGTTTACGGCACTGGCGAAATCCGTTTTACAGTTGAGCAAAACATTGTTATCCCCAATATTGCTGAGTCGCGTTTAGCAACATTTTTAACAGAAACGTTGCTAGAAAGATTTTCAGTTAATCCTGGTTTACTGGCGCGATCGCTAGTATCTTGCACAGGCGCACAATTCTGCAACTTTGCCCTCATCGAAACCAAAAATCGCGCCCTGGCAATGATTAAAGTCTTAGAAGAAGAGTTAACCTTCACTAACCCAGTGCGAATTCACTGGACAGGTTGCCCCAACTCCTGCGGACAGCCCCAAGTTGCAGACATTGGCTTGATGGGAACTAAAACTCGTAAAAATGGCAAAACCTTGGAAGGTGTTGACATCTATATGGGCGGCAAAGTTGGCAAAGATGCCCATTTGGGAACTTGCATCATCAAAGGCATACCATGCGAAGACTTGCAGCCAATATTGCAAGATTTACTCATCCAAAAGTTTGGGGCGAAACTCAAGCAAGAAGCCTTACTAGTTGGTAACTGCTAGTACTTATTAGGGGTATTCGGCATTGGGTAAAACTCATACTTCGACCTTAAAGGCTTAACCTTCAACCTTAAAGGCTCAACCTTCGACCTTAAAGGCTCAACCTTCGACCTTAAAGACTTAATCTTCGACCTTAAAGACTTAACCCTCGACCTTAAAGACTTAACCCTCGACCTTAAAGACTTAACCCTCGACCTTAAAGACTTAACCCTCAACCTTAAAGGCTTAACCCTCGACCTTAAAGGCTCATTTTCTTCTACCTCCTCTCCGTATTTTATTTAATTAGAAAGATTGGAATGCTTAAACAATTATTTTCATTTAGCGATCGCTACCGCATTTTACATCAGACTTGGTTTGCTTTCTTTCTCACCTTTGTTTGTTGGTTTAACTTTGCTCCCTTCGCTACAACCATTGGTAGAGAACTAGATTTAGCACCAGAACAAATCAAAACTTTAGGCATCTGTAACCTCGCCCTTACAATTCCCGCACGGCTAATTATTGGGATGCTTTTGGATCGTTTTGGCCCCAGAATCACCTACTCAATGCTGCTGATATTTGCGGTAGTTCCTTGTTTGGCGACGGCGCTAGCGCAAGATTTTAATCAACTAGTCATCAGTCGTTTGCTGATGGGGATTGTCGGATCTGGGTTTGTTGTGGGTATCCGCATGGTGTCCGAATGGTTCCAGCCGAAGGAGATGGGAATTGCTCAAGGTATTTATGGAGGTTGGGGCAACTTTGGGGCTTTTGGCGCAGAATTTGTTTTGCCGATACTTGCAGTTTCTACGAGCTTTTTCGCTGGTGGTGCTTCTAACTGGCGATTTGCGATCGCATTTACAGGAATTATTGCAGCTATCTACGGGGTAATTTATTACAACAACGTCCAAGATACACCCACAGGTAAAGTCTACAAAAAACCCAAGAAAAATGGTTCTCTAGAAGTAACCAGTGTTAAAAGCTTTTGGGCGATGATTCTCTCGAACTTTGGTTTGATTTTCGCCTTGGGTTTATTGGCTTGGCGTTTAGAACAAAAGAATATTCACTTCCTAACTGTGAGCCAAATGTATCTGACTTGGTTACTATTAGCAGGATTATTTGCTTACCAAAGTTACAAAGGTTGGGAAGTCAACCGAGAACTACTAATTGGCAAGAAAACTTACGCTCCATCTGAACGTTTCCAATTTGGTCAAGTAGCCTTACTTGAATTCACTTATATAACAAGTTTTGGTAGCGAACTAGCAGTCGTTTCCATGCTCCCAGCGTTTTTTGAAAAAACCTTTGCTTTAGAACACGTTGTCGCTGGGATGATTGCCGCTACCTATCCGTTCTTAAATTTGATTTCTCGTCCTAGTGGTGGCTTAATTTCTGATAAGTTTAACTCCCGGAAGTGGACAATGACAATTATCAGTGCTGGCATTGGTGTTAGTTATTTGATGGCACATTTTATTAATAGTAGCTGGCCGATTCCAGTCGCGATCGCAGTCACAATGTTTGCCGCCTACTTTGCCCAAGCTGGCTGCGGTGCAACCTACAGCATTGTTCCCCTAATTAAAAAAGAAGCCACTGGACAAATTGCTGGTAATGTCGGAGCTTACGGTAATTTTGGCGGCGTAGTTTACCTGACAATTTTTAGCTTAACCGACGCTCCCACACTATTTTCCACAATGGGTTTAGCTGCACTAGTCTGTGCTTTCATGTGCGCCTTCTTCCTCAAAGAACCAAAAGGTTCTTTTGCCGCTACATTTGAGGGTGAATTACCAGAAACCGCAACGAAAAACCCTATCTTCTTAACTGAAGAATAGACCTGTCTTGAAAATAGAGAGTAGGCAGTAAGACAAATAAATTCTCATAGTTAGTAGTAAGGACTTTAGTCGAATGGCACTAAGAAAAGATACATGACTGGTTCCCAGCCTAGAGGCTGGAAACCCATTCTGGGAGGCTCCGCCTCCAGTAGCTTGATAAGAGGCAGAAGCCCACTTTAAATATATTCCCAGCCTGGAGGCTGGGAACAAGACGACAAAACCTTTGGGCTTTTCTTAGTGCCATTCGTTTCAAAGAGTTTTTGTATAACACACAAATTTCTCAACCTGGCGCTACATCTGAGGTTGCACAATCAAAATAACAAAATGTACAACTGCCATGAGTGAATTTACCAAAACTCTCTGTCCCTACTGTGGTGTTGGCTGTGGACTAGAAGTTTCACCCCCAGCCCAACTTGGCAAAGCAACTAATCGAGATAGCCAAGGAAATCCAACTTGGCGGGTGCGCGGCGATAAAACCCATCCATCCAGTCAGGGAATGGTTTGCGTCAAAGGTGCAACGATCGCAGAATCTTTAGATAAAAATAGATTACATTACCCAATGGTGCGAGACTCTTTAGATCGAGAGTTTCGGCGCGTTAGTTGGGATGAAGCTTTTAATCTTATTACGCAACGCATTCAAACAGTCCGCTTCACCCAAGGGTCAGAAGCCTTATGTATGTATGGTTCCGGTCAGTTTCAAACTGAGGATTATTACATCGCCCAGAAACTGATGAAAGGCTGCCTTGGTACGAATAATTTTGATGCCAACTCCCGTTTATGTATGTCTAGTGCTGTGGCTGGGTACATTCAAAGCTTTGGCGCAGATGGCCCCCCATGTTGTTACGAAGACTTGGAGTTAACCGACTGTGCATTTTTAATTGGCACTAATACAGCCGAATGTCATCCCATCGTTTTCAACCGTCTAGAAAAATATCACAAAAAGAACCGCAAAGTCAAAATGATTGTGGTTGATCCCCGTCGCACACCAACCGCAGAAGCCGCCGACTTACATTTAGCCATTCGTCCCGGTACAGATATCGACTTGTTAAACGGCATCGCTCACTTGTTGATGCGCTGGAACTACATTGACACCATGTTCATGGACGACTGCACCAGCAACTTTCCCGCTTATGCTGAAGTCATTCGCCACTATTCGCCAGAAGTGGTGGCTCGTCAATGTGGAATCAGCATTGAAGATTTAGAAACAGCAGCTCGCTACTGGGGTCAATCTGAGCGGGTATTGTCTTTGTGGTCAATGGGTGTAAATCAATCCTCAGAAGGGACGGCTAAGGTAAGAACGATTATTAACCTGCACCTGATGACTGGACAGATTGGCAAACCTGGGGCTGGCCCTTTTTCCCTCACTGGTCAGCCGAACGCAATGGGAGGACGGGAAGCCGGAGGTTTAGCGCATTTATTACCGGGTTATCGGGCGGTGAAAAATCCGCAGCACCGTGCCGAAGTTGAGGAGTTTTGGGGATTTGAGTCGGGACAGATTTCGCCTAATCCCGGCTTGACTGCTTGGGATATGATTACTGGGTTGGAAAATGATGCTGTAGAGTTACTGTGGATTGCAGCTACCAACCCAGCTGTGAGTATGCCAGATTTAGAGCGGACTAAAAAGGCGTTGTTGCGATCGCCTTTTACCATTTACCAAGACGCATATTATCCCACAGAAACTTCTGCTTACGCTCACGTTTTGCTACCAGCAGCCCAGTGGGGTGAAAAAACTGGTGTGATGACAAATTCTGAACGAGTAGTAACTCTGTGTCAAGCATTTCGCCAACCGCCAAGAGAAGCTAAAGCCGATTGGGAAATTTTCGCCGAAGTTGGACGGAGATTAGGTTTTGAGAAAGAATTTGCCTTTGCAAACTCTGCTGAAGTTTATGCTGAGTTTGTCCAACTAACTAAAAATCGCCCCTGCGATATGACAGGTATCAGTCACGCGCAATTACAAGCAGAAGGCCCGACTCAATGGCCTCATCCTGAAGAGAGCAGGGGGAGCAGGGGAGGAGAAATCTCTCGAAAGCGATTATATACCGATTTGCGCTTTCACACCCCTGACGGACGCGCTCGATTTGGGGCATATTACTCCAAAGGATTGGCAGAACCACCAGACCCAGATTATCCCTTTGTGTTAACTAATGGACGACTTTACGGACACTGGCATACGCAGACACGCACCGGTCGAATTGAAAAAATTTGCAAAATGCATCCCGAACCGTTTATCGAAATTCATCCCCGTGATGCTGCTCGGCTAGGTATTGTCGATAGTATGTATATAGAAGTGCGATCGCGTCGAGGTAAAGCGAAGTTTCCTGCTAAAGTGACAAAAGCGATCGCGCCTGGTACAGTTTTTGTCCCCATGCACTGGGGTTCGCTATGGGCAGACAATGCCGAAGCTAACGCCCTCACCCATCCAGAAGCGTGCCCCGATTCATTGCAACCAGAATTAAAAGCCTGTGCAGTACAGTTGATACCAATTTCCGTGGAAGTTCCAATCAAAAACCATCAACTCCAGTCTTCACAATGGTAAGCTGCAAAGTGTAGCTCGACAGTGGTAATTTATAATCAGCAATAGGTAATTTAGTCAATAATCAATAGTCAATAGTTATTATCATTTTTTATGACTTTCTAATTTTGACTGTTACCAATTACTATATCTAAAGGGTAAATTTATAGTAATACAGAGGTTTCACTAGAGTTAATTTTAGCTATGGATAAATAATCAAAAAACGATAGAAAACTTCCAAACCATTAACAAGTAAACTTTTTTCAATCCTTTAGATTTATCTATAGGATTTTCTTTTATTTTAGAATCAGGTGCAGCAGATGAAAAAGCTATTGAGGCGAATTCTAGGAGCTACCACAGATAAGAACTTTATGCACTTCATTGAAAACATAGAAGTGCTGGTTTCTAAAGTTCTATCTATTTTTATGGTAATTGTAATTTTGGTAGCGATCGCAGATTTAGGAACCTTTATTTTTAAAGAGTTATTTACCATACCTTATGGAGAGGCTAACACAACACTATATAAGATTTTCGGTTTATTTTTAAATATTTTAATTGCTTTAGAAATTTTAGAAAATATTACGGCATATCTACGAAGACACGTTTTTCAAGTTGAATTAGTTATTGTCACGTCTTTAATTGCTGTTGCTAGAAAAATTATTATTCTTGACTTAGAAAAAGTCGCGGGTATTGATATAATTGGTCTAGGTATAGCTATTCTTGCTTTATCAATTAGTTATTTGATAATTCGTCTCAGTAATTCAAAAGATGCAAGTTAAATAAAAATCCCAACAAACTGTTGTGGATTAAAAAAATATTTTTCCATTCCCCACTCTCATCAACTTTGGGTTTTTCGAGCAATGACAAATTTCTTTCAATTTGAAGCAGAATTTGTTGATTCCCTACGTTGCATCCCTATGCAGGTACGTTACAAATTAGATACCTGTGGCATCAAGCTAAAATTGTCTGATTGGAACCAAATGACTACAGCCGAGCGTCAAGCTTTAGTCGAATTACCTTGCACTACAGAAACGGAAATTCAGTCTTACCGCGAACATATCGAGCAATTAATTATACAACGTAATGGTATACCAGCTAAAAAATTGCCCATTGAGCCTCATCCGGCATGGCTAGACTCTGCCATTGTACCAGTCAACATTCAGGAAAAAGCTCAAGAAATAGGTATAACCCTGACAGAGCAAAATTGGGTAGCTTTAACGCCATTACAGCGTTTTGCCTTGATTAAACTCAGCCAGCCAGGACATGAAAACAAAAATTTTCCGAGAGCGATCGCAGAATTTCATCTGCTTTAATTTACCATTCGATCGTAATCGTTGAATTATGGTCGTGTTCCTGTAAACTGTATTAATTTTTGTTAAATTGCCACTCTGAAATGATACATTACAGCACAGTGATTGATGTTAGGTATCAAAAACTCGTATATAAACTAACGCAGAAAAAAGCTGACTCTAAATTAATATTTACTTTATAAACAACTATTTGATGACTAATAGGTGAGGGTAACAAATATATGGCTGCAAAGAAACTTTTGATGCTTGTTGGCGACTATGTAGAAGACTATGAAGTGATGGTTCCTTTCCAGGCATTGCAAATGGTGGGACACACTGTCCACGCAGTTTGCCCCGACAAAAAAGCTGGCGATATGGTGCGGACAGCAATTCATGACTTTGAAGGAGACCAGACTTACAGCGAAAAACCCGGACACAATTTTACTTTAAATGCTACCTTCGCAGAAGTAGAAGCCACAACCTACGATGCCTTAGTCATTCCTGGAGGAAGGGCACCAGAATATATCCGCCTCAATCAGCAGGTACTAGAAATCACCCGTCACTTTGCCCAAGGGAATAAACCGATTGCTGCCATCTGTCACGGCTTACAGATATTAGCGGCTGCTGATGTACTGCAAGGCAAAAGATGTACTGGCTACCCTGCTTGTAGCCCAGATATCAAGAGTGCTGGAGGAATCTATGTTAATATCCCTGTCGATCGGGCAATAGTTGATGGTAACTTGGTGACAGCACCAGCTTGGCCCGCTCACCCACATTGGCTAGCAGAATTCCTCACAGTACTTGGAACTAAGATTGAACACCCAGAATTGACTACAGTTGTTTGAGATAAGATACCAGAAATATTTTAGTTCACTTCATAACAGTTTCTTCCCCTACTCCCTACTCCAAAAGAGCTTTGGCAAAAACAACTGACAACAGACGACTAAAAATTATATATTTTTGAAATGGAACTAAATGCAGTAAAAAATACTATTTTTTAATAAATTGCAGTGGGTTTAATTTGCAGCTACGATGTCAAAAGTACAGCATCGAGACAATCTGATTTATCCGCCTAACAAGTCAGTTTTAGGGCAAACTCTCAGCAGATGGAATACTTCTTTACATGAGGCGAAACAATTTGAAATTTTGCACCAATAATTTTAAATTTCTTAGCAGTAAGTGAAGCTATAGTGGATTTAGCAATGCTGCTGCTAATGTGGCTAAGGTTAGTCCTGCCGCCAAATTATGTGAAGAATTAGTTTAGAAACGCACTTCTTATCGATGACAGGCAAAAACGCAAGACATAATGCATTTCTGCGGCTAGTGTCTGGTAATGGGGCAGCTTTGGGAGCAGAATCTCGCTACTCGCTGCCCCCCAGTAAAGAGATGGTAATTGGACGCGACCCCAGCTGCCAAGTTGTCTTGGATGCCATGATGTACCGAATGGTATCTCGTCGTCATGCAGTGGTTCGTCCCCTCTCTCCATCCCCAGATAGCAAATTTAGCTGGGTGCTTTGTGACTTGAATAGTGCTAATGGCACCTATTTGAATGGACAACGCTTATATGAATGTCAAGAATTGCACCCAGGCGATCGCATTTCTCTAGGTGCTGATGGGCCGCAATACATTTTTGAATACGAGTATACCTCACTGACCCCGGCGACGACACTCAACCAAATTACACCACTCCCTTCGGCGACTAACTACCACAACCACACGCAATTAAAGCAGCCAGATTCTGTTAGCTTCACTCAGCTTTTTCCAATTATTTCCACTGGTAAAGATTTAACTACTAAAGCTTACCTCGTACCGGGAATACTGACCGTAATTTTTGTGGTGCTGATGTTCGCTACAGTCGGTCGCCCCCAAGCTAATCAAGTGATCGTCGCAAGTTACATCGCCTTCGCAGCCTACTATTTTGTTTACCAGCTTTGCGGGAAACAGAAGCCTTGGTGGGTGCTAATGGCTACCTCATTGGGTACAATCCTGATTTTGCTCAGTCCGCTGTTGGATCTATTTATTTTCGTATTTCGTGGCATCTTGCCTGGAAGCTTGCCCACACCCCAAGAATCTATCACCTTCACAGAGTTACTGGTGCGGATGTTTTTTGGCGCTGGGTTGATGGAGGAATTACTCAAGGCATTACCTGTATTAGGGGCTTTTGCCATCGGTAGAATGTTGTCTTCACCTTGGCGAGAACGCATCGGTATCTGGGAACCTCTAGATGGTATTCTCCTGGGAACGGCTTCTGCCGTTGGTTTTACTCTCTTGGAAACCCTCGGTCAGTATGTGCCTGATATCACTCAAAATGTCACACAACAGGTGGGTATAGGGGCTGCTGGTCAACTGGCAGGTTTACAACTGCTAATTCCGCGAATTTTAGGCTCTGTAGCCGGACACATGGCTTATAGTGGCTACTTGGGTTATTTTATTGGGTTGGCTGTCCTCAAACCTAGTAGAAGTTGGCAAATTCTGTCTATTGGTTATCTGAGCGCCTCTGCGCTCCACGCTCTCTGGAATGCTACAGGGTCGATCAATGCCTTGCTGTTGGTAGTTGTTGGAGTGTTATCTTACGCCTTTCTGATGGCGGCAATTCTCAAGGCACGGGCGCTATCACCAACGCGATCGCAAAATTTTGCTACCCGATTTCTTGGCCCAAAATAGGGGAGCAGGGGAGAATAATTCTTGACAAATGACAAATGACCAATTGCTTGAGTATTTACCTCTTGGGATAGATGGCCTAATTTTAAAATCAGCGTATTATTAACCTATTGTGGAGTAAATATACTTACAAAAATAAAAATCATTAAACTTCTTGCACAAAGTCTTGATTTTCAACTCTTCCTTTGCGTAAGTTAAACCAACATCTTTGCAAAAGACACTTCAAAATAGAGTAAACAGCAAAGCGCGGGTTACACGAACACAATGCATAATGAAAACTAATGAAAACTTTTGCTATCCCCTACTCCCTACTCCCCATTCATACTTCAGGCTGAGACTTGTTAAGTTCAGTAAAAGCATAAGAAGCGATCGCTAAACTAACCTTTGCTTTATCTACTTCTGATAAAGCTGTCCACTCGCTATTTTGAAGATTACTGAGTGCAGATGCCGCATTTTGCGATTCGCTACTTCGCATAGCGTAAGCAAAAGGACGAGCCAAAACGATCAGATCCTCAGTTCCCCAAGTTGGTAGTACAGTCTGAACGCACTCAACCAGTTGCTCGCTGATTAATTGGCGAGCCGCAAATATCTCGGCAGCTTTGGTGGCGATGGTGTTGAGCAATATTTGGGGGACACAGGCAGAAAAATTTGTACGTAATGCTTCTTGAAGGTTAAGCACTACTGCCTGTTGTAGGTTATGATTGTGCTCGGATGTAGGAGTAATACTAGACCAAAGTGTATCTAGATGCCCGTAAAAATCTTGCGATCGCCTCATTATTTCAACGCCCTCCAAATCTTCCATTCCGAACTGTTGTTCTAGTTCTTGAAAATAAGCTTCTGATTCCTCATCACCTGGATTCCAGGGATAGTTAGCATCCTCTGGTTCTAGTAACGCTTCTAATAACTCTAAATCTACTTGAGATGGCAAAGATGGGAAAGTGTCTGAGCCGTTAATTTTGTGAGCCATATTTTCTTCCCTCATGATTATTTGGTGGTATTGACAGCTACAAGTTCTAAGAGGAGATTTCCGCAAAAACTGTTGATTTTTTCTCTAAAAAAAACAGATTTTAAAAGCTAATGCTAAAGACTTAAATTCATTTATGCAATAGCTCCGCTAGGAGTCTTCAATCACAAACTCCCAGGTTTCACCTCTAGCACTTCCAAACTTTAACTGCATTCCCGATTTCAAAGGGACTTCCTCCCGGAGGATTTGTTGCCAGCCATTAGGGCCTAAAAACCAGGTTGTCCCGTAGGTGGAAAAATCTTGCAAGTAATAAGTTCGCATTAGTGTAGCATCTGTAAGAGTGTTGCGGCAGAAGATTTCGGCGTGGCGTTTGGATACAGATGGTTCGGGGATGACAATATCATTATCTTTCGTGCGGCCGATGCGGGTAACTCCATAACGCAGTAACCAGGTTTTACCTTTTGGAGTGAGCGATCGCAAACTTGCAGTCGGAAGCGAGGAACCGACCTCAGGAATGGCTGTATCTGGTAGTTCGGTAATACCTTCATCCAGATTTTTAATCAGTTCGCCATTAAAATCTGGATGCAGGTAGAGAACAGGCAAAGTCCAAGCAGGTTGATTAAATTTATACAGTGTTAACAACTCTTGCCTAGCCTGTGCTACGGCTTCATCAATTGGCTTGTGCGATCGCAAAGCTTCGGTAAAGGCTTGAATAAAACTGTGGCTTTCATGGTCAGCTATTTCATCGCGCATCCCCAAAACCCCAGGCACACCATGACGAATCAATACTTCTGCTAAACTACTGGCAGGGATAGCTTGATGATTGACGGCAGCTGGTTGTGCGCCCCAACAGGCGTTGAGAACCGCTAATTTCACACCTGTACGGGTCAATACTTGCGCCAATTCTATCCCATTGAGGGGCATATCTGCTCGCAAAAACAGTAACCCTCCGTCTGGGTCTGGCAAACCATGTCCAGCGTAAAAGAAAACGTTGTATTCTTTGGTTTCTAATTCATCAATTAACTGTTGTGGAGTTGGTTGAATGAGTTGATTCACTACACAAGGTGCATATCTTTGGGAATTATTAGGCGTATCTGCAAGAGCTTGCTGTAAGATAGCGGCTTCTTGTTCTAGTTGCAGTTTGTCATTATGACCTAAAACCAGCAAGATACTTAAAGCTTGGTCAGTTCGCAAATGCGGTAAAGGCTCAACTTCAGTGCTGGTGCGACTAAATAACAAATCTTGCGAGAGAGACATCGCCGATTGGCCAGGCTCACGCTGCATAATTTCCCAAGGGAAAGCGATCAGATCCGGGTCGCGAATTTCTAGTCGAAAGCGCAAACGTGTATGCTGACCCATAGCAATACCGCGACTGCGTTCTAGACTACCAAGAATTTGCCCGTCGAATACCCAGCGCCATAAATTCATTCCCAAGTATTGCATCAGACGACTGCTGTAGGGGCCAGTAGCTTGACCTGAAGGGGATGAAATCCAATCTATGGGGAATGGGTTGGCCTTTTGAAATGTTGAGTTGGGGGAAATATCTAGGCGACCATGACCAGCAAACATCTGCTGCCATTCGTGCCACACTTGGGTAAGTTCAACAGGCCATACACAGTCACGTAAAACGTAGCCACTGGGATACGGAGCCTTGACCACCCAGATGGCGAAGTTGTCAGTGCCAGTGTTTAAGAGACGGGCGATCGCCAAATTCAGGGATGGCATGGATTCATTAAATTAAAAGCTAAAAAAATAATTTCAAGAGAAGAAGAATTCAGAAGCCAGAATTCAGGAGTCAGAATTCAGGAGTGCGGGATTTAAACCCGACATTAATTGTTTTGCACTAAATTATAGATATGGTGGGGGTTTTGAACTCGGTTATTCAGCGTTCGACTGAGCGCTCACGCCGAAGTCTACCAGTCGTACATAATTAATTCATTCTGAATTCTGACTCCTGACTCCTGAGTTCTGTTTTGATAACAATTCTCCAAGGTGAAAATTTCCTACTTTTTTGACCTTGTAAGTTTTTTACTCTGATTGTTACCTGTTATTATTCCAGGTTTTTACCAGTTTATCGAGTATTTGATTAAGTTGGACTGGTGTCAGCTGGTTCGGTAACTGGCGGTTGCGTGACAGTTCTACATGGATTTGGTGCGTCTGATTGTAAAACAATGCCAAAACGGTTGACTTGGGAGGAGTTTAGCAATACTGTTGCTGGCAAAGGTTTTGAATTTGGTGGAACTGAGGTAGTTACAGCGGGGTTATTAGTATTAGCTGGAGTTTGTGTACTTTTATTAGCACAGACTCGCATAGACACCAAAAAACTCCCAGAAGCAGGTTTGGGATTTGATGTTTTATTAATAACTTCTAAAAAAGTCCCACGGGGAAGTGATTGGTTGTTTCCCAAGGAGATGTCATTGTTGGTTTGAATTACCCAACCAGGAGAAAGATTAGCCAGCGATCGCGGTGTAGGTGTCGCTTCGACGATCGGATTTTGAGTTTGTAAGGGATTGGAAAAAATTGGAGAGGTTCCTCGCAGTTGCCTAACGAACAATCCTAAAAAACCTGCTGCCACCACAAATATTAATGGAACTATCCACTGTAAGGGGAATTGACGGCTTTTAGCCGGTTCAGTGTCTGGAATCACCTGAGTCTTGTGGTTTGGACTGCCTAAAACTGTCGCATCTGTCGCCCTGGATGCTAAATCAACTGTTTTGGCAGAATGACTCTGGGGAATTATTGCTTGGATGGTGATTTCTGGTTCCCAATATTGGACTTGATAGTGAACTAAAGCGACGGTGACATTATCGTGTCCATTTTTAGTATTAGCAATTTCGACTAATCGATCGGCAACAGTTGCTATATTTGCTTCCCCAACTAAAATCGGCAAGATTTCTGTTTCCCAGTATTCCTCTACCCGATCGAAGTCACTCAAACCATCGGATGTGAGCAGAAAAACAGCATCTTCATCGAGCATAAACCTTCCCGATGTGGGATGCAATGAAGTGCTAGAACCCATCCCCAAAGCTTGGACGAGAGAGCCAGCGGCACTCTGTTGCACTGCCTCGCGGTAAATGGCATAACCTAGTCGCACTTCACGGGAGGCGACATCATCATCAAGGGTAACTTGATAACAGCCGTGGCGTGTAATCCAGTAGGCACGACTATCACCGACGTGGGTGATGTACATTTCATGAGCAACAGGCAATGCCATGACTAAAGTCGTACCCATGCGTTGACGCCCTTGGCGATTTTCACTGTCATTGCGCTGACTGATTTTGTCATTAGCCATTGCCACTGCCTTATCTAGGTCATTCAGCAGCATTTCCGGGTCTATGTGGTCGTAAGGAACCTTTGTTAGTTGCTGTACCTGCTGTTGGATTGTTTCAATGGCTAGATTTGAGGCGACATTGCCACCCTCGTGTCCACCGATGCCATCACAGACAATTGCTAAGGCTGTTGGCTGGGGTGGTTTGCTCACTGGAGTTCCACTGGGGGGACTACAGGCATCTTCGTTACGTTGACGACTGGGCCCGGTGTCGGTTTTGGTGATAATTTGGATCGTGGGTGTTTGCGATCGCCCTAACCCAGCCAGTCCCCGATCTAAAACTCCGATTAATTGATCGGTGGAATTAATTTCTCCCTGAATTAAAGCAAGGCTAACGCGATCGACAAATTCTGCGATCGCTGGTTTGGCAGTGCTGATCAACTGCTGCCAAAATTCACCTAATTGGGGCAATTCTGGTGATGTGGCGCTGTCAAAACGCAATTCCAACAACCGGACTAACGATCCTTCTACCCGTAATACATCAGAGTCAAGTAAGCTAGAGGCGACACCTTCACTTACTAGAGGTTGCCACAGATGAGCTATTTGCCATAACCAATTTAGTTGGCGCATTGATGTTGCATCACGCCAAGCGGTGGTTAACTCACTGCCCAAATGTACTTGTTGGATAGTGTCATCTACTAATAGTGGCGGTTTTTCTAAGAGTAATATTTCTCGGTGGGAAGACCCGTCAGCAACAAAAAGCACTCCATATACCTGCGGTACGTGTAGACGGTAGGGAATCAGTCTCAGGTACGCTTTTAGAGGCTGCAAATTATCTAACTCAGGCGTTAGCGATAAGAAACCGGGCTTCGTATCTAAAAGAAGAAATTTATCAAGGATTAAATAGCGATCGGCTAATATTTCTCCAGGGCTACCCACACTTGGGCTATCTACCACAGCCCAGAGATAATTTTTCGGTAGAGGCGTGGAACATCGCTGGCAAAACTTGTGAGTCAGGGGGTTGGCAGCCTGACAATTTTCGTTTGGACAGTAGAGCGTTGCCGCGTCATTTTCCATAGTTTTCGCACCGATCAGCGATTGGCAATTTCTTTAATAGCATTAGTAGGGACAATCTAGACCGCTCATCTTTCTTAAACTTGACATACCCAGACTTTAGATGATGATTTTAGCTGGCGGATATCAGCAGGTGCTAATACTTACTTATCCAAAAAATACGCTCCCAAGTCAACCCTACAGCCTAATCATAGCTTTTATTGCCCTGTGACTCTCCATCGCCAAAGCAACTAACTCCAACCCTGTCACCACAGCATAACCCAAGCATAACTGCACGATTTATTTTTGCTAAATTACCCCATCATTAACAGGCAGAGAATATTGGTATTTATTTAGTTTATAAGTAGGATAGCAAGAATTAACTTTAATTAAGAATTAAAAATAGCAAATATTAATTTTGGCAAAAGTACCTGATAAATCCAGTGACTCTAAGAATCTCTTGAGGACTGCTGTTAGTGGTAGGGGGGGTTAGTCAGTGCTGAGTTAAGAAGTAGACTTATGAATTTTTCCACTCTAAGCTGAAACACTTTTAACTCAGCACTCTTTGTACAGAAGGGTTTGGGCAGCCCGCTACCAACTCATTGGCTTATTTGTCGTCAATGGCAACTTGAGGGACTCCCATGCTGTAATTAGTAACACGGGCAGAAAGATTGTAGCTGACTTCGCCGAGTTGCAGAAGCGATCGCAGATAATGCTCTAAGTCTGACCCCACACGGCGCAAGTTATAGTCCGTGAGGTCTGCGCCACTAGATGCTTCTACTAGTTCATCAAATTTTCGATAAATTTTTTGCAGTGCATCTTCATTCCAATTAAATTCGTTATCTGGGTCAACATCTAAGGTTAAGACTTGTTGACTAGGAACTAGATCGCCATCCCGGTCAATTTCACCTGCAAAAATGCGGATGTGCCGGGTTGTGGACTTGAGCAGCATCGGGTTATCCATAAAAAGGTGTAAGATTTGCGTGGATTACACTGAAATTATTGTAGACCTTATATCCGAGCTTGAATGCTCCTAATTTAAAAGCTTTGAATGCTGTTTTAAAAGGGTATATTGAATGGGCATAAGTAAAAATATCACCTTTACTGATGAGTTTGCTACTACTGTTATGAGTTGAAGATATATTTAACTGCTAGTACTGACAGTAGTCGAATTATTTTTCTGTAAAAATTAATTGTTAGAGTATTTTCATTTAGTCTACGAATCTGACTTACTGCTAAGATTTTTGGACTCAATCAATCCCAAAAGACGGTAGGGCAGGGTACTCAGCAGGAATAATTTGCTCTGTGTGCTTTTTTTATAGAGAACAAAAGTTTTGACATTAATAATTATGCCGAGCAATTTATCCTGAATTTTCTATTGCAAAAAACGTACATCAAGTAATTTCACTGAATAGCGCTACATCGACTGCTGGCTTTAAGAAACTCAAAAAAGTTAAGCGGTTTTACTTACGTATAAACACCAAAATTAAAGTAACAAGTCAAACTGTTATTGACGTTCACATAAAGTTGATGTAAAAACCTTTAAAAAGGTTGAACAACTTCTTACAGAAACTTTATTGTGTAGAATCTTAAAAACTGAATAATAGTTATGGCTTACCATAAGTTACATCTGGCACAGAAACGTCAAAATCTAGACACTGAAAATCTAGCTTGAAAATACACCACAGGAGAGTGAAATGGAATACAAAGGTGATTGATGAAGAAAAATTCTTAATTCAAGCACTTTGGATTCAAAAGAGATATAAAGAATTTTGCTGGACATCTACCTCCTTACCCTCATGACAACCAAGTAAAGGAATCTCAATAGTTATGAACTCCAAAGCATTACCACGCCAGATAAATAATCTCGAAGTAGGTGTTTATGAGTGTGAAATACATCTCAAATTCCGGTTGATTGAGGAAAAGAGTCTATTGAGCGATCGCGAGCAACTGTTACAGGTGCTACTTGATGCTTTAACCGAAGGTTCTGATGACTTTCTAGAAACGCTCCAAGCGTCCGTTAAAGCCCAGGAAGTATCTGAGTTTAAAGCCTCGCCTCAAATGCGGCGTCAGCTAATGCGCTTGCGTAATGTAGCGGAAAATTCTCCAACCTAAAGGTGTAATTTAAGTAATGAAAAACGTGAATTGGGCATCAAATCAAATGTTGATCCCATACCCCCGTTGCCATAAAAACTAAGCAGTCAGTAGATTTCATAAAATATTTTGATTTCTACCTTGTGAAAGTCTTATTTAGCAGCACAAAGTCCCAGGAACAGTTTCCGCTATTAAAAACTTTGTAGCAAAGGGTACTGGTAAAATCTGAAAGCAAATTCAGCCGGGTGCATTTTACCGAGTTTTTATCAAAACATTGCAGAATAATAAAACCCTGTGTCTTTACAGATGGGGAATCGGATAACAGGCGCAAATCAAATGAAAATCTAAAAGACCAAAGTAAAATAAATAACCTTTCTTTTAGCTTTTTACTTAAGCTAAGTGCCTGATTTGCTGAAATACTTATGTTTTATCTATTACTAGTAATAGATCATGATTTAGCAGCCAGTTAGCTATTATCAATTCCCCAGAGGCAAGGGAGACAAGGGGACAAGTCTCTCCCTTCTTCCTTGTCCACCTTGTCTACCTTATTATCTTCTCCATACCCAATACAACTCTTGGAGAGGCTGCGCCAACGGCTTCTCTACGGGAAGCTACGATACGAACGCGGTTACTGAGCTTAGTCGTACCACTTCGTGGAAGCAAGCTACGCGTAGCGTCCCGCAGGGAAGGGCAGTACAAGAATTCCCAATCCCTATTTAGCAAGACCGTGTTCCAAAGCAAAACGAACTAACTCTGTACGGCTATTGGTACCGGTTTTACTAAACAAACGGCTGACGTATTTTTCTACATTACGGACGCTGGTTTCTAAGCGACGGGCGAT
The DNA here is from genome assembly GCF_036917235.1 of Nostoc sp. Lineage (GTDB taxonomy): Bacteria > Cyanobacteriota > Cyanobacteriia > Cyanobacteriales > Nostocaceae > Nostoc. Next base: position 21,787 of record NZ_JBALDU010000032.1, read on the forward strand.
TTCTTTGTTCATCAACCCTTCAGCGACCAAATTTAAAACACTTTGTTCTCTGGGAGTCAAATCAATTTTAAAAGGGGCTGGCGATTGGGAAATGGCATTTCTTTGAGTTAACAATGCCTTTATTTGGGCAATCTGATTGGCTAGTTCAGCAAGATCGGGGGTTTCAGCGTCATCTCCCGTACTCGCAGCCTTAGCAGCGCGACGGGCTAGCAAATTTTCGACTATAGCCACTAACTCATCTGGATCGAAGGGTTTGGGTAGATAGGCATCAACACCAGCGTGATAACCTTGAATGCGATCGCCTGTCATACCTTTAGCAGTTAAAAATACTACTGGGAGTGCTTGAAAACGGGGGTCTTCTCGTAGTTGCTTCAGAAACTGATAGCCATCCACTTGAGGCATCATCACATCGGAAATCACTAAGTCAGGTGTATTCAGCTGCATCCATTCCCAACCTTCAAGGGCGTTACTGGCGACTTGAACGCTGAAACCGCTCTCTTGCAAATAGTCTTTCACGGCTTCCCGTATCCCTGGTTCATCATCCACCAGTAACAATTGTGCTGACATTTAAAATTCCCTTGAGTTTTCCTTTTTCCAATTTAGCGAAAGTTGACAGGCATTGAACAAAAGGATAGAAGGGAAGATGAAGAAGATATTGCCCTGTCTATAAGTACCAATATATAAAGGTACACTAATTGTAACTTTCTTCACAAAAACACTATGGTATGGTCACTAGAAGAAATTGCCAGAGATAGCCGAATAGCCAAAGAATATTTAGGGGAGATTTCTAGAAAAGAACCACCTCAGAGTGAACTGTGGGATGAAATACAGTCCGAAATCTTAGCAAAGTATGATGAGCAATTAGAGCAACTTGGAATTAATCTCCTTGACTGGGAGTTGATAGAAGCAATCAAGTATGCCATTTGTTTAGAGGATGCCATCATCCGAACGCTGCAACGTGCAAAGTATGGTTTTGAAAGTGAAACCCATACTCACAGATACTTTGCAGCCGCACTTAGGGAAGGTTGGACTCCAATCTGGTAGCAGGTTAACCATAATAGTGATAATCAAGACAGGAGAAACTGCAAGATGAATGCTATTACCCTAAACTTAGAACCATTAATCAATCTCACTTCTGAGCAGTTTTATCAGCTATGTCAAGTCAACCCTGATGCTAAATTAGAGCGCACTGCATTAGGAGAATTAGTTGTAATGGCACCAACTGGTGGAGAAACTGGTAGTCGAAACCGCAGACTAACTCAACGCTTGGGAACTTGGACAGATGAAGACGGGACTGGAGAAGCTTTTGACTCTTCAACGATGTTTCAGCTTCCCAATGGAGCTTTACGTTCGCCTGATGCGGCTTGGGTTTATTTAGAGAGATGGGAAGCACTGGCTCCTGAACAACGAAGAACTTTTTCACCCATCTGTCCTGACTTCGTAGTAGAACTGCGCTCTGAATCTGATACGCTCAAGTCCCTCCAAGACAAAATGCAAGAGTATATGGAGAATGGTACGCGCTTGGGCTGGCTGATTGACCCTAAAGGAAAGCAGGTAGAAATTTATCGCCAAGGAAAAGAAAAGGAAGTGCTACTTTCACCAAATCAGTTATCGGGGGAGGAGGTACTGCCAGGTTTTGTTTTGGATTTACAAGGAATTCTTTAATAATTTTACCCTTTAGCGAAAATAGCCGTGCGATCGCCTCCGGCGGAGCGTAGCTCATCGCGCACAATCCATGATTTATACATCTAAGTCAGCAACGCCCTTTTTCTTACTTACAGTCGAGCAATTATCTTGGCATTCTCTGGCAGCTTGGCGTCTCTTTGTCCAGCAGTACGCGCTCTAGCTGTGAACAAACCAATAGGAGTATTTAATAAATCTACAAGGGTGGCTTGCTGCACCAACGCCTTTTTAATATCTCTTGGTACTTCCTTCAATAACCAACGTGCCAAACGATAGCCGTATTCTTTAGGTGTCATCTCTCGCATTAAATCTACACCGTGCAGTTCGTGCAGATAGTGATTTGAGCGTCCATAACGCCGCCATTGACTTTGCAGTTCTTGAAGTGTAGCGCGGTGGCGGTGCTGAACGATCGCATTTGGGGCAAATTCCAAACGCCTGATGTTTTCCCCCAAAATCCGCCAACAAATATCAGCATCACCACCAGTAGTTAGATAAGGACGAAATAAACCCACTTTTTTAAAGGCAATGTGCCGAATCGCCAAATTAGCGGTTTGACCATAGGGACGAAAGGAATGGTTAAGGGTATGCTTTTGCGATAAAGTTTGTTCACGCTCTGCGTGTTGTTCTAGCAGAGTTGTGCCTGGTAGTGCCAAAATTTCACCAGCGACGATTGTCACTTCTGGGTTGACAAAAGGCTGAATTAGTGTATCTAACCATTGCGGTTGTGGGCGACAATCTGCATCGGTAAAAACCATAATTTCACCCGTAGCAGCGCGAATCCCAGTATTACGAGCAGCGTAAGAGCTTTGAATTTGGGTTTCGCTTAAGGGGCGAATTGTAATTGGGCAATTTTCGGCAGATGTTTTCAGGATGGTCAGAGTGCGATCGCTACTGTTATTGTCTACCAACAAGTATTCTACCCGGTCTTTTGGGTAAGTTTGAGACAACAGACAATTGATTAACTCTGGTAAATCTGCCTCGCCGTTATAAATAGGAACAACCACCGACACCATTGGTAAAAATCTGGTGACAGCGGTTGCATCAACTGGCTGATGATTCATAAATCTGAGATTTTGGAGATGGGATTAGTAGCTAGTATTCCCAAACCAAAATCCTGGAACGGCATATCAAGCAGTTTTCATAACTCCAAAAATTTGGATTTGGGAATACTACTATATAAACACCTAGCAACAAATCATTCGCGTCAATTTAAAATTTCAGGTTATCGGCGCGGCTCATGGGTCGAGTCGGTTGATTTGCTGGCGGCTGGGCAAAGTTGTTATTTGATAGAATTGCGATCGCTCGAGCATATTGGGGATCGCTCTTAGTTCCGATTAAATTTGGATTAGAAGCCAATTGGCGCTCTTGTGCTTCTGTCAGGTCTAGCTTGATATCTGGGGCAATCCCTTTATGGTTAATATCTGTTCCCGCCGGGGTGTAGTAATGGGCTATAGTGACAGCCAAGCCGGAACCATCTGCGAGTTCATGAACTGACTGCACTAGGGCTTTGCCAAAAGTTTGACCACCTACGACTACCGCCCGCTTATTATCCTTGAGTGCCCCTGTAAGGATTTCGCTAGCACTAGCTGAATTGCCATCCACTAAGACCGCCAAAGGACGATTTGTCAAAGCAGTGCGATTAGCTTTAGTTTCCTCAGTGCCGCCCACACGGTCTACTGTCTTGACAATTCCGCCGTCATTATACCACATTCGAGCAATTTCAATGCTCGCCTGTAACAAACCGCCAGGATTTCCCCGCAAATCCAAGACATAAGAATCAACTTTCTTAGTGTTCAAATCGCGGATAGCTCGTTGCATTTGGTCTGCGGCGTGGGCGCTAAATTCCCGCAAACGGATATAGCCAACGCGGCGATTCCCTTCTTGTCTAAGGGTATAGCGTACCGTTGGGACTTCAATACTTGCTCTTGTCAGTTTCAATTCAAAGGCATTTTGTCCTGCGCGCCCCAGCCGTAGCTTGATGGGAGTACCCGCTTTGCCACGGATTAGCTTAGAAGCATCATCCACTTTCATTTTGAGAGTGGGTTTGCCGTCAATTGCCAAAATTTCATCGCCTGCTTTTACCCCAGCTTTCAGCGCCGGAGAATTTTCTATGGCTTCGACAACAGTGAGACGCTGAGTTTTTTCGTTCACTTCCATCCGAACGCCGATACCAGAGACTTCCCCTGATGTTTGGCTAGTCAGAGCTTCAAACTGTTGGGGGTCCATGAACCGAGTGTAAGGATCTCCCAATTTTTGTAAAGCTTCGCGGATGGCAGTGTATGCTTCTTCCTTAGAAGAGTAGTCTTTGCTCAACAGGCTTTGCCTGGTTGCTTGCCAATCTTGTTGATTAAATTTACCATCAACATATTCATGATTTACCAGTTGCCAAACTTGGTCAACTATCACTTTTGGGCTGTCTTGTAGGGCTAGAGCAGCACGGACACCACGAGTCCAAGCGGGGCCGAACACGGATATGGTAGCAGTTGTGGCGATCGCTCCACCAATCAAGGCTACTTGGAGCGGTGAGTAACTTTTCGCAGATTGGTTCATGTATACTTAGATGGAATAATTGTGTTGTTGACAGTTTAGCAATCAGGCTTTCCAGAAATTTTTAAGTTTTTATACCCCAGAATCAACCATGCTTTTCCATCATTTTTATCCTTAAATGATGCCAAAAATGCCGCATTAGTTATTAACAATCATTTCTCAGTTTGTTAGTCTTCTCCGGAAGGCTATACTAAGTATGTGACACTTTAATTAGCGTCATCTTTGCATTCTAGATTACTTTTATAAGATAGCACTTTGCTCGCTGAATTGCAGTACTGTTATACAGCAATAAAATCAGTTTTTCTTACTTAAGTCATGAAACGCAAATTTACCATCAAATCATTAATTTCTATTAAAAAAAAATCTGTTAATCTGTGGCAATTGTTACAAAAACTCAGTGGTGGATTCTATGTTGTCCTGGGTGTTTGGCTGATTTTCACTACTATAACCTTACTTTTTGCTTCTTCGCAGCCAATAGATGCCTTCTTTGTGCTGGGTGGCAGTATTCGTCGAGAAACTTATGTTGCCCAACTAGCAAAACAATACCCGCAAACCCCAATTTTAATTTCTCATGGTTCCCCAGACCCCTGTATAAGGTTAATTTTTGAGGCGGAATTAGCAGAGTTACAAAACGTTTGGTTAGAAAACTGCGCGAATTCTACCTTTGAAAATTTTTATTATAGTATTCCAATTCTGCGCCGTTGGGGAGTGCATAAAGTCATGTTGATTACTTCGCCCACTCATTTACCCAGAGCTAAATGGATGGCACAGATTCTTTTGGGCGCTCATGGTATTTGGGTAGAGCCAGAAATTGTTCAAGAATTGGGTATTCCTGGTAATCAGGAATCTTGGACTAAAACTGGATTAGATGTAACCCGCAGCTTCTTGTGGGCGATTTTAAGTCAAATTATTCAACCGCAATGCTCAAATGTGACAAAACTTACTGATGTAGATATGCAAGCTTGGGAGAATAGAGGTTTTCATTGTGAACACCAAGGAGGGTTGAGGAGATAACTTACTCGTAATGCGTCCACATACGAATTATTTTGACTACTTGCTCGGATTCGATGACCTCATATACCAACCGATGCTGTATATTTATCCTCCGAGAATAAGCACCTGATAAGTCACCAACCAGCTTTTCATAAGGTGGAGGATTTTGAAAAGGATTTTCTTTAAGGACTACGAGTAATTCCTCGGCCTTTTCCTTTAAGTTACTAGAAGGTAATTTCTTCGCGTCTTTTTACGCTTGTTTTGTGTAAATCAACCTCCAACTCGCTCCTTCGGGGTTTGCAAGTGGCTCCTCAGAAGCTTGCTGACTCACCAATCCAACTCCCCATCACATTCTTCCGTCGGGGTTGTTAGTCCTTCTTTTATAGATTCTCGCATTCCAGGGACAGATAATAAGTAAAGAGTCTCTTGAATTGCAGACCAATCTTTTTCCGCCAGCAGAATCGCATTACCGCTATTTCCTCGAATGATCACAGGTTTACCCTGCTCTGCAACTTGGTCGATGATCTCTTGCAAATTATTTTGAGCGTCGTTGACGGGAAGGGAGGACATCATAACTTTTTTAGCTCACGATAACTTTAATTTAGTATAAAAGTTGAGAACTTTACCACGTTCTCAAACAATAAGAAGAGGAAGTAAAAAGTATTTTGCAATTCAGAACCACGAAGTTGCGATCGCCGTAAAAATTCAGCTATATTTTTGCAGAATAAAAGAATCGCAATTAGGTGTAGTTTAATAAAATCTCACTTTTATAACAATAATTTAGCGATCGCTCTGCATGAAATGGGACACTTCGCAGACTTCATATCAAATAGTGAATTTGGTTATTAGGCTGCTATCAAGGGTTATAGTCCATGTAACTCAAATACTTCAAGCCAACCCAATCTCCATGTTCAGTAAGACCAAACTTGTACCCATATCCAACATCACAAAAGCAAAACATATATCGTTGAATTTGTTGGAAATTGTTACGCATGAATTGGGTAACAGGTTTTTCTGATGAACCTCCATCATACTTCAGCTTGAAATAGTAAGGATCGTCATCAAACATCTTTCCTGCTTTTAAAGCAAGTTCGATTGCGATCGCTTCCTCAGAGGAGATTGTACAAAAAATTTGGTGGTTGTAGATGAAGTAATCGTAATACCCGTAACACTCTATCGGCTTTAACTTTACTAGCACCTTACTGATTTTTTCATGTATGTCTCGTGCGACTGGCTTCGTCGATTCACAGGCAGTTAATGAAGCAAGTTCTGGATGGAAAGAGTTTGTGTATCGATCCCAAAACTGATCGGGAACCGTAGGTGCAAGGCAGATCCACTCTAAATCTGAAGTTTGACCAACTATGATAAAAATCTTAAATTCTTGTGCCCTAGAAACGTTAAGGCTCCGATTAATGCTGCAAAGACTGTAGGCTCTAAGGTTTTGTAAGCTGCTTTTGAGAAAATAAGCTAGAGCGTTGTAGTACTGATTTTGCTCTGATTGCAAATAAGGACTCCAGGAATCATCTTTACGCTCACGCCGAGAAGAAGCGTACTTGTATCCAGGATACTCTTTTGGGTCTGTTGGCATCCCCCGACGTGCTATCCCTTTCCATGTTGCGATCGCTTGATCGAAATCAGCAGTTTGAACAAAGCCTTCTGACAATAATAAATTCCAGCAATTCAGTTCTCCCCTATTCTCTATACTCCAGACAAACGGCTGACGATTTTCTGTATAATTTCTAAGCCGACTAATAAGGTCTTGCGTTTCTGGGTGCATAAATCATCCGAGTGTAAATTGGTGCATTAACAAGCATCTTTCAGCGTAGCGGCTTGTTGTTAAACATCGCTTCTGCTAATTGCACCCAATGGAGAATCAATGCAAAAGTTCCCAATCTTGCAGCATCAAAATAGCATCTCTATACAAAGACAAATCCGCCTGATTAACTTCTATTCCCTCTCCGATTCCTTGTAAAAGGGTAATTGTCAATTTTCCTCCCAAATGTTCGCGGAATTCGGTAAGCCCCCTAAACAGACAATGCGGATGATCTAGTTGATCTAATTGCTCTGTCAATGCCGATACGTACAAAGTAAAGCCTAATTTTTTAAGTGTAGTTAGAACCCTTTGCCACTCTGATTGCAAGAGTTGCCCTGTTAAATATGAATAGGTTGTATCCAAAGCGATGCCGATCGCTACAGCTTCACCGTGACGTAGGCTGTAATTAGTTAAATGTTCCAGTTTATGAGCAGCCCAGTGTCCAAAGTCTAAAGGACGCGATGAACCCATTTCAAAGGGATCGCCACTACCAGCAATATGCTCTAAGTGCAACTGAGAACAGCGATAGATTAGCCTTTCCATTATGTCCATGTCTCGATTAGCCAATTTATCGGCATTAGTCATAATGAAATCGAAGAAATCTGCATCTTTAATCAGCGCTACTTTCACTGCTTCTGCAATACCCGATCGCCAATCTCGATCGTCGAGGCTAGTAAGAAAATCAAAGTCATTCAAGACAGCATAAGGTGGCATGAATGTACCCAAAAAGTTTTTCTTACCGAAGGCATTGATTCCGTTTTTGACTCCTACACCCGAATCATTTTGCCCTAATACTGTTGTCGGTACTCGTAGTAGCCGAATTCCTCGGTGAGCCGTTGTTGCTGCATATCCTGCCATGTCTAGGACGGCTCCACCTCCAATTGCTAAGACGTAGGAGTGACGGCATAATCCAGCTGCATTGATCCGCTGATGAATTTGTTCTATAAATCTAGAATCGTTTTTGACTGCTTCTCCACCGGGAACTACTATCGGTTCACCGCTCAGTGTTAATATATCTTCATAACATTGGGCATAGGCTGATAATTTTTTTAATAGCCCATCTTGATATTGTAAAAATCCTCCATCTACCACTGCTAGTACTTGTTTTGGGGTTGTCTCCCCATCTCCGGCGATCGCTTGTGCAAGTAAAGGATTATCTAACTGAAACAGACCTCTAGTGAAGTGAACATCATAATTGAAGGTAACACGGACACATTGGTTAATGGGTTGTAGATTAAGAGCGCTTTTTTGTTGAATAGCCATTTGAATATTATTACTTTCTAACTATATGTAAATATATACACTATTGCAATTAAGGTTAACAGCAATATAGACAAAACAGATCCATTATCTAATTCAATTTTGAAATAAATTACTAGGTAAATCTATTTAATAAATTAATCATACTTTTGAAGTATCTTTGTCTAACAGATAAAGTTCAAATTGACATGAATTTACAATTTATATTAATGCCTATGATTGATATCTGAGGTTAGTAATGGAGATCATTATTACATAAAATTCTAATTTTTTTCCGTAAGATAATTTTAGGATTTATCTAATCAAAATGGTATCTTTACAGTATCTTCTTTAAAGTCAGGAGATTTTTATAGATTCAGTGAAGTTATAATTCTAGTAGTATATTATCTAACTGCTTCAAACCCAAAAAATCAAGTCTAGTGCTATATTTTATACTTGGTTGTCACAAAGAAGTTGGGCAACTTATGCTGAATTTATCATGAGTAAAGTAAACAAATTATTGCATCACTGGTTGTTAAAGTCTGTTTCAGAGAAAGCTTTTACTTGGTTGGAACAAAAGCAGGCACAGATTGCTAGCGGCGCTGCTGAACGAGTGTTTTTTACGGCTTTTAGTGCTGTGCCGCGTTATCTAGGTAAACAGGATTTACAGCTGACATTTCAGGACTTGGAAGTAGCAGAGGATCTGATTCCCGGCTGGTATCCTGGTAATTGGAGTGTAGATCAAGCAGGTCGGACACTTTTGCTTTTAGCTTTGCCCCATGATGATGCTGAGGGCTATGTACAAACTCTCGATCGAGTCTTCTCCACTGCCGATATGGGGGAGTTAGTTGTCCTTTATCAAAGTTTGCCGCTGCTACCACATCCAGAGTTACATCGCCATCGTACTGCTGAGGGAATCCGCAGCAATATGAGTAATGTATTCCAAGCTATAGCACTACGTAATCCTTATCCAGCGAATTATTTAGATGATGCTGCTTGGAATCAGATGGTGCTAAAGGCTGTGTTTGTCGGCAGTCCGTTGCATCTAATTTGGGGTCTAGATCGGCGTGCTAACCCAGAATTGGCGAGGATGTTGGCAGACTATGCCCATGAACGTTGGGCAGCTAAACGCTCAGTTACGCCAGAACTTTGGCGGTCTGTAGGACGGTTTGCCGATAGCGCCATCATCACAGATTTGGAAAAAGTACTAGCTAATGGGGATGTACACGAGCAAAAAGCAGCAGCCTTAGCTTGTGCTGAGTCTCCTTTACCCCAAGCGCAAGCATTACTTTCTCATTACCCAGATTTACAGTCATCCATTCAACAAGGTAATTTGACTTGGAGCAGTTTTAGCCGCGATGCCTGCGGCAAGCTGCGCTAACACCTCTTTGTTTACAAATAAAAGGGAGTAGGGAGTGGGGATGAGAAAGAAATCAATTCAAAATTCAAGTACTTCTGCCTCCTGCCTCCTACCTCCTGCCTTCTGACTCCTCTTTCCCAATGCCCAATTATTAAAACCATGATGTTTATCGATCCTCACATTCACATGTGTTCCCGTACTACTTACGATTACTTAGTAATGCGGGAATATGGAATTGTCGCCGTTATTGAACCAGCCTTTTGGTTAGGACAACCCCGAACTAACGCTGGCTCATTTAAAGACTATTTCAGTAGTCTTGTGGGCTGGGAACGCTTTCGTGCTAGTCAGTTTGGCATCCAACACTACTGCACAATCGGACTAAATCCGAAAGAAGCTAACAATGAAGCGCTAGCAAATGAAGTTATGGAATTGCTACCACTTTATGCCTGTAAAGAAGGAGTTGTTGCCATTGGTGAAATTGGCTATGACGATATGACAGAAGCAGAAGATAAGTACTTTTGTCAACAGTTAGAATTAGCCAAAGAACTCGATACGTTGGTACTAATTCATACTCCTCATCGCAATAAGAAGGCAGGTGCTAGTCGGAGTATGGATCGCTGTATTGAATATGGTTTAGATCCCTCACAAGTAGTTATCGATCACAACAACGAAGAAACCGTTGAAGAAGTATTAGGACGGGGCTTTTGGGCGGCTTTCACGATTTACCCACAGACGAAGATGGGTAACGCCCGGATGGTAGAGGTTGTCCGTAAGTATGGATGCGATCGCATCATTGTAGATAGTAGCGCTGATTGGGGTATTAGCGATCCTTTAGCAGTCCCAAAAACGGCTCAGTTGATGTTAGATAGGGGCATTCCTGAAGAACACGTGCGAGCAGTTTGTTATGAGAATGCCTTGGCTGCTTACAGTCAAACTGGGCAAATGAAAGCTTCAGACTGGCTCAATCCTCAATCTATCGATCAACGTCAGTTGTTCAGTGGTAATTCTGTGCTACGGGGACAAGAACCAGGAATCAAATCAGCTTCAGATTTTGTGCTGATTGAGTAGAAAATTGGCAGTGAGGAGTGTATAAGTATCTGGTTAATCTGTAATATGCAGTTTATTTTGAAAAATTACTAGGCAAGGAGGCAGATAAGTGAATATTGCAAGCTTAAATTTTCAAAGCTGGCGGGGTTATCTGGAATTGATGCGTCCTGCTAATATTGTTACTGCTTGGGCGGATATTCTTCTAGGTTTTGCTGCTTCTGGTTCTGGAATTATTTTTACAAAATTAATCAATGGCGAAGCAACTTTTGCCATCTTAATTCCATTAGCTTGGTTGTTATTGGCGACAACTGGTTTATACGGTGGCGGTATAGTTTTTAACGATGTTTTTGATGCTGAATTAGATGCAAAAGAGCGACCAAATAGAGCAATTGCCAGTGGTCGCGTATCTCGTCAAAATGCTACTTTATTGGGGAGTATACTGTTTGCGATCGGAATTCTAGCTGCTTTTCAAGTATCGTTGTTGAGTGCTGCGATCGCTATTTTTATCACTCTTTCATGCCTCCTCTATAACTCACTTGCCAAACATCACCCTTTTTTTGGCCCTTTAAATATGGGTTTGTGCCGTGGCAGTAACTTATTATTAGGCGTAAGTGCTGTACCAGAAATAATCGGAGAACGTTGGTATTTAGCGTTGATTCCTGTTATTTATATTGCTGCTATCACCGCAATTAGTCAGGGTGAAGTTCATGGAGGTAAGAAGATTACGGGAGTACTAGCACTACTGCTAATTGCAATAGTTTTAACAGCAGTTTTAGCTTTAGGATTATTAGAAGAGTATACAGCGATCGCAGCCTTACCATTTGCTATTTTATTAGCTATCAGAATCTTGCCTAACTTTATCAAAGCGGCGCGAGAACCGATAGCCGAAAATATCCGCAATGCTGTAAAAATAGGTGTTTTATCTCTAATAGTCTTAGATGCAACGGTTGCATCTGGTTTTGCTGGTTTGTATTACGGTTTATTCGTTCTAATCTTGCTACCAATTTCGATGAAGTTAGCAAAAGTATTTGCTGTTACTTAAATTTGAATGTATACACCCAGTAATAACATTAATCGGCTGTAGGGGCGCACATCTATGCGCCCCTAACTATGAATATCAAGCATTTTGTGAAATAGTTTAAGCCAAATAAAACAGATTAAATATACAAAGGATCGAGCTAGAAAATGAAAATTACAAAAAACAATAATTTTCACTTAACTTATTGCAGTAATATTCATCCTGGTGAAAGTTGGCTAGAGGTTTTCGCTAATTTAGAGAAGTATATTCCCGAACTCAAGTCACGTTTATCGCCTACAGAACCTTTTGGTATTGGCTTGAGGTTAGCAGATGTTGCTGCAAAAGAACTTTTAGAAAGTAATAATTTAGCTCAATTCCAAGCTTGGCTAACTCAACAAGATTTATATGTTTTCACCTTAAACGGATTCCCTTATGGCGGATTTCATCGACAGGTGGTAAAAGACCAAGTTTATGCGCCAGATTGGTCTACACAAGAACGGGTTAATTATACATTAAACTTGGCACACATTTTAGCTAGTCTATTACCCCAAGGACTTGATGGCGGAATTTCTACACTACCATTATCCTATAAGCCTTGGTGGATAAAAGACCAAACAACTTTCGAGACAGTTCTGAAAAAGAGTTGTTTGAACATAGCATCTGTTGTTATAGAAATGATTCGCATCGGTGAAGAAACAGGCAAGATACTTCATATTGATTTAGAACCTGAGCCTGATGGTTTAATTGAAAATACCTCAGAAATAATTGACTTCTATCAAAATTGGTTATTGCCAATTGGTGGTAGTTATTTATCAGATAAATTAAATATTGAGCAAGATTTAGCAGAAACGAAATTGCTAGAACACGTTCGAGTTTGCTATGATACCTGCCATTTTTCAGTTGAATATGAGGAACCACAATTTGTATTTACACGTTTGCAATCGGCAGGAATTAAGATTGGCAAAATTCAAATCAGCGCCGCAATTAAAGTAAAAATACCTGCTGATATTGAGAAGCGTAGTTTGATAGTTGAACGCTTACGTCCTTTTGCCGAATCTACTTATCTTCACCAGGTAATAGAACGTCGCAATGATGGTACACTCCATCACTATCCTGATTTAATAACTGCATTACCACATTTAGAGCAATCTCTAGCTGAAGAATGGCGGACTCATTTTCACGTCCCAATTTTTATTCATGACTATCAAATTTTGCAGTCTACGCAAGATGATATCGCCACCGTTTTGCATCTACTTCAGGCAAATAATGCTTGTTCGCATTTAGAAATTGAGACTTACACTTGGGATGTATTGCCATCAGAAATGAAGATAGATTTACTGACTTCTATTCAGCGAGAATATGAGTGGGTATTGGAAGAATTCGTAATTCGTAATTAATGAATTAAGATTTAACTGGGTTTTATGGTTTAAATCTGTAGGGATGCGTGATTGTGCATTTCTAGTTATTTTTTCAAATTGCTATAAGAGCATGTTTGAAAAGTCCTCTTGTCAGTATCAAAAATTTTAGATCCCCCTAAATCCCCCTTAATAAGGGGGACTTTGATTCCGGTTCCACCTTTTTAAGGGGGTAGGGGGGATCTAAAAATGCCTAAAGTCACAGCAAAACATTTTTCAAACAACCTTTAAGAGAGGATTAAGTTTATGCAGAAAACAGTTGTTCTAAATGTCGTTGGATTAACGCCCAGTTTATTAGGAGAAAACACACCGTTTTTATCTTCTTGGGCTGCGAAAGGTCAGGTAGCGCCAATTGGAAAAGTTTTACCTGCTGTGACTTGTTCGGTTCAGGCTACTTATTTAACAGGAAAATTGCCTAACGAACATGGAATTGTCGCTAATGGTTGGTATTTTAGAGATGAATGTGAAGTTAAATTTTGGCGGCAATCTAATAAGCTAGTACAAGCTCCCAAACTTTGGGAAATAGCTAAATCAATCGATCCAAACTTCACTTGTGCCAACCTTTTTTGGTGGTACAATATGTACTCTACAGCAGATTATGCGATTACGCCGCGCCCGATGTATCCCGCAGATGGGAGAAAATTACCTGATATTTATACCCATACTAGTGATGTGCGATCGCAAATTCAATCTGATTTAGGAAACTTCCCTTTATTCGATTTTTGGGGGCCAAAAACTTCCATTAGTTCTAGCCGATGGATTGCCAATTCTGCAAAATGGATTGAGGAACGCTACAGCCCGACATTATCACTAGTTTATCTACCACATTTAGATTACTGTCTGCAAAAATTTGGTAATAATCAAACACAGATTAAAGCAGATTTACGAGAAATTGATGCTGTTTGTGGCGATTTAATTGAATATTATCAAGCACGTAATATTCAGGTAATTATTCTTTCTGAGTATGGCATTACGCCAGTCTCGAAAGCTGTGGATTTAAACCGCGTATTACGGGAAAATGGTTTAATTGCTATACGAGAAGAATTAGGGCGAGAACTGCTCGATTTTGGGGCTAGCATTGCCTTTGCTGTCGCCGATCACCAAATTGCTCATATATATGTGAACGATCCGGCGTATATCCCAAAAGTGCGATCGCTTTTAGAAGCGACTGAAGGCGTAGCGCAGGTATTGGATGAAAAGGGTAAACAAGCCTACCATCTGAATCATCCTAGATCGGGAGAGTTGGTAGCGATCGCTCAATCTGATGCTTGGTTTACCTATTATTATTGGCTCGATGATGCAAAAGCGCCTGATTTTGCTAGAACTGTAGATATCCACCGCAAACCTGGTTACGATCCTGTAGAACTTTTCCTCGATCCGCAAATAAAATTTCCTCAAGGCAAAGTTGCTCTCAAGTTACTTAAGAAACAACTAGGTTTTCGCTACTTAATGGATGTGATCCCTCTGGATGCTTCCCTGGTGCGTGGCTCTCACGGTAACATTGCCACTTCTCCAGATGAAGGGCCTCTATTTATCACGCATCAAACTCACCTAGTTGATGAACATCAAATTGAGGCGACAGATGTTTGCTCATTGATTCTCAAACATTTAAATACCTGAAAGGCAGTATAGAGGCGATATATCGTCTCTATATCTTACCAAAATACAAAAAAATTCCTTGTAATTCATAATCATATCGAGTATGCTTTATATATAAACTCGTTATGACTATGAATTACATTGTTCTATCAGTAGGTATCCATCTACTGACTAAAATGTACTGTCAGCAATCTGAGTAACTTAATGGAGAGCTTCTTTACCCATGACTGAACCCCAAAACTTGACAACTGCTGACGGTATTCCTGTTAGTGATAACCAGAACTCACTCACAGCTGGAGCGCGTGGCCCTGTATTAATCCAGGATTTCCACCTCATAGAAAAGCTGGCTCATTTCAACAGAGAACGTATTCCTGAAAGAGTTGTCCACGCTAAAGGTGCTGCTGCTCACGGCACTTTGACTATTACCAATGACATTACCCGCTACAGTAAAGCCAAACTTTTTTCTGAAATTGGCAAGAAAACGGAACTTCTCTTGCGCTTTTCTACAGTTGGGGGAGAAAAGGGTTCAGCAGATGCCGAGCGCGACCCTAGAGGTTTTTCCCTCAAGTTTTATACAGAGGAGGGTAACTGGGATCTTGTAGGTAACAATACCCCTATTTTCTTTATCCGCGACCCTTTGAAGTTTCCTGATTTTATCCATACCCAGAAGCGCAATCCCCAAACCAATTGCAAAGACCAGAATGCAAAGTGGGATTTTTGGTCACTTAGTCCAGAATCGCTTCACCAAGTGACGATCCTGTTTTCAGATCGGGGAATTCCGAAAACCCATCGACACATGGACGGTTTTGGTAGCCATACCTTTAGTTTAATTAATGCTGAAGGCGATCGCGTTTGGTGTAAATTTCACTTTAAGACGCTGCAAGGGCATCAAACCTTAACAGAGGAAGAATCAGCCAAGATTAAGGGCGAAGATCCCGATCATGCGACTCATGATTTGTTTGAAGCGATCGCTCAAGGTGACTATCCCAAGTGGCGGATGTGTATTCAGGTGATGACCGAGGAGCAAGCGGAAAAACATCCTGATAATCCTTTTGACTTGACCAAAGTTTGGAAACAAGGCGAATATCCTTTAATTGAAGTCGGGATATTAGAGCTAAATCGCAACCCTGAAAATTATTTCGCCGAAGTAGAGCAAGCTGCTTTTAGCCCTAGTGCTGTGGTTCCTGGGGTTAGTTTCTCTCCAGACAAAATGCTTCAAGCTCGCATCTTTTCTTACCCAGATGCTCAACGGTATCGTTTAGGTGGTAACTATCAGCAACTACCCGTTAACCAGCCCAAATGTCCAGTGATGCATTATCAGCGAGATGGCTTTATGGCACCAGGGAACAACGGCGGTAGCGTTCCTAACTATGAACCGAATAGTGCTGAGGGTACGCCCAAAGAAAATCCAGCTTATGCAGAACCACCTAGTCATTTGGGCGATGTCACAGTCGATCGTTACAGTCATCGTGAAGGAAACGACGATTACACTCAAGCAGGTAATCTGTATCGGTTACTAACTCCTGAACAGCAGGAGCGTCTGGCTAAAAATATTGTCGGTAGTCTCTCTCAAGCGAGAGAGGACATCCAAATGCGCCAACTTTGCCACTTCTTCCGGGCAGATATTTCTTATGGTCGTCGTGTAGCTGAAGGATTGGGCATTTCAATCGATCCCTCAATGCTTCCTGCTACTGCTCAACCTGTAGGTAACTGGTAGCCTTATCTAATTTTGTGGGGTGGGCATCTTGCCCGCCTTAAAGCAAATTTATTTGATTAACTTACACAATTAATCGAGATAATTAAACATGAAATTAACAGCAACATAAAAAAGCTCATTAATACCTAAAGAACTATTAGGAGAAAACCAAGAGTTTGAGATTATTCAAGAAAATGGAAAAAATATTATTACTAGCATTAAACAAACATCTTCTATTTGGGATTTAGGTTCAAATGCTGTGGAATGTGATGTAACAGATGGTGCAATTAACCACGATATTCGTAAACGTAATATTCTGAGTTAAAGGCTCATCTAAATGAGCCTTTAACAGAGAAAAGAGATATTAGCCTAAATCGAAAAGCAAGATTTCGCCGCCGATGTTGGTGCTAATTTCTAGCTGTTCTTCGCCGTTGATTTGTACACCATCACCAGCTCTGAGTTCTTCGCCATTTAGGTTAATTATGCCTTTGGCTACTTGTAACCAAGCATAGCGATCGCTTTTGACTTGATAATTAACAACATCGCCTGACTCTAAAACAGATGTATATAACTCAACATCTTGGTGAATTGTCACAGCACCATCGCGCCCATCTTTAGAGGCAATTAAGCGGAGTTTACCGCGCTTTTCTTCGAGAGAAAAAGCTTTTTGTTCATATCTTGGCGTTATTCCTTCTCGATCGGGAAGAATCCAGATTTGTAACAAGTGTAGTGGTTCAGTTGGTGAAGGATTAAATTCACTGTGGCTGATTCCAGTTCCAGCGCTCATAATCTGGGCATCACCAGGGCGAATTACTGAACCTGTACCCAAGCTGTCTTTATGCTCTACAGCACCTTCTAAGACATAAGTGAGGATTTCCATATCACGATGGCTGTGGGTAGGGAATCCTGCACCGGGGGCAATGCGATCGTCGTTAATCACGCGCAGAGAGCGAAATCCCATCCGGTTGGGATCGTAAAAACTACCGAAAGAAAATGTGTGATAGCTATCGAGCCAGCCCATTTTAGCGTGACCACGAGAATTGCGATCGTGAATTAAGTGGGTAATTGTATTTTGAGACATAAATTTACCTCGTTGTGAATGAGTATTTAGTTAGGAAGCACTCAATTTTGGATTTTAGATATCGGAGCGTCTTTTGGATTGCATGAAAAATCTAAAATTGGCAAAGTTTGAAATCAAAATGGAATTAGCATACCTTTTCACTAACCTAATAACTTCTTCAAGTTTAAGTATTAATTTTGATGGATAACTTGTTGAAGATATTTAGAATTCCTTGACTTCGTTTTGACCTATTTCAATAGTAAAGTATATACATATAAATGAAAAGTACGCACTTAAAAGTGACGTACTTACCAAAAAGATACTATTAGATTTAAGAAAAACTACTTTTCTCAGAAGTGCTTATTTTACACCAGCAGGGATCTTTTGAGTTTTAGTAGTACTTGCTTTGCCATTGCCATTCTCTGCCTTAATTTCTGCTATTTGCAAATGAGCTTCTAAGAACCAGAGACGTTTGTCAATGGTGCGAGAAATTTCGGTGTAAAGATCGGCGGTATCGAGATCGTCTAATTCATCAGTTTTAGCGATCGCGTCTCTAAGATGTTTAGCATAGATGGCATAACGATCTGCTAAGGCTGTTACATGGTCTTTACCATCCAAAATATCTAAGGCATATTCTGGCAAAATGGAATTACTAGCTGCGGCGCGGGCTGTTCCGAAAGCGTATCCGCCTAAAGCTGTAATGCGTTCAGCTACCAAATCGATGTACTCTTCCAATTCCCCAGCCAGTTCATCAAATAATAGGTGTAGCTGGTAGAAGTCAGTTCCTTTAACATTCCAGTGGGCTTGCTTGGCTTGGGTTTTCAGATCCGAAGTAGCTGCCAAGCTTTGGTTGAGAAGTACCACTATTTGCACTCGCGCTTCGGCAGGAATGTCAATGCGAGTAGGGTACAGACGTGATGTAATGGTGTTGTCGCTCATGAGTCTACGTTGTTAATGCCTTTTAAATCTAACTTTACAGATATTAGTTGGCTGTGCGAAACTCTCTGACGATGGATTATATTAACGGCTGAATGTGTTACTGTTTATGGTTTATACAATTTGGAATTTTAGATTTAGAATTGATATTTTTTCTCAGAAAGGGTTAGATGAGAAATAATATTAAATACGATGGTTTTCTATAGTATTAAATGTACCACCGAAAAGGCGATCGCGAATTACATCATTGTGCAAAAAGTCATGGGGAAAACCCAGTTCAATTTGACTCACTTCATCTAAGC
The DNA here is from genome assembly GCF_036917235.1 of Nostoc sp. Classification (GTDB taxonomy): domain Bacteria; phylum Cyanobacteriota; class Cyanobacteriia; order Cyanobacteriales; family Nostocaceae; genus Nostoc. Next base: position 40,495 of record NZ_JBALDU010000032.1, read on the forward strand.
GTTGCAGATGTTCTGGCGAGAGGCTGACTTCTATTGAAGCTAAGTTATCTTGAAACTGCGTTAATTTACGTGCCCCAACGATGGGAATAATCACACCACTTTGAGCGCGTAACCAAGCTAATGCTACCTGTGAAGGTGTATGGCCAATTTCTGCTGCAACTTCGCTAACAACTTGAGCGATCGCTAAATTCTTCTCAGAAATCCCTCCCCCCAAAGTTTTAAGTCGCCCTTGTTCACCGCCTGCTTGAGGAGGCTGATTATACTTACCTGTCAACACGCCACCACCCAAAGGCGACCACGGTGTTACTGCCAAATCGAAGGCTTTAGCCATCGGAATCAAATCCCGTTCTGGTGTCCGCTGAATCAAACTATACTCAATTTGCAGGGCGACAAACTGCGTCCATCCTTGATAATGGGCGATGGTATTTGCTTGAGAAACAATCCAAGCGGGTGTGTCAGAAATGCCGATGTAAAGTACTTTACCTTGACGGACTACATCATCAAGCGATCGCAAGACTTCTTCAATCGGTGTTGTAAAATCCCAAGCGTGCAACCAGAATAAATCAATGTAATCAGTATTTAGGCGTTTCAGGCTACCTTCTAAAGATTGAATTAAATTCTTGCGATGGTTTCCACTGGCGTTCGGGTCGCCCTTTTTATCATTCATCTGCAACGGAAAGGAATATTTTGTCGCAACTACAAAGCGTTCCCGTTCTTTAGCGATCAAGTCGCCAACAATTTTTTCACTGCTACCATCGGTATAACCGTTGGCGGTGTCAATGAAATTTCCCCCTGCTTCTACATAGCTATCAAAAATCTTACGACTTTCGTCAACAGATGCACCCCAACCCCAATCTTCACCAAAGGTCATGGTTCCTAAGGAGAGTTCAGAGACTCTTAATCCGCTTTTGCCCAAGAGTTTGTATTTCATGAATATTTTTTGATTAATGAAAAAACTAAGCAAATATCATTCCAAAAGTATGATGACTGGAAACCGGGAGTGATGTCTGAGGACAAGCCTTTTAATATTTGTATTGTCGTAGTATTTAAATGCAATGGTCGCTTTGCAATACTATTCGATTAAGCCTAAAAAATAAAAATGTGTAGGTTGAGCTTTAGCGTTACCCAACCTCCAAAAATAAATTATTAAATATACTGTTCTTTTAATAATATGATAACACTGAAATTGAATATTTTTCTAGAATTAGGTTTTTAAATTTATGAAACTCGGCTTCTGAGTTTTTTGATCTCTACTAATGGTGCCATAGTCCATCTCGCTACGGCACCCGATACCATCTAAAATCCAAAATCTTTTAGGCGATTACTTCGATAACTTGAGGGCCGTTAACGCCATTTATTTTAGCAATTTCGACGGAGCCAAATTGCGAACCGCTACCATCTTTGTCGAAGAATAGAATCGAGCTACTGGTGTCAACTCTAAAGCGTTGGTTAGGATTGGTGAAAGCACTACCGAAAGTTAATTGAGAACGTTGTAATTGCCCTACTACGAGTCCACCTCCGAATCCAGATGCAGAAACTTGGATTTTATCACCTTGAGATGCGTTTAAGTCATTGATAATATCGCCACCTTCTAAAGCACTGTTGTAACGGAAGATATCAGCTCCTGCTCCACCAGTTAAGATATCTCTACCCAATCCGCCAATTAGAATATCATTACCATCTCTCCCATCAAGGTTGTCATCACCCGAACCACCGTTGAGGGTATTGACTCCAGCATTCCCTGTTAAGCGGTCATTTCCATTCAGTCCATAGATTACATCGTTGCCATTAGTAGCGTTAAGAACATCGTTTAGAGGGGTTCCAGTGATATTAGCCATACTTATTTATTAGAAAATTGGTGTTTTCAGATACAAAATTTGAAAATTAAGGATATACTTACATATCGCAAGCATCCAGTATTTTCTAGTGCCAATGTGTGTACAAAAAAAGACTATATATTAAATAGGAATCAATGCACAAGATTTTTTTATTAAAAAATAAGAATGCTAATTATTTTTTGTGGTGAGAGTAATTTATATATAAACATTCTCTAGTCCTTGTTTGAAATTATGATTGTAAAACTTTCATGCTGTACAAAGGCATCGTGATGTGGATTAAAAAATGGATTGCTTTAGGATTTTCTTAATTATCCTGCGATCGCAGACCATGCTGTAGGGGCATAGCAAGGCTGTATAATAAGCCAACGTTAAGTCAAAACAAGACTTATGACCTACACCTCGCCCAAACTACTTACTTTCGAGGAATTTATCGCCCAATATGGTGACAATACACGTTACGAATTAATCGACGGACAACTAAGAGACATGGAATCTACAGGGCCACACGAAGCTGTTGCAGGTAGTATTGCAGGTAGAATCTATGTCGAAATTTTTAATTCTAATTTCAACTGGCTAGTTCCAAAAACTTGTCTGATAAAACCACCTGCTGCTGAAGCCACAGTACTGCGTCCTGATGTAATTGTTTTAGATAAAGCCGAACTTAGTAAAGAACCGCTTTGGCAAAAAGAACCTATTATTTGTAACGGCAGTACTATTAAGCTTGTTGCTGAGGTTGTGAGTACTAATTGGCAAGATGATTATGCCAGAAAGGTAGAAGAATACGCTTTTATTAACATCCCAGAATATTGGATTGTGGATTTTCGTGGCTTGGGTGGCTTGCAGTTTATCGGCAATCCAAAACAACCAACCTTTACCGTTTGTCAGTTAGTTAACGGTGTGTACCAACAACAACAATATCGTTTAGGAGATACTATTTCTTCTGATGTATTGCCAAATTTACAACTTAAGCTAGATGACATTATGCATATTTGAACTGGAGATTGGTTTCGGTGAGGCAAGAGCGATCGCTACGGTTTTCTAAGCTAGAATACCAAAGTTGTATTTATACACATCCAACAATTCAATTGCCAAAGAGCCGTTATTTTTATGAATTACTACGTAATCTACGATGGAAATTGTAATCTCTGCGTTAGCCTCGTACAATTGCTAGAAACCTTAGATAAGGGAAAGCTGTTTCGCTATGCTCCTATGCAAGATGAACAGACACTTTTAAAGTGGGGAATTACAGCCCAAGGTTGCGAACAGGGGGTGATTTTAATTGATGGCAATCTACCTGAGAGACGTTGGCAAGGTAGTAATGCAATAGAAAAAATTGGGTGGTTATTGCCAGCCGGAAGTATATTTGTAGACGCTTATCGAGCATTACCGGGGATGAAATGGACAGGCGATCGCTTTTACGAACAAATCCGCGATAACCGCTACGCAATATTTGGTAAACGTTTTAATACATATCAATCATCGTACTGTGTAGATGGTAGCTGCTAATTGCAAAAGCCACTCCCGCAACTCTACTTTAGACAGAGTTCTTTGTTAAGAAATTCAATCTTCCGGTGCTAGCGAAAAGTCTGCTAGACCAACCATTATGCTATCTGGCGTGTTTGTAAACATTGTGCAATCAATGACATTTGCGATCGCTATAAAGCGGGCGGGTACGCCATAGCGCCACAATTTGGCACAACAAACTGAACTGACGGGAGGATACTGCGTGAAAATTGGTGCTCAATACTTGGGTAACGGAGAGTGTGAATTTACAGTTTGGTCTCCGCTATTAGATAGCGTCACGGTAAAAATTTTGACGCCAGAAGAGCAGTTAATTCCTCTCAAGCCTCAATCTGAGGGATACTGGCACACGAAAGTCAACGATGTATATCCGGGTACGCTTTATCGGTATGTCTTGAATGGCCAAGACAACTTTGCCGATCCGGCATCGCAGTATCAACCGGAAGGGGTGCATGGGCCGTCGCAAATTGTCGATCCTTCTTTTGAGTGGACTGATGAAGGGTGGACTGGGATTCCTGTAGAGTCGATGATTTTCTATGAAGTTCACGTTGGGACATTCACCCCAGAAGGAAGTTTCACCGCCATCATTCCCCGTTTACCAGAACTGAGAGAACTGGGAATTAACGCCATTGAAATCATGCCCATCTCCCAGTTTCCTGGAGACACTCATGTTGAGGCAACTCTGGCATATCGGAACTGGGGCTATGATGGCGTTTATCCTTATGCTGTCCAAAATTCCTACGGTAGTCCAGCCGAACTCAAGCAACTGGTAAATGCTTGCCATCAAAATAATATCGCCGTTGTGCTGGATGTGGTGTACAACCACTTTGGGCCAGAAGGCAACTATATGAGTCAGTTCGCGCCCTACTTTACTAAAACCTATAAAACGCCGTGGGGCGAAGCGCTGAATTTCGACGACGCCCATAGTCAGGGTGTGCGAAATTATTTTATCGAAAATGCGCTTTACTGGTTGGGCGAATTCCATATTGATGCATTGCGGTTGGATGCCATTCAAGCAATTTATGACTTGGGAGCCAAGCATTTTTTATGGGAATTGGCGGAAGCAGTTCATCATTTTTCACAACAAGGGCAAAAATGGAAACGCCATCTAATTGCTGAAAGTGACTTGAATAATCCGCAAATAATTCGTCCGGCAGAATTGGGTGGATATGGTCTTGATGCTCAGTGGAGTGATGATTTTCACCATTCATTGCACACACTATTGACAGGCGATCGCCAAGGATATTATCACGATTTTGGGAAATGTGCTGATTTAGCAAAAGCTTATAGCGATACTTTTGTCTACGATTGGAAATACTCGCCCGATCGCAAACGTTTTCATGGCGTATCTTGCCGCGATCGCCCTTTGTCACAGTTTACAGTCTGCATTCAGAATCACGATCAAATCGGCAATCAAATGAAAGGAGAACGCCTCACCCAGCGGATCTCTTTTGAAGGATTAAAGTTAGCTGCTGGCGCTATGCTGCTATCGCCCAACTTACCCCTGTTATTCATGGGAGAAGAATACGGCGAAACTGCACCCTTCATTTACTTTGTCAGTCACTCTGATCCCGATTTGATTCAAGCAGTTCGAGCCGGACGCAAACAAGAATTTGAAGCATTTCACTATGCAGACGATCCCCCAGATCCAGAATCGGCAGAAACTTTCCTCAAGTCTAAACTTAATTGGGAATTACGCAATGAAGGAAAGCACAAAGTTCTGTGGGATTGGTATCGACAGTTAATTAATTTACGCAAGACACATCCAGCCCTTCTCAACCAAGACCGCAATTTCATTGAAGCGACTAGCGATGAAGAGAAGGAAGTGGTCATTGTGCGGCGTTGGTGCGAGTCAAGTGAAATAATATTTGTGATGAATTTTAATTCGTCGCCAGTGACGGTAACTCTGCCGTTTGAGCATAATGCTAATAAATTGTTGGACTCTGCTGATACCTCATGGTCTGGGCATGGTTCTGAAGCTGCTGAACATCTGTCTGTGGGTCAAGAAGTGAAATTGCAACCTACTAGTCTAGTACTCTATGAAAAAGGATGAGGGGGAGAGTTAGAACTTAAAGTTTCAGCTTCATAACCTCAAGGTTCGAGCTAAAAGGCTCAACGTCCGAGTAAAAAGGCTCAACGTCCGAGTAAAAAGGCTCAACGTCCGAGTAAAAAGGCTCAACGTCCGAGTAAAAAGGCTCAACGTTCGAGTAAAAAGGCTCAACGTTCGAGTAAAAAGGCTCAACGTTCGAGTAAAAAGGCTCAACGTTCGAGTAAAAAGGCTCAACGTCCGAGCAAAAAGGCTCAACGTCCGAGCAAAAAGGTTCAAACTCCTCTACCTCTCAATAGGTTTCAGATAAGATCCCCCCGCCTGCGGCGACCCCCTTAAAAAGGGGGTCAAAATCAAAAAAAGCCCCCCTTTTTAAAGGGGGTTGGGGGGATCTCCGAGAGACAAACATTTTAACCGAACCTATTCCCCCATCTCTCATTAGAACAAACTCATGCGAATTCCCACCGCCACTTATCGAATTCAGTTTACACCCCAGTTTGGCTTTGACAACGCCAAAGCGATCGCAGCTTATCTAGCAGATTTGGGTATTTCTGATTTATATGCCTCCCCCATTTTCAAGGCACGATCCGGGAGTACACACGGCTACGATATAGTAGATGCCACTCAACTCAATCCAGAACTGGGAACTAATGAATCCTTTGATGCATTAGTTGATGAAATCCAATCCCTTGGTATGGGCTGGTTACAAGATATTGTGCCCAACCACATGGCCTATAGTAGCGAAAACGATTACTTGATGGACATATTGGAACACGGCCCAGATTCCAGCTACACCGACTACTTCGACATTTCTTGGAATGCACCCTTTGGCGATCGCCAAGAGCGAATTCTTGCTCCTTTGCTGGGAGATTTCTATGGTGCATCCCTAGAAAACGGACACATTCAACTGCAATACGAACAGAACGGTTTAACTGTCAACTATTACAGCTTGAAATTGCCACTCCGCTTAGAATCTTACACAAAATTTATCACCCATAATTTAGGGAAACTCACCCGCACACTAGGACGCAATCACCCCGATTTTATTAAGCTTTTGGGGATTCTCTACATTCTCAAAAATGTGCCTTCAGAAGTGGCGGGTAAACAGCGACAAGACCAGATTGCATTTATCAAAGGATTAGTTTGGGAACTCTACACCACAAACGAGGCCATCCACGAGTTCATTGACGAAAATATCAAAACTTTCAACGGAGAACCCGGTAATTCCGAAAGCTTTAACCTCCTAGATGAATTACTGAATGACCAGTTTTACCGTCTGGCTTTTTGGAAGGTTGGCGCGGAGGAAATGAATTACCGCCGTTTCTTTACTGTCAATGAACTGATTTCTGTGAAAGTTGAAGAAGTGCGGGTTTTTAATAATACTCATAGCCTAATTCAAAAACTGGTTGAGGAGGGCAAGTTTACAGGTTTACGCATCGATCATATTGATGGACTTTATAACCCAATTCAGTATCTCGAAAGGCTGCGGGAAAAAATGGGTGATGTTTATATCACTGTTGAGAAAATTTTAGAAATTACTGAAGATTTGCCAAAAGATTGGAAAATTGAAGGAACATCTGGATATGACTTTCTCAACTATGTAAATGGCGTATTTTGCCAAACAGAAAATCAATCGCAGTTCGATAAAATTTACTATAACTTTATCGGTTCGCGAGTAGATTATGCATCAATAGTCAAAGATAAAAAGCACCTGATACTAGAAAAGAATTTAGCAGGTGATATTGACAGTTTGGCTCTTTTATTAAAAAATATCTCCAGCAAATATCGCTATGGCAATGATTTTACGTTAAATGGATTAAAAAGAGCGATCGCTGAAGTTTTGACGCTGTTCCCGATTTACCGTACTTACATTACGCCCGATGGAATTGGAGATAGCGATCGCGCTACCATTCAAGAAGTAATTAGCCAAGCCAAAGAACAAACGCCCCTGTTGCAGCACGAACTGACTTTTATTGAAAAGTTAATGCTCCTAGAGTTTGATGATTCTCTGACTCAAACAGAACGCGAACAGTGGATATATTTTGTCTTGCGAATGCAGCAATACAGCGGCCCACTAATGGCGAAAGGTGTAGAAGACACCACATTATATGTATACAATCGCTTGCTGTCGCTGAATGAAGTCGGGGGAAATCCCGGTCATTTTGGGATTGATGTAACCAAATTTCATGCCTTTAACCAACAGCACCAAGCAACTTGGCCCCACACCATGAACACTACCGCCACCCACGACACCAAACGCGGCGAAGATGTGCGGGCCAGGTTGAATGTCCTTTCAGAAATCCCCGATGAGTGGGATCAGCAGGTAAATACTTGGAGCGCCATTAATCGCGGACATCGTAGCGTTCGCCACGGGTTCGCTATACCCGATCGCAACGATGAGTATTTTCTCTATCAAACCCTAGTGGGGGCGTTTCCTTTTGCCGAACACGAACACGCATCCTTCGTGGAACGAGTGAAGGACTATATAATTAAAGCAATTCGAGAAGCGAAGGTGCATACAGCTTGGTTACGACCTGATAGCGAGTATGAAGAAGCTTGTACTTCCTTTATTGAGAAAGTACTCGATCCCGCCATCTCCAAAGAATTTCTAGAAGCCTTTCGTCCCTTTCAACAGCGAATTGCAGAGTATGGAATCTTCAATTCCCTTTCCCAAACTCTACTGAAGATTACCGCCCCTGGCGTACCCGACTTATACCAGGGAACGGAACTTTGGGAACTGAGTCTAGTCGATCCAGACAATCGCCGTCCCGTGGATTTTGAACAGCGACGTACTTACTTAAGCGCCATCCGCGAACAGGCAAAAACAGATATTCTCGGACTAATTCAGGAGTTACTGAACGACAAAACAGACGGTAGAATCAAACTGTTTTTAACGGCTCAATTACTCCAAGCTAGAACAAACTATGTCTCATTATTCCAGGATGGCGACTACTTGCCGTTAGAAGTTCAGGGAACCTACGCCAATCACATTATCGCCTTTGCACGGCGCGAGGGGAATCAAACAGCGATCGCGATCGCGCCCCGCTTTTTAACTAGCCTCATCCAGCCAGGAGAAAACCCCTTGGGCGAGTCATGGCAAGATACGCATCTGCAACTACCCTCTGGAACTTCTCACACCTGGAAAAACGTCCTAACTCAGCAATCCTTAAAGTCTACAGAAACCTTATCTATCGCAGCAGCCCTAGCCCATTTTCCAGTTGCGTTGTTAGTCAGTGATTAAGGGGTATTGCAATACTTGTCGGGTTTTGGGGAAAAGGGGAAGGGGAAAGGGGAAAGAAAAAACCTTTAACCTTTACCCTTTAACCTTTTCCCTATTGAGGGGTCTTGGGCAAAAGAGGCAGAGGGGAAAAGTGTAGAGGGCAGAGGGGAAAACTCTTCTGCCTGAAAGGGTGTTTGAAAAGTCCTCTTGTCGGTAGTAAAACGTTATAGATCCCCCTAAATCCCCCTTTTTAAGGGGGGCTAGGGGGGATCTGGAAGTACTTAAAATCACAGCGAAACCTTCAGAACAAACTCTTACTCTCTTGCTCCCTATCTAGCCAGATCGAGGTGATATGTAGATTGAATTTCGTATTTGTTCATGTTCTTTTAAAATTCTGAAGATTCCAACTACTGATCTCGAAGTTGCGAGTTCTGAGCTAGTAATGAAATAGAAGTTGCAGTCTCATCCAGACTCACCTTGATAGCGCTACTCCCTGTTTTTAGTCCTTAGCCTCTATTCCCCAGCCCCCATTTTGAATTTTGAGATGAATTATGACTACTCCAACTCCAGCTATCGACACTCCACCAGCACTTACCACCGCGCAGATTGAGGCTGTGCGCCTCCATATCAAAAAAACGTGGAAAACTTTAACGCGATCGCACGAACATTTATTACAATCTGCAAAAGACACCAAGCTAGACCACAAAACCGATACTCCCTGGATCGTCTACATTTCACCCTTAGAAGATTGTCCCGACATTCAGACTGTGTTGGAGCGATCGCTATCTTCAAAAGATATGCAACAGCTAGAAATTCGCACTTTGCCCTCGGAAGTCGAAGCGATTAAAGAGCATGGGTTACTATACCTACCAGGCCCTTATGTCGTACCAGGTGGTCGATTTAACGAAATGTATGGCTGGGACAGCTACTTTATATTACTGGGACTTTTGCACGATGAAGAATGGGAGCTAGCACAAAACCAGGTTGACCAATTATTGTACCAGGTGAAGCATTACGGCGCTATCCTCAATGCCAACCGGACTTATATGCTGTCGCGATCGCAACCCCCCGTCCTTAGCATGATGGTTTTGGCATTATTCCAGCACACTCAGGATGAAGAGTGGTTGAGATCAACCGTACCACTGCTAGAACAATTTTACTATTACTGGGTAGTACCGCCCCATTTGAATCCCGGAACCGGCTTATCCAGATTTTATGCCTTTGGCGAAGGCCCCGCGCCAGAAGTTGTGTTCTCCGAGCGAGATGACGAGGGAAAAAGCCACTACGATCGCGTCAAGGAATATTATCAAACCTTTGAGATTGAAGATTACGACGTTGATCTTTACTACGATCGGGAAAATGACAAACTGACCCACCTATTTTACAAGGCCGATCGCACCATGCGCGAGTCCGGCTTTGATATCACCAACCGATTTGGCCCCTTCAGTGCTGATATCCTCCATTACGCCCCTGTGTGCCTCAACAGTTTGCTATATCAGGTAGAACAAGACTTAGCGCAAATTAACGCGATTTTAGGGAACGAACAACTAGAAAAACAATGGCGCGATCGCGGTGCATATCGGCGCGATCGGATCGATCAATTTCTCTGGAATCAAGAACGAGGACTCTATTGCGACTATCACTTCCAGAGTGGAAAACGCCGTTGCTACGAATTTGCTACCACATTCTATCCCCTGTGGCTGGGAATTGCTTCTCCAACCCAAGCCCAGCGAGTGGCAGAAAATCTCTCTTTGTTTGAAGCCCCAGGCGGAATTCTTACCAGTACTCATGTCACCGGAAACCAGTGGGATGCACCTTTTGGCTGGGCACCATTGACGTTAATAGCCGTCCAGGGACTTTACCGCTATGGTTATCATATAGAAGGCGATCGCATTGCCAATAAATTCCTGGCTATGGTAGTTAAAGAATTTGAGCGTCACAATACCTTAGTTGAGAAATATGATGTTGAACGCTGTTCTGCAAACGTTTCCGACGATATTTCCTTTGGATATAGTTCTAACGAAGTTGGTTTCGGCTGGACAAATGGAGCGATTCTGGAACTCTTAGCGTTCGGAGAGAAAAAAGTTTAAAGTAAGAATTCAGGACTGGTTTAGCCCGTCCTGAATTCTGATCGCGAGGAATAATCACAATGGTTCAATCAGCCTCAAAAATTCTAACCGTTGATGAATTTATTAACCATTACGGTGAGTGCGATCGCTATGAACTAATTGATGGTGAATTAATCGAGATGGAACCAACCGGGCCACACGAGCAAGTATCTGCATTGATTGGGCGAAAGCTGAATGTAGAAATTGATCGTCAGGATCTAAGCTACTTTATTCCCCATCGCTGTCTAATTAAACTCTTAGGAACAGAAACAGCTTTTCGTCCCGATGTGATTGTGTTAGACCAAACTCAATTAATTAATGAACCATTATGGCAACAACAACCTGTAATTACATCAGGAAACTCAATAAAACTGATTGCTGAAGTTGTCAGCACAAACTGGCAGAACGATTACGCCCGTAAAGCCGAAGACTACGCCCTGTTAGGAATTCCTGAATATTGGATTGTTGATTATTTAGGTATTGGTGGCAGAGAATATATTGGCAAACCCAAACAGCCAACGGTGACAATTTGCAACCTAAGAGAGGATGAGTATCAAAAACAATTATTTCAAAACAACGATCGACTTATCTCCTTAATCTTTCCCAACTTACAACTAACGGCACAACAAATATTTTCGGCTGGACAATCTGTTACTAAGTAGTTTATGTCAATTGCAACGCAACTATAGCAATCCTATTTGATTGGTTCTCCACCGAGAAAATCAAATCCCCGACTTATTGAAGAAGTCGGGAATCTTTTTGTTCATAAATATTTTTCACAGACCGTATCAGCACCTAATTATTATCATCTTTACGCTTATCGTAAGGTTCACCTGTAAACGGTTGTACGCCTGTCGCAGGATAAGCGTCATCATTAGGCCCAAAAATCCGCATTGCAGCTTCAGAAATATACTTGGTTACGTTCGCAATGATGTTGGAAATAGCCATAATATTGGACTCCTTCTTTTCGAGTCGCTTTAATTGTGCTACCTATACTCTAATACTGATATTCAAGCCTTGCTCATATTCTCAATATATTGAGAATATATGCAATGTTTATTCAGATAACTTCGCAATACTTTAGCTTGTCAAAAAATCAAACTTTTCTCTTTGATTCTAATTGTAACATAGTTGTTTCTTTCAACCCATTTGGGAAAATAACGAAGCAAAACAAACTTTCTCTGACAGCATATTATTTTCCTTGATTTACCACCCGCTCTAATTAACATTATTGCGCGCTATCACTATTAAAAAACATTAAGTATTTTATGAAGTTAGTATTAAGCTACCGATAAACCTACTGTTCTGCGGCAATCTCAGACAATATACTTGCAGGGAGTTGACATTATTTATGGTAATATTTACCATAAATAAAAGAAGCATCTTGTAAGGAAGCTCTTGCATGACAACTTTGCCAGATTTGGACTATGTATATAAACAGCAAAGCCAGCAGAACCAGGAACTAAACCTTTCTGCCGATGACTACAGCTTGCTGACCGACCTTTACCAGTTAACAATGGCAGCTTGTTACACAGGCGAAGGTATAGAACAACGACGGGCAAGCTTTGAATTGTCTGTCAGACGATTGCCAGAGGGTTTTGGTTATTTGATTGCAATGGGGCTAACGCAAGCATTGGAATATTTAGCCAAAATCCGCTTTAGTGCTGCGCAAATTGCGGCATTACAGACAACAGGAATTTTTGCTCACGCAAGCGATCGCTTTTGGTCACTTTTAGCTGAGGGAAAATTTACGGGTGATGTTTGGGCAGTACCGGAAGGGACGGCTGTGTTTGCCAATCAACCACTGTTGCGAATCGAAGCACCCCTTTGGCAAGCCCAACTAGTGGAAACTTATCTCCTGAATACGATTAATTACCAGACTTTGATTGCCACAAAAGCAGCACGGTTGCGGGATGTAGCGGGGGAAAAAGCAACACTTTTAGAATTTGGTACAAGACGGGCATTTAGTCCCCAAGGGTCTTTGTGGGCGGCGCGAGCGGCGTTGGCGGGTGGGTTAGATTCCACTTCCAATGTGTTAGCAGCGCTACAACTGGGACAACAGCCAAGTGGTACGATGGCACACGCCTTGGTGATGGCGTTATCAGCAATAGAAGGCACTGAAGAACAAGCTTTTAGTGCATTTCATCGCTATTTTCCGGGTGCGCCATTACTAATTGATACTTACGATACCATTGCTGCTGCCCAGCGCTTGGCCGAAAAAGTAAATTCCGGGGAAATGCAATTGACAGGAGTGAGATTGGACTCAGGAGATTTAGTTACCTTATCAAAACAGGTGCGATCGCTCCTTCCCGGTGTACCAATTTTTGCTAGTGGCGACTTGGACGAGTGGGAAATTGCCAGATTAAAAGCTGCTGGGGCGCAAATTGATGGTTACGGACTGGGAACGCGACTAGTTACAGGTTCGCCTGTTAATGGAGTTTATAAACTTGTAGACATTGATGGCATCCCAGTGATGAAGCAGTCGAGTGGTAAGGTTACTTATCCAGGGCGCAAGCAGATTTTTCGTTCGTTTACGGGAGGTAAGGTAAAAGGAGACAGATTGGGACTCTTAGGTGAAAGTTCTCTGGATGAAGAACCTTTGTTGCAGTTGGTAGTACAAGAAGGTGAACGGGTGCAGCCGTTGGAGTCGTTGGCAACAATTCGTCAGCGTACCGCCGCCTCAGTTGCCAGTTTGCCACAGGAAACACGGCGTTTGGATCATCCGATGGCTGTAGAAGTGGAAATTTCTGCCGCACTGCAACAGTTGACAGAGGAAACGAAGAAACGAACCGCAGAGGCGCTGAGTACACAGAGGTAATAATTACTCTTTCGGTATGTCTTAATTACGAACTACGAATTACGAATTACGAATTATTATGAGAGTTGCTTTGTTTGGTACTAGTGCCGATCCACCAACTGCGGGACATCAAAAAATTCTGAGTTGGTTGTCTGAGCGTTATGATTGGGTAGCGGTTTGGGCGGCGGATAATCCATTTAAGTCCCATCAAACACCCTTAGAGCATCGGGCGGCAATGTTGCGACTGTTGATTGCGGATATAGACGCACCACGGCATAATATTGCTTTGGAACAAGAATTGAGTAGCTTCAGAACGCTGGAAACAGTTGAAAAAGCGAAGCTTACTTGGGGTGAAGACGCTGAATTAACGATGATCGTTGGTTCAGATTTACTGAGTCAGCTACCACGTTGGTATCGCATTGAAGATTTGTTACAGCAAGTACAACTACTGATTGTACCGCGACCCGGATATGCAATAGATGAATCTAGTTCAGAGGTAGTGCAAAAGCTGGGAGGGAAAATTGCGATCGCTAGTCTGACCGGTCTAGATGTTTCCTCAACAGCGTACCGCGAACATGGAGATCCCCAAGCCCTCACAGCCCCTGTAGTTGCCTATATTAATCGAGAGCATTTGTACGAATGCCAGGACGTTCACAAAAAAAGATACCAACTCCGTTAAACCAACAACCTTTGGCCGATTTCAAGGTTGGTGTTGATAATGTAATTTTTTCTGTAGATACTGTACAAAATCGGCTGTTAGTTCTTTTAGTAATGCGACAGCAAGAACCATTTTTAAATCATTGGAGTCTTCCTGGTACTTTGGTACGTCCAGGAGAGTCTTTAGAAGATGCCGCCTATCGCATTATGGCAGAGAAAATTAAGGTCAACAATCTCTATTTAGAACAACTCTATACATTTGGCGGGCCGAATCGCGATCCACGGGAAGCAACTGATAGTTATGGTGTGCGTTATCTATCAGTTAGTTACTTTGCCCTAGTGCGATTTGAAGAAGCCGAATTGATTGCCGATCGCATGACTGGCATAGCTTGGTATCCAGTCAAAGAAGTGCCGCAATTAGCTTTTGACCATAATGAAATTCTGGCTTATGGACATAGGCGGTTGCGAAATAAATTAGAGTATAGCCCGGTGGCTTTTGAAGTCTTGCCAGAAATGTTCACCTTGAATGATTTATATCAGTTATACGCCACAGTTTTAGGTGATAACTTTTCCGATTATTCTAATTTTCGGGCGCGTCTACTCAAGTTAGGTTTTTTATGCGATACCGGAATTAAGGTATCACGGGGTGCTGGTCGTCCAGCTAGTTTGTATAAGTTTGACGCTGAAGCTTTTGCTCCCTTAAAAGATAAACCTTTGGTGTTTATTTAACCAATCACTTTACAGAGTCCAAATTTCTGCAATACCCTTCGGTTAAGATCCCCCCGCCTGCGGCGACCCCCTTAAAAAGGGGGTAAAAGAGGTTTATAAGTCCCCCTTTTTAAGGGCAGGGCTGATTCATTCCCTAAAACAGGTAAAATTGCAAGTGTTGAGGGGAGGAAAATTATGGGTAGTTCTCTGATTGAACAACTGCGGCTTGT